>CAZGLZ010000226.1:0-1505 GCA_964526245.1 uncultured Chloracidobacterium sp. | reverse complement strand
CGATCGATCATCCCGAAACGGTTGAGGTTTTCACCGATGAACGCTTTGCCGTTCCACCTCCACCGCTTGAGGTCTTTACCTTCGAACAAGCTAAGTCCTTTCTCGCAGCTACCGACCACAAAGGACGCGATGTTGCAGAGCAAATTCTCAAAGTAGATGAGAATTATCTCGACGGCATTAAACGCGGAAGGTTTCAGGGCGTCGCCGAGGATCATTGGGTCGAGCTTACGCTGCCCGAGGATGCTCCGGCGGACCGAAAGCTGACGCTCATCGCCGATGGCTGGCTTTACCCGACGGACGCTTCGATAAACGTCCAACTCGGCCAGAGTTCGCACGCTCCACCGCGGAGCCTTAGCATCGAAGTTCCCAATGGCAGCGGCGGCTGGCAAACCGCGAAAGAAAATCTCGGCTTCCCTGCCGGTAAGATGAAAACGGTGCTGCTCGAACTACCCGAGGGCTATCGGCGTTTCCGCCTTCGGACGAACATGGAGATCTATTGGGACCGCCTTGCGTGGTCAACTGCCGCCGCGACGAATGAAAATCGAACGCACGAACTCGCCCTCGGCACTGCAGAACTGAGATATCGCGGCTTTTCGGTCATCGAAAAACCGAACGCTTCGTCGCCCGAGAAACCGATTTACGATCAGATACTAACGACAGGCCAACGCTGGCGCGACCTCGAGGGCTATTACACTCGTTTTGGCGATGTCAAAGAATTGCTCGCGGGCGTCGATGGCCGTATGGTGCTTATGAATGCTGGCGATGAACTCGTGCTAAAGTTCCCGGCTTTGCCCGATCCGCCGCCGGGATTTAAGCGTGATTTTGTCATCGTCGGCAATGGCTGGATCAAGGATGGCGACCTCAATTCGGTTTTCTCAAAGACACTGCTGCCGCTCCCGAGCCGCGAGACGAACGACTACTCAACTCCGCCCGGCCGGCTTGAGGATGACCCCGTTTTCAAACGCTTCCGAGAAGACTGGAAGGATTTTCACACACGGTACGTTGCTCCCGACGGATTTCGCTCAAAGGTCAGAAACCCGTAAACTTTAGGCTGGCATGAACAAATTCGGAAGGATCTTCGCTGTCATCCTTTTCATCGCTCTCCTTTCCGTGCCGTTTTGGCTGCGGGGAAGTTACAGTTCGCCCCAGGTTCAGGTCGACTCGCAAGCGGCCCTTGACCGCTACGGGTTCTATTTCACGGAAGTTGCCAACGAAATCGGAGTGAAGTTCGCGCACACCTCGCCCAGACTCGACCCGAAGCTTGACCACATAATGCCGATCATCGCCTCGATGGGCGCCGGTGTTTCGGTCGTCGATTTCGACCGCGACGGCTGGAATGATCTTTACTTCACTAACAGCAGCGAGGGCTCCAAGAATGCCCTCTATCGAAACAACGGCGACGGCACCTTCACCGACGTTGCTGCCCCACTCGGCATCGCCGATCTGAACAGCCGCGAGAACGGCGTTTCGATGGGAGCCGTTCGGGGCGATTTTGACAACGACGG
>CAZGLZ010000225.1:0-1598 GCA_964526245.1 uncultured Chloracidobacterium sp. | reverse complement strand
GCCGAGCGCATCCTCAATGGAGTAGTTCACGAGGAGGCTGCCGAGCGGCCGAATGGTGACGAGGCTGCGGAAATAATTAGGACCATCGCTTGGAACATCGAACGCGGCTGCGTTTTTGAGGGCATACTTGACTCGCTTAAAACGCACAGCGATTTGCGCGATAAAGATGTGCTTTTGCTCACCGAGCTTGATCATGGAATGGCCCGGAGCGGGAACCGCTTTGTTGCACAGGAGATTGCCCGGGAGCTTGGGATGAACTACGCCTTCGCACCTGTCTATATCGCGTTGCAGAAAGGCAGCGGCGTTGAGGCGATGGCCGAGGGCGAGAATACGAAGTCGATCCACGGCCTCGCGATGTTCTCGAAGTGGCCGATGCGAAATATCCACGCCGTGCCGATCCCGAATGGCAAGGACAAGATGTGGGGCAAAGAAAAGCGGCTTGGCTGGCTCCGGGCGTTGATCGCCGATGTCGAACATCCGGCGGGGACTTTCCGGGCCGTGACGGTGCATCTTGATTCGCATTGCTCGCGTGCCCATCGGCGGTTGCAGATGCAGATCATTCTTGACCATCTCGATACGCTGCCGCCGCTTCCGACCGTTATCGGCGGCGACTGGAACACGACGACGTTCAATTCGCAAAGCTCGCGGCGGGCGATAATGGGCTATTGGCGTCGCGTTCTCATGGGGCCGAAGAACGTGGCGAAAAATCACTTGCCGCATCCGGAGCGATATTTCGAGCGGCCGCTTTTCCAGATGCTCGAACGCCGCGGCTACGATTTCCGCAACCTCAATGAACTCGGTGCCGGAACGCTCCACTATCACGTCGAGAGCATCGAAAAGAACACGAACCTCCGCGACTGGGTGCCGGAGTGGTGTTTCCCATTCATATTCTGGGCGGCGAACCGCGTCGGCGGCAGCGTTTCGGGGCGGTTGGATTGGTTTGCCGGTAAAGGCATCGAGCCCGCACACGACGCGGCGGTCAAAACGATCGGCGAACTTCGCGATGCCAGCGGCACGCCGCTTTCAGACCACGACGCCATCGGCTTGGACTTTCGCATTTCGGGAGCTTAGACTCTGACTAACGGAGAACACAATGGAAGTTTCATTTTCACAAACACTTAGTTTTGACGCGGCGACCTTTGAATACGAAGCGGTCGCACACGAGAACGGCAACGCGACGATCATCAAGTTTCCGGTCGATGAAAAAAAGGTCAGCCCCGGCGATGCGGTGGTCGTAGTTTCGGGCGACGAGATCCACTTTCACGGGATGATCGGGAAGATCGAGGACGGCTACGCCTACGTCTCGGACCCGAAGGGCTCGCTGCTGCCGGCCGGAGCCGTAAATTGATAAATTAGTTGAAAATTGATAAGTGATAGATGATAATTTCGGTTGCGGACCGGTCGTGAACATCGGCTGTTTTTCTATCTGAGGCAGCCCTCCGGCCGGCCCGCGGGCTTGATAAAGGCGGAAGATAGATGAGACTAATTTCGCCTCTCATCTATCAATTATCATTTACGTTTCGGGGATGTAGCTCAGCTGGGAGAGCGCGGCGTTCGCAATGCCGAGGTCAGGGGTTCGATCCCCCTCATCTCCACCA
>CAZGLZ010000224.1:0-1609 GCA_964526245.1 uncultured Chloracidobacterium sp. | reverse complement strand
AGTATAACTATCGAGTATTTGGTTAGTCGAACGTAAGGGCCGCTCCGTACCTATAGTGATTCCCGAATTTTCGGGTTCTATTCCGTCCGGGGGCAGCAAGCTCGGGCCAGATGCTTCCGTTCCTGTTTTCCTTTGTCACATGGTTACAACGAGCCAGCCCAAGTTTGAAGAAAGGCGATTTGCCCTTCGGATGGCGCTTCGCCTGCCGGTGGTCGTTTCCGGACGGACCGAGGACGGAGCCGCTTGGAGCGAGCCGACCGAAACCGACGACATCTCAACGCTCGGCGCTCTCTTTCAGCTAAACCAGGAGATCCAGATCGGCGACAGCCTTTACTTGCGGTCACACCGGCCGGACGGAGTCCCGGTCGAGGTCAAGGCAAAGGTCGTTCGCGTGACTCCGGCAAGCTACGGCTCGCACCGCGTCGGCGTTACGATCGTCGAGCATCAGGAAAGCTGGCTACGGCTTTTTGTCGCCTGGATCGCCGATGACAACATCGCCGAAGGCGTAACAGAATAGGGACCGCACGAAAATCCAATACCAGGATCGGCAGGCCGAAAATTGCCTGTCGATAGTATTTTATGAGCAACTATAATTCGATAAGTGTAGAGCACCGCGGGCACGTTGCTGTGCTCACCATAAACCGGCCGGAGAAGCTGAACTCGCTATCGAGCGAGGTCCACGCCGAGGGCATCGCCGCTCTTGATGAATTTCGCCGCGACGACAACGTTCGGGTGGTCGTCATAACGGGTGCGGGCGAAAAGGCATTCATTGCCGGTGCGGACATCAGCGAATTTGAGGGCAAAACTCCGGTGACGCAGCGGGCGGTCTTCTATGAGCGGACGCTATTTAATCAGATCGATCTTTTCCCGAAGCCGGTCATCGCGATGATCAACGGCTTTTGCCTAGGCGGCGGAAATGAACTTGCACTCGCCTGCGACCTTCGCGTCGCGAGCGAGAATGCGAAGTTCTCGCAGCCGGAGATCAATCTCGGCATAATGCCTGGCGGCGGCGGAACGCAGCGGCTTACGCGCCTGATCGGCGAAGGCCGGGCGATGGAGATGATCCTCTCAGGCGATATGGTCGACGCCGAAACTGCCCATCGATTCGGGCTCGTCAATCACGTTTTTCCGCTCGCGGAACTTGAGGCAAAGACGATGGAACTCGCCGAAAAGATTGCATCGAAAGCCCCGATCGCACTTCAGCTTTGCAAAGAAGCGGTCAAGTTCGCTTCGCGGTCGAACCTCGATGAAGGCCTGCGGCGTGAGGTCGACCTTTTTGCGATTGTCTTTTCGACCGAGGATAAGCAGGAAGGCGTCTCGGCGTTTTTGGAGAAACGAAAGCCGGAGTTCAAGGGACGGTGATTGTAAATCGTGAATGGTGAATAGTGAATAGTGAATAGTGAATAGTGAGTAGTGAGGTTACTTTGCCACGCCACTCGTCCTCGTCCCTAACCACTCTTCACTCCCTTACAGCCCTTGACGCGTCGCGGCAATTTCGGTAGATTCAGAATTTGCCCTTCGGGGCGGAAATCGGGGTCGTAGCTCAGCTGGGAGAGCGCATGAATGGCATTCATGAGGTCAGGGGTTCGATCCCCCTCGACTCCACCAA
>CAZGLZ010000223.1:0-1737 GCA_964526245.1 uncultured Chloracidobacterium sp. | reverse complement strand
GACCTCGGCCTTCCGGTCGGACGTCACAGGAAACTCACGGAAAAAGAGGTCCGTTCCCTTCTCGCTCCAAGAAAACCCAACAGATCATCATAATAGAGCCCGATGCTCGACCAAGAGACAACGGTCCTGCACAACATCGATTCCCGCTTCGGTGAATGCCCTCGCTGCCGCGTCATTGCGAATCCCAAGCTGGAACCAGACCGATCTTGGCTTAGCGGCAATGATCTCGTCAACGTGCTTATCGATATCATTTGGCCGCCGAAAAACGTTGACCATATCTCGCTCGCCGGGTATTTCTCTTAGATCGCGAAAGACCGGCTCGCCCAAGATCTCCGTAACGTCGGGATAATAAACAGGTACCGGAATGATCTTGTATCCCGCGTCCTGCATGTATTTCGTTACGTAAAACGCCGGCTGCATCGCGTGCGTCTCGGGTTTGATCCCAAGTACTGCGATCTCCCGCGTCGCTCGCAGTAGTTCGCGTATCTCATCGTCGGTCGAAAGTTCCCTTCCCTTCATTTGCATCACCTCAGTTTAGCCGCAAGGCCGGGCCGGAAACAATTTCTCCCGAAAAACTTGCCCTGAAACCGTGCATTATGCAATCATAATATTTCGTTATACACCTATGAACTTCGAACTAACGGAAGAACAACAGCAGATCAAGTACAGCATCAGGGAATTTGCGGAGAGCGAGATTCGCCCGAACGTGATGGAATGGGACGAGTCTCAGCACTTTCCCATTGAGCTCCGGCCAAAGCTTGCCGAGCTTGGCCTGATGGGAATCATCTTTCCAGAAGAGTATGGCGGTTCGGCAATGGGTTATGTGGAATATGCCACCATAATCGAAGAACTCGGCCGCGTCTGCGGGTCGGTCGGGCTTTCCGTTGCTGCGCATAACTCGCTTTGCTCGAACCACATCTATATGTTCGGGACCGAGCAGCAGAAAAAGGACTACCTCGTCCCGCTCGCTCGGGGTGAGTCGTTCGGTGCCTGGGGATTGACGGAATCGCAGGCAGGATCGGACGCTTCCGGCACGCGGACCACCGCGATCCGCTCTAACGGCGGTTGGATGGTCAACGGTTCGAAGAATTTCATTACGCATGCGATCGCCTGCAATACACTCGTCGCAGTTGCCGTGACCGATAAAGAGAAGGGCAACCGCGGCATCTCGGCGTTTATTTTTGATAAGTCGATGGAAGGCTTCCGCCCTGATAAGAAAGAGAACAAGCTCGGGATGCGTGCCTCTGAAACCGCTTCCGTGGTTTTCGAAGATTGCTACGTGCCCGAGGAAAATATGCTCGGGAACGAAGGCGAGGGATTTCTGCAGGCGATGCAGATACTTGACGGCGGCCGGATCTCGATCGCCGCACTTTCGGTCGGCATTGCTCAGGGTGCCTATGAAGCTGCCGTGAAATACGCAAAAGAGCGGGAGCAGTTTGGTAAACCGATCGCCGAATTTCAGGCGATACAGTTCAAGCTCGCCGACATGGCGACTCAGATCGAGTGTGCCCGTTTGCTAACTCTTCAGGCCGCGGCGATCAAGGATTCAGGCAAGCCCGTGACGCAAAAGTCCGCGATGGCCAAGCTCTATGCCTCGGAGACGGCGGTCCGCGTTGCCGAAGAATCGATCCAGATCCACGGCGGTTACGGCTACACCAAAGATTACCCGGCCGAGAAGTATTGGAGAGACGCAAAGCTCTGCACCATCGGCGAGGGCACGAGCGAGATACAGCGGCT
>CAZGLZ010000222.1:0-1789 GCA_964526245.1 uncultured Chloracidobacterium sp. | reverse complement strand
CATCTTCGGTAAAGTGGAGTCCGGCGGTCGGTGCGGCGATCGCTCCGCGTTTCTCCGCATAGACGGTCTGGTATCGCTCGCGGTCTTCGTCGGGCGATGCGAGGTCGCGTTTGATATAAGGCGGCAGCGGTGTCCGGCCAACGCGGTCGAAATGCTCGAACAGGTCGCCTTCGGCGTTAAATCGCACCCTAACCATTCCGCCCTCACCGCGGTCGATCAACTCCGCGAAGAGTTCCGGGTCGAAAACGATCTGCTTACCGGGCTTCAGTCTCCGGGCAGGACGGGCGAGAGCTCGCCATTCACTGTTCCCGAGGTCATTTTCCAAAAGAAGCTCGACCGTCGCTCCCGTTTCGGTCCTGCCGATCAGGCGGGCAGGAAAAACACGCGTGTTGTTGACGACCAAAAGGTCACCCGGACGCAAGAAATCCGGCAACCTTTCAAATTGGCTGTCATCAAAACTCTGCGCGTGCCGGTCAACGGCCAACATCCGAGAGGCCGAGCGCACCTCTGCCGGCCGCTCTGCGATCTGGTCTTCGGGCAAATTGAAGTCGTAGTCCGAGAGATTCTTCATCAATAATTCAATTGTATTGAAATTCGAATTGAAATATAATCGCAGGCGCAGAAACAACGAATTTCACCCGCCGGACGTGTTGGCATAAGGTGTTTGAGCTGAAAGCAGTATCGCTGCGCACGGCCCAACAGCGATAAACGGCTCCGGCTAGCGATTCGAACTTAGGGGGAACCTATGATAAAAAGAAATACAATTTCGATCTTTGTGATCGGCCTCGTGGCCGGTCTTTTCGCGGCCTTTACAGCCACCGATGTGAACGGCCAGGGGCGATACGTCGGCCAATATTCGAGAGAGCGGGTCGATTCGATCATCCGCGAAATGGAAGTTGCGGCCGATGAGTTTCGTCGGGATTTCCGCAATGAACTGGACCGCAGCAATTTGAGCGGCGGCCAGAAGCGCACCTACCGAAACCAGGTCGACAACTTTGAGAACGAGACCGACCGGCTGAGAAGCAATTTTGACCGGGACAATAATTGGTGGCGGAGCAGGAATCAGGTCCAGCGGGTCGTCAATGCCGCAGCCCCGCTTAACAATACGATGAACTCGATCGCCTTCCGCAGGAATATCGAGCGGCAGTGGAATCGGCTCCGGCGTGAAGTTAACCAAGTTGCTGACACTTACGACCTTCCCGGCATCGCCGGCGGCGGTTGGCAAGGCGGTGGCGGCGGAGGAGGAGGCTGGGGCGGTGGCCAGACCGTTAACCCGCCGAACTGGGCCGACGGCACCTTCTACGGAACAGGGCCGCGTGGCGAGCAGATCACACTGACCATCAACCCGAACGGAAATGTGACCGCGAACATCAACGGTTCGGTATCATATGGGCGATTTACTCGCGGCAACTACATCAATATCAATGGTGCGGTCGCACGGGTAACCCGCCAGGGCAATGGAATTCTGACCCAGCGTACGGATACGGGAGAGCGTATTGCTTATACCCGGACCGGCGGCGGCGGTTGGGGCGGCGGCAACCAAGCATCTCCGCCTTCATGGGCTCGCGGCACGTTCTACGGAACCGGCCCGGGTGGTGAGCGGATCACGCTTACGATCCAGAACAACGGCTCGATCACTGCCAACATCGGCGGCGGTATGTCATACGGTTACTGGATGAACGGCAATATGATCAACATCGACGGTGCCATTGCTTCGGTCTCGAGGCTCCGAAACGGCATCAGCACCCGCCGAAACGACACAGGCGAGGTCATCAACTATCGCCGATAA
>CAZGLZ010000221.1:0-1821 GCA_964526245.1 uncultured Chloracidobacterium sp. | reverse complement strand
TGGTTCCACACCGGCGACATCGGCTATCGCGACGCCGACGGCTACTTCTACATCGCCGATCGTAAGACCGACATGATAATCCGCGGCGGTGAGAATATTTATCCCCGCGAGATCGATGATCTTCTCTACACGCATCCCGCGGTCGCCCACGCAGCCGTCATTGGAGTTCCGGACAAGCTTTACGGTGAAGAGGTCGCCGCCTTCATCGTGCTCAAAGACGGATTTGAAAACTCCCCTCCTTACGAAGGAGGGGTGGCCGCCGCTCCGGGTGGACGGGGTGGTTCTCTCATCACGCAAGAGGACATCATCGGCTTCTGTAAACTCCACCTCGCCGACTTCAAATGCCCGAAGACCGTTCACTTCGTCGACGACATTCCAAAAGGCCCGACCGGCAAGCTTCTCAAGCGCGAACTTGCCCGAACCTACGACCGGCATAAGGTTTCCGGCTAATAGCTAACGGCTTACAGCTAAAAGCTTTACCCGAAATTGATTTGAGACTTGAAGGCCAAAATTGTAAACTTACGCTTCCTTATGGCCGGTAGAGTATTAGGCATTGCAGTTGTCGGCGTCGGCGGAGCGGTCGGAACGACCATGGCCGCGGGCGTCGAACTGCTGAAAAAAGGGCTGATCGGTACCGAGGGGCTTCCGCTTGCGGGTCATGAAGTTGAAGGGCTTGCCGATTATACAGGCATCGTTTTCGCAGGTTGGGATCTTTTCCCCGATGATCTCGCCAAGGCCGCCGCAAACCACGAGGTACTGACTTACAAACAGCACGTCGCGGTTGAGAATGAACTTGCACAGATCAAACCCTGGCCTGCCATCGGCGATGAGCGCTTTCTTTCCTTGATCGATGGGGAGAACAAGATCGCGGGCGGACATGGCGACGTGATCGATACGCTAAGGAAGAACCTTGCCGAATTCAAGGGCCGCTGCGATTCGGTAGTCGTCATAAATCTTGCCTCGACCGAAAAGCTCGCCACAGAGAGCAATGAAGCGTTCGACTCGCTCGATGCGTTCGAAAAAGGTCTCGACGAAAAATCTGCAGCCATCTCGCCCGCGATGCTTTACGCCTACGCCGCGATCGCCGAAGGCGTGCCATATGGGAACTTCACGCCTTCGGTTGCCGCTGATATTCCGGCGTTGATTGAATTTGCAAAGAAACAGAACGTTCCGATCGCGGGAAAGGACGGCAAGACCGGGCAGACGTTCATCAAGACGGTGCTCGCCCCGGCTCTTAAGAGCCGTGCTCTCCACGTTGATGGCTGGTATTCGACCAACATCCTCGGTAACCGCGACGGGCTTGCTCTTTCAAATGAAGAATCGCTTGCCTCGAAGGTAAAGACTAAGCAGAGCGTACTTGACGAGATTCTCGGCTATCCGGTCGAGGACCACATCGTCGATATCCGCTATTACCGGCCTCGCGGTGATAACAAAGAGGCGTGGGACAATATCGATATCCGCGGCTTTCTCGGCCAGACGATGCAGATAAAGGTGAATTTTCTTTGTAAGGATTCGATCCTCGCCGCACCACTCGCCATCGAGATCGCCCGATGCCTCGATTTTGCCCAACAGCGAGGCGAAGGAGGAATTCAGGAACAGCTCTCGGTCTTTTTCAAGCTGCCAATGTCCAGGGCCGATAAACCTGAACACGCTTTTTACCTACAGGAAGAAATGCTGAGGCAGTGGCTCAATCCTCAAAGTTAGCGACCCGCTGCCTTGCCCGGTTTACCCGCAGCTCAAGCACATCCGGCCTTGAGTAATGGCCGGTCGCGTCAAAGTTCTGCCGTTCCTCGCGGACACGGGTGTGATCGAGCGTCGCCA
>CAZGLZ010000220.1:0-1858 GCA_964526245.1 uncultured Chloracidobacterium sp. | reverse complement strand
GTTGCATCTCAGTAGCTTAACACCTATCAAAAGATGCTTAACTACTCTAGACCCTTACTAATTAAACGGAGTGCCAATCGGTAGTGTGAAGATACCGACACCGAAGACCCAAGAAAGAAAACCAAACCCCAGTGTCCTTTTTAACCAATTTACGATGGTCCAATTAACAATTGACAATGCGACGATGCCAATCCCGAATCCGAAATCCAACATCGCAAATCCCCAGGCCCGGCGGCGTGTTCCATCTTTCCCATGCGTCCCGGATGTTCGCGATGTTTCCAATGTTTCCGGCGTTCGCGATGTTTCCGATGTTTCCGCTGTTCACGGCGTTTCCGCGAACGCGCGATGCCCGAAAAAAAAACAGAACACCAAGAAATGCGGGATGCCGAGATCGAAGTGTCGTGTCGGAGGCCCGCGCGTCAGCAAGGGCTTATCACCCAACGCGATCTTCGGAATTCTCGTAAGCCGGGACTCAAAACTCGATCCTGTTTCACGCGCTTCAAGTGTTTCAGGCGCTTCACTTCTTTCATCCGTTTCAACCGTTTCAGATGCTTACACTCCCTGCAAAAAATGAAACAGCAAGAGATTGGAAAAACGAAAAGCGGCTGCCAATCAGACAGCCGCCTTCACCTGGTTCGTGGAAAGGATCAGTCGCGTTCGACGGCCATTGCGACCGAATTGCCGCCGCCGAGGCAGAGTGCGGCGACGCCCTTCTTCGCACCGCGACGCTTCATTTCGAAGAGCAGCGTGGTCAGAATGCGGCCGCCGGAGTTGCCGATCGCGTGGCCAAGCGCTACCGCTCCGCCATTGACGTTGACCTTGTCCATATCGAGCCCGAGTTCCTTCATCACACCGAGCGCCTGCACGGAGAAGGCCTCGTTGAGCTCGAAGAGATCGACATCGCCCATCTCCCAGCCGGCCTTTCTGAGGACGTTGAGAACGCCCTGGACCGGGGCCATCATGATCAGCTTCGGCTCGATGCCCGAGGTCGCCGAAGCGACAACGCGAGCGAGCGGCTCAATGCCGAGTGCGGCCGCACGCTCAGCCGAGGTAACGACCAACGCCGAGGCTCCATCGTTAACGCCCGGCGCATTTCCGGCTGTAACAGTGCCGCCATCGCGTTTGAAAGCGGGCTTGAGTTTGCCGAGCGCCTCGACCGTCGTATCCGGACGGACGGGCTCGTCGTAGTTGAGCACGATCGGGTCGCCCTTCTTCTGCGGTATTTCGACCGGGACGATCTCGTCGGCAAAGCGGCCGGCTTGCTGGGCCTGAGCAGCCTTTCGGTGCGAGTTAAAGGCAAAATCGTCCTGCTCCTCGCGAGAGATTTGGTACTTCTCGGCCACGACCTCGCCGGTGTTGCCCATATGCCAATTTTCAAAAGGACACCAAAGCCCATCGGTGATCATCAGGTCCGTAACCGTCTGATTGCCCATCCGGTAGCCGTCGCGGGCACCTGGCATCGCATAGGGAATGTTCGACATCGATTCCATTCCGCCGGCAACGACGACCTCGGAATCGCCGAGCTGAACCGCCTGCGAGGCGAGAGCCACGGCACGAAGCCCGGAGCCGCAGACCATGTTGACCGTAAGCGCGGAAACCTCGGGCGGAAGGCCAGCCTTCAAGGCCGCCTGCCGAGCCGGAGCCTGACCAATGCCCGCCTGGACCACGCAGCCCATGATCACCTCGTTGACGTCCGCACCTTCAAGTCCTGCCCGCTTGACCGCTTCTTTGATCGCGATAGCGGCAAGGTCGGGCGCGGTAAAACCCTTAAGAAGTCCCTGGAATTTGCCGGTCGGCGTCCGTGCGGCACTCAAAATAACTGCTTTGTTCGTGTCTGTCATATGTCCTCAGATAATAA
>CAZGLZ010000219.1:0-1872 GCA_964526245.1 uncultured Chloracidobacterium sp. | reverse complement strand
AAGAGAGGACTTAAACGATGGAAAGCAAAGCACAGAAAACAGCGAATCTCGTACAACTCGGACGCAAGGCTCCGGAACCGGGAGCAGAACCGCACATCGACCCCGTCTGCAAGATGACGGTAACTCCCGAGACCGCTGCCGCCAGCTACGAGCACGAGGGCACGACCTATTATTTCTGCAATCCCGGCTGCAAAGCAAAGTTTGCGGCAGAGCCGGCTAAGTATCTCGGTACAGCCTCCGAGATGGTCCACGGAACTTGCTGCAGCCCGGCCCCCGAAGACCACTCTGCACATAAAGCAGGATCAGAAAAGGCCATCGATCCAGTCTGCGGAATGACGGTCGATCCGGCGACCGCCGCCGGTTCGCACGTCCATGATGGCGAGACCTACCATTTCTGCTCGAACGGCTGCCTTACAAAATTTAAGGCTGACCCGGAAAAGTATCTCAGCCCTCAGCCGGCCGAAGACCAGCCGCTTGACGTTGAATACACCTGCCCGATGCACCCTGAGGTCGTGCAGATCGGTCCCGGTTCTTGTCCGAAGTGCGGGATGGCACTCGAGCCAAAAGAGATCAGCCTTGAGGACCAGCCCGACCCCGAATTCATCGATATGAAGCGGCGGTTCGCCATTTCGTCCGTGTTGACCGTTCCGGTCTTCGCTCTGGCGATGGGTGAGATGTTCCCGGCGTTTCATTCGCTCGTCTCGCCATCGGTTTCGGTGTGGGTACAGTTCGCCTTGGCCGTTCCGGTCGTTTTCTGGGGCGGTTGGCCGTTCTTTGAGCGTGCCTGGGCCTCGGTCAAGAACGTAAGCCCAAATATGTTCACGCTGATCGCCATCGGCACCGGCTCGGCGATGCTTTACAGCCTCGTCGCCCTTTTCGCACCGCAGCTCTTCCCGGCATCGCTCCGCGACGGCCATTCCGGCTTGATCCCGGTCTATTTTGAAGCTGCAGCGGTCATAACAACACTCGTTCTGCTAGGCCAGGTGTTAGAACTCAAGGCACGTGCCCAAACGTCCTCGGCGATCAAGGAACTGCTCCGGCTTGCACCGGAAACCGCAACGGTCATTTTTCCCGATGGCTCCGAGGAGACGGTCGATCTTCGCCACGTTGAGGCCGGCCAAAAGCTCCGCGTAAAGGCCAACGAAAAGGTGCCGACCGATGGCGAGATCGTCGAAGGCAGCACCTCTATCGACGAATCGATGGTAACGGGCGAATCGATGCCCGTCGAAAAGCACGCGGGCGATAAGTTGATCGGCGGAACGATCAACGGCAGCCGCTCTTTTACGATGCGTGCCGAAAGGGTCGGCAAGGAAACGCTCCTCGCCCAGATCGTCAAGATGGTCGGCGAAGCACAGCGTTCGCGTGCTCCTATTCAACGGCTTGCCGATGTCGTCTCGGCGTATTTCGTCCCGGCCGTCATACTCGTTGCGATCGTCGCCTTCGGCGTCTGGCTCGTATTCGGCAGCCTGACCTACGCGATCGTAGCCGCGGTTTCGGTGCTGATAATCGCGTGTCCGTGTGCCCTCGGCCTCGCGACCCCGATGTCGATAATGGTCGGAACCGGAGTCGGTGCCAAGAACGGCGTACTCATCAAAAAAGCCGAAGCTCTGGAAACGCTCGAATCCGTCAACGCCATCGTCGTCGATAAGACCGGCACCTTGACCAAAGGCAAACCCGTCGTAACAGAGATCTTCTTGTCCCCAACGGGGACGCAGATAATAGCCCAGGGTAAGGCCGAAGGCCGCAACCCTGGGTCAGACGGCGAACAAGGTTCGCTCCCTGAAGGGGAGCAACAGGGCGAAGAAACGCTTCTGCGTCTCGCCGCCTCCGTCGAACGCAATTCCGAACATCCGCTTGCCAATGCCGTCACAG
>CAZGLZ010000218.1:0-1972 GCA_964526245.1 uncultured Chloracidobacterium sp. | reverse complement strand
ACCAACAAACGATGGACCGAAGGGGTGCAAGTTGATCGTCGCATCGGCAAAAAGCAAGCCGGCCGCCTGCTCGACGGCCGCGAGTGGAATGAGTTTCCGGAGCAAGTAAAAACAACAACAGGAGAATGATATGGAAGAAAACCTAAAACTTCGCGATCTGGACCGCGGGCATGTCATTGACCAAATCGACGAGTATTTGGCAAAGGCGGTCGCGGACATCGCAGATCCCAACAAGAAGGCGACGAAACCTCGAGTCGTGCAATGCACGATCACGATGATTCCGTCAAAGAGCCGACGAGAGGCCGAGGTTTCGTACAAGGTGACGCTGAAACCGAGCGACCACGTTGACCGCGATAAGTCGGTGATTTATCTCGGTAAAGACAGCCAAGGCAACCCGATCGCGAAGCCCTACGTTCCGAATCAGCAGGTGCTGCCGGGCGTCGAAGCGACGTTTTCGGATCTCGCTGAAGCGGATGAAGAATCGCCCGCAGCCCCGGCCGTTCATTGATCGGCCGGGCATCGTTCACGACTAAATACAGGAGACGAGTAACAAATGGCAGACATCAACTTTAGTTCCGCGGACTCAGAACTGATCCGCACCATTCAGCAGGCGGCTGGGGTTCAGACCATCCAGCCACAGGAAGGGCAAGCGTTTTCGCGGCCGCTGCACTTGGCTCCGCTACCGCCGCAAGCGGCTGCGATCGTAATCGCGAGCCTTTCCGGCCTGGTGGAGTACATCAAAACATCCCAGGATGCTCATTATTGGGCAGGCAGTGCCCCGTTTGTCACAGTCGAGTCGCCGACCCAGGTGTCGGTCATGAGTTCGGTGGTGAAGGACACGGATCGGCGTTTCGTGCCCATCACGGCCGTTCATCGGCCTATCGGGATTGGCCTACTGATCAACTACCTCGAAACCGAACAGGCCGTCATCGAGCTGCAATCCTGCTTTGTCAAAACGTCCGAGCGGGACGACCTGATCCGCAAGCTTGGATCATTGGTCAAGGATACCTCGATCAGGCTTGGTGACGATGGGGTGACGCAGGAAGTGGCGACACGGCGCGGCGTCAAGGTCGAGGAGGAGCGAATCGTCAACCCCGTAATGTTGCAGCCGTTCCGCACATTCCCCGAGGTCACGCAGCCGGAATGCCCGTTCGTTGTCCGCATCGACAATGACGACATGACCGTCCGCCTGTACCCTGCCGATGGTGGCAAGTGGGAATTGGACGCTCGGCACGCCATCGCCGACTATCTTCGTGCCGCACTCGCTGATACCGCAGCGACGGTCCTGGCGTAGCAACCGAACCGCTCCCACGGTTCTATCAAACTTATGAAGATCGAATTTACAGTACCAGCAGTGCCGGTGGCACAGCCGAGACAGCAGCACAGAGCGGTCAGTGCGAACGGTCGGACGTTCATACAGAACTACACATCCAGGACGCACCCGATCCAGGCTTTCAAGGCGACCGTTCAGATGGCTTTCGCCCATGCGAACGGGCGGCTGCTTACAGGGCCTTTGCGGTGCGAAATGGTCTTCGTCATGCCGAGGCCAAAGCGTTTGGTATTCAAGACGCGCGAAATGCCGCGGGCTCACCACGTATCAAAGCCGGACGTAGATAATCTCGCAAAGGGATGCTTTGACGCTCTTTCCGGCCTGGCATTTTCGGACGACACGCAGATCAGCCAATGCCTGATCGAGAAGTGGATAGCGGCCGGCGACGAACAGCCGCACGTTTTGATCAGACTTGAGGAGATTGAATAACGATGCCGAGATCTGGACGGTGGCAAGTGGGAAAGGTTTATGACGTTGAGATCGACGGCGGACTTTTTCAAGACACGTTTCGGGGCCGATTGATATGGGCTCAGGACCGAGCACAGCCGGACGCACCGGGCACCGTGACGACCTGGATGGTCTTCGCGACCGGTAAGCACCGAACGGTGGCGAGCGAGGAAGTGCTTTCGGTGTCGGAGGTTG
>CAZGLZ010000217.1:0-1985 GCA_964526245.1 uncultured Chloracidobacterium sp. | reverse complement strand
CCAACCCTGATAGTTTTTGATCATCCGCCACGTTTTCCCACCGAACTTGCCGTCCATGACCAGCGGTTTCCATTCCGGGAGATGTTCCTTGTAGTCGGCGATCCATCGATTGAGAAAGAACTGTACGAGAAGTACATCCGCAGGTTTGTTCGCGCAGGTATAGCCAACGCTGCTTGAGACATTCCAAAAAAAGTTCCTTCCTTTAAGTTGCTCTTTAAGATCTTCGTTCTGAACTGATTCCTTATGTGCCATTTTTTTCTCCAAGTAGTCCGTATAAGTTCCCTACCGACGCCCCTATTACCTTGAGGAGTTACGTTCGGACTTGTTAGTGAATGCGTTTCGGATCGGCGAAAACTATCACCGGCGAGAATTATTTTTCGCGACTTCGTGTGGTAAATTTGTCAACCTAAGGTTTTTGCTGGTTATTTGACCGATGGCGGGAAAAGATTCAACGAATGTAACGGAGCTTTTAAGACGCTGGAGCGACGGCGATGAGGCGGCTCTTGAGGAACTGACCCCGGTCGTCCACGATGAGCTTCGCAGAATAGCCCGCCGTTATATGGCCCGCGAGAGAGGCGACCACACTCTCCAGCCGACCGCCTTGGTGAACGAAGCCTTCGTCCGGCTGATCGGCTGGAACAACGCGAAGTTCGAAAACAGGGCTCACTTTTATGGCGTGGCCGCCCAACTAATGCGGAGGATACTGGTTGATTTTGCCCGGAAACGGCCGAAGCAGGATGGCTCAGTAATGATAAAACTTTCGATCGAGGCGGCCGAGGAGATGGACGGCTCCCCCGATCCTGAGATCCTGGCACTCGACGAAGCCCTCACCGCACTCGCCGAATTCGATGAACGAAAGGCACGCATTGTTGAGCTGCGCTTCTTTGGCGGGCTCTCGGTCGAGGAGACAGCGGCAGCGATCGGCGTGGCCCCGATCACCGTGATGCGCGAATGGCAAAAGGCCAAGGCGTGGTTGTACCTACAACTGAGCAAGACCGGATAAGGCTGGTCTAGTCAAACAGAACGATCTCCCAGTTTATGTCGGCGTATTTCGGAATATTGTAGAGAGCGTCAAATCCGTGAAAGGTTCCTTTCCCTCTCCGGCCAACATCTTTTCGGTCGAAATCGTATAGCCACATTGAGCTGTCGCCTTTGCCGTTGCTTAGGCTAAGCGTTCCGGCACCGCGGCCGGTAGCTTTGTGTTGATACCAGGTCCCGCCCTCAGGGATCACGTGCATTCCCTCCGTTCGGGTCCAGGTATCAAAATCGCCTGAATACCATTTGTAGCTGAGCTCGAAAAGAGCCTGAAGCCTTCCGTATGAAACAAGTACCGTTGTGATCTGTGCCATATTTCCTCCAATTAGCTGCGAACGTAGGTTCGGCTAATTGGTATTGCGTTTCGGCACCCGAAAACCTATCACGGAATCGGAAATTTTCCATTTGCCCCTCTTAGTATGCTAACTTTGTGGCGATCCGGATTTTGCCCGTCGTTTGCCCGGGCAACCTCTTTTTATGGACGCGGAACGATGGAAAGAGATCGACGCGATACTCGACGCGGCGCTTGAAATGCCCGCGGCGGAGCGTGAGCGGTTCATCGCCGAAACGACCGCCGGTGACCCGGAACTCGAAAATGCGGTTCTCGATCTTCTGCGTGCAGCCGCCAAGGCCGACCGCTTTATGGAAAGGCCGGCGATCAGCCTCGCAGCTGAATCCCTCGCCAACGCCGAAACCGAAAGGACACAGTTCGGCCTTGCCAACGCCCTCATCTCAAACTACCGCATCGAGCGGATGATCGGTGCCGGCGGAATGGGCGATGTTTATCTTGCCTTCGATGAGAAGCTGAAACGCAACGTAGCGCTAAAGATATTGCCGCCCGAGTTCAGCTCGCACGATGACCGCGTCGTTCGGTTCGAACTAGAAGCACGTGCCGTCTCAAAACTGAACCATCCGGGAATCGTGACGCTTTACGACATCGGCGTTTTCCA
>CAZGLZ010000216.1:0-1997 GCA_964526245.1 uncultured Chloracidobacterium sp. | reverse complement strand
TGCCGTTTTCCGCTAAACTGCTTGTTTCGTTTCACACGCGGCCTCTTGCAAGCGGATTCTGACGGCGGGAGGCCGAAACCGGAGCCTTATGGACGAGAAGTATTTTCCGAAAAAGATCGAACAAAAGTGGCAGGCCAAATGGGCCGATGCAAAGGTTTTTGAGGTCCAGATCGACGACGAACGGCCGAAGTTCTACCAGCTTGAGATGCTGCCGTATCCCTCGGGAAACCTGCATATGGGCCACGTCCGAAACTACTCGGTCGGCGATGCGGTCGCTTGGTACAAGCGTTTGAAGGGCTTCAATGTGCTTCATCCGATCGGATGGGACTCGTTCGGCCAACCGGCGGAGGATGCTGCCGTAAAGCGGAAGGTCAACCCCCGCGACTGGACCGAGGAGAACATAAAAGCGATGCGGGGCCAGTTGCAGCGGCTCGGCCTGAGCTACGACTGGTCGCGTGAGATCGCGGCGCATCGGCCCGAGTATTACAAATTTGACCAGTGGTTCTTCCTCAAAATGTACGACAAGGGCCTTGCGTACAAAAAGATGACGCAGGTCAATTGGTGCGAGACCGACCAGGCGACGCTCTCAAATGAACAGGCCAGCGGCGGGCTTTGCTGGCGGTGCGGCAATCCGGTGACGAAGCGCGACCTTGAGCAATGGTTCTTCAAGACGACCGCATACGCAGATGAGCTTCTCGAGGGGCTCAACACGATAGAAGCCGGCTGGCCGGCGAACGTCCTCAAGCGGCAGCGTGATTGGATCGGGCGTTCTGAGGGAGCGCTCGTCGATTTCGAAGTGCGCGTTCCCGGAAAGACCGGAAGCCTGAAGCCCGAGGACCGCCGCAAGGTGCGTGTATTCACGACGCGGATCGACACGATCTACGGTGCGAACGCGATCGTTCTCGCGGCAGAGCATCCGATCATAGAGGAATTTGGCGGCGGTTTTTCGGCCGAGGTCCACGCGAAGATCGAAGAGATACTCCGTGAGAAAGCAAAGCCGGCCGATCACGAGGCCGAGGTAGAAAAAGACGGCATCGACACCGGATTGAAAGCGGTTAACCCATTCAGCAGCGAGGAGTTGCCGGTTTGGGTCGGCAACTACGTGATGATGGAATACGGCACCGGAGCGGTAATGAGCGTGCCGGCCCACGACGAACGCGACTTTGAATTCGCAAAGAAGTTTGGCCTGCCGATCCGGCAAGTGATCTCGGAGCCGCACCTTGCCCACGAGCACCACACGATGCAGGCCCTTGCTCTCGAAGACCCTTATACCGATTCGGGCGTTCTAGTGCACTCGGACTATTGGAACGGAAAGACGAGCGAGGCCGCCAAGCAGGAGATGACGCATCACGCCCACCTACACGGTTTTGGCGAGGCGGCGACGACCTACAAGCTCCGCGATTGGGGAATTTCACGCCAACGCTTTTGGGGTTCGCCGATACCGATCGTTTATTGCGACACCTGCGGCACGGTTCCGGAACATTTCGACAATCTTCCGGTCGAGCTTCCTGAGAATGCGCCGATCACCGGGACGGGCGAATCGCCGCTTTCAAAGGTCAGCGAGTTCGTAGAAACCGAGTGTCCGAAGTGCGGCGGACCGGGCCGGAGAGAGACAGACACGATGGACACGTTCGTCGATTCTTCGTGGTACTTTTTCCGCTATACAGACCCGGCAAACGAGATACTTCCGTTCTCGCCTGACCTTGCGGCCTATTGGACACCGGTCGATCAATACATTGGCGGCGATGACCATGCCGTTATGCACCTGATCTACACGCGCTTCTGGACCAAGGTGATGCGTGACCTCGGGCTGGTCAAGTTTGGTGAGCCGGTAACGCGGCTGCTGACGCAGGGAATGGTCGTCGGTGAAACGTTCTTTGATGATGAGACCGGGAAGCGGATCTATGCGGCTCCGGGCGAGGTGACGGTCGAACGAGATGCGAAGGGCAAGATCGTGTCGGCCCGCTCGGCCGAGGGTAAGGCCCTCAAATTTGCCA
>CAZGLZ010000215.1:0-2024 GCA_964526245.1 uncultured Chloracidobacterium sp. | reverse complement strand
GAGAACCACCCCGTCCGCCGAAGCGGCGTCCACCCCTCCTTCGTAAGGAGGGGAGTTTCTTATTTTGCCCCAGGATTCGAGAGAACCACCCCGTCCGCCGAAGCGGCGTCCACCCCTCCTTCGTAAGGAGGGGAGTTTCTTATTTTGCCCCAGGATTCGAGAGAACCACCCCGTCCGCCGAAGCGGCGTCCACCCCTCCTTCGTAAGGAGGGGAGCTTTTTTTCACACCCAAAGCAAATCAAGATCACCCGCGCATCGCGGTCAATATCTCATCGACGACCTTCTTCGCGTCGCCGAAGAGCATTTGGGTGTTGTCTTTGTAGAAAAGCGGGTTGTCCACACCGGCGTAGCCCGAGGCCATCGAGCGTTTCATGACGATGGTGTCGCGGGCTTCCCAAACGTGGAGCACCGGCATTCCCGCGATCGGCGAGGCCGGGTCATCGAGCGCCGAGGGGTTGACTATGTCGTTTGCCCCGATCACCCACGAAACATCTGTGCCGCCAAATTCATCATTGATCTCTTCCATCTCGAAGACGATGTCATACGGGATGTTAGCCTCGGCGAGCAGAACGTTCATGTGGCCCGGTAGCCGCCCGGCGACCGGATGGATGGCGAACTTAACTTCGGTCCCGCCTTCTTTCAATATCTTGACCACTTCGGCGAGCGAGTGCTGAGCCTGAGCAACGGCGAGCCCGTAGCCGGGAACGATGATCACCTTTTTCGCCTGGCGGAGCATGTCGGCCGAGGTCGCCGCATCTACCGAGCGCACCTCGCCCGCCGGGGCCGATCCGCCCGCCGCTGCGGATCCGCCTTCGGTGCCGAAGCCGCCAAGCATCACACTGACGAACGAGCGGTTCATCCCGCGGCACATTATGTAGCTGAGGATCGCGCCGCTCGAACCGACCAAGGCTCCGGTGATGATCAGCAGGTCGTTCGAGAGCATAAAACCCGCCGCCGATGCCGCCCAGCCCGAATAGCTGTTGAGCATCGAGACGACCACCGGCATATCCGCACCGCCGATCGCCATTATGAAATGGATGCCCAAAACGCCGGTCACGACGGTCGCGGCTATCAGATACGCGTTCCCGCCGGTTCCGGGAGACATTACGTAGAGCACGCCGAGAACGACCGTCGCGATCAGCATCAGCAGATTGATGAAATGACGGCCCGGAAGCAGGAACGGATTGCCGCTGATAGAGCCGCGAAGTTTGAGGAACGCGATGACCGATCCCGTGAAGGTGATCGAGCCGACGCAGACGCCGACGAAGATCTCGATCAACAAGATACCGGCGTCCTCTACCGTTTTACCGGCGGCAAATTTATCGAGGTATGTCCCAAACCCGACCAGCACTGCCGCGAGCCCGACAAAGCTGTGAAGGATCGCCACAAGCTCCGGCATCGAGGTCATCTGCACCCGCGAGGCGACCGTCGCGCCGATCAGCGCACCGACCAGCACGACCGCACCGAGTATCGGCCAGCCGCTCGGCTGCATCGCCGCGACCGTCGCCGCCAGAGCGATAAGCATCCCGATAATGCCATACCAATTCCCCCGCCGGGCCGTCTCCTGCTTGGACAACCCACCAAGGCTCAAAATAAACAACGCACTCGCGGCGATGTATGCAATTGTGATAAGGCCGGTTTTCATTTTCTGAACATCGCCAGCATTCTGTTGGTAACTAAAAATCCGCCGGCGATGTTGATCGTGGCGATAAGTACGGCGACGGCGCCGAGGATCGTGGTCACGTTCATTTCGCCGGAGAGCTGGAGCATTCCGCCGACGAGGATGATGCCGCTGATCGCGTTGGTGACGCTCATTAGCGGCGTGTGCAGAGCGGGCTTCACATTCCAGACGACCTGGAACCCGACGAAGACCGCAAGCATAAAGACAGTAAAGTGCGAGAGCTTCGAGTCAGGCACGTAGAAGCCGATCAGCAAAAGCACGAGCCCGATGCCGACAAGCGCCAGCGGATGCATTCCCGTGCCTTCGTCGTGGCCGTGGCCGGCGGAGCTTTTCGCAGCCGCGG
>CAZGLZ010000214.1:0-2052 GCA_964526245.1 uncultured Chloracidobacterium sp. | reverse complement strand
GAGAAACGCGGAGCGATCGCCGCACCGACCGCCGGACTCCACTTTACCGAAGATGTGCTCCAGAGGCTTCGCAACGCTGGCGTTCAGACCTGCGAAATAACGCTGCACGTCGGGTACGGCACATTTGAACCGGTCCGTGGCGAGGACCTTGCCGGCCACTCTGTGCTTCCCGAACGGTATGAGGTCAGTGAACACGCCGCCGAAATGCTTGCCGCTGCAAAACGTGAGGGGCGAAGGATAATCGCCGTCGGGACGACGACCACCCGAACCCTTGAGAACATGATGGCCGAGTTCGGCGAGTTTCGGCCCGCGAACGGCAAAGCAGAATTAACTATCCTTCCCGGCCACCAATTTAAAGCCATTGACGGACTTTTGACGAATTTCCATTTACCGAAGAGTTCGCTTTTGGTGCTCGTTTCCACATTTGGCGGGCACGAACTTATAATGAAGGCTTATCGGCATGCGGTCTTGGCGGGTTACCGTTTCTATAGTTATGGCGATTGTATGCTGATCCTCTAGCGTTTCAGGGTATGGCAGTTCTCCAGTCTTTGCGTGACCTTTTCATCGCCGCCGATCCGCGTCGGGCGGAGGTTATCACTGCTCCGCCGACCGTTTATGAGATCCGGCCGCTGACAAAGAAACAACTCCGCGAGGTCGCAAAGCTTAATCTCCGCTGCTTTGCTCGCGGTGAAAATTACAGCCGCCACACCTTCACTTACTTACTTGATAACCCCGAAACGCTCAGCTATCGGGCCGTTACTCCCTCAGGCGAAATGACCGGTTTCATCTTCGCGATGATGAACCCGGACGGGGCCGCACATATCACGACCATCGGGGTCGCCCCCGAGCATCGCCGCCGCGACCTCGCCTCCCGGCTGCTTGCCCATATGGAGGATGCTCTCCGGGCAAAGGGCGTCTCGACCGTGGTCCTCGAGGTCCGCCTCAGCAATCTCGTCGCTCAGGAACTTTACAAACGCCGCGGCTATGCGTCCGTCCAACTGCTCAAAAACTATTACAGCAACGGCGAGGACGGCTACCTGATGACCAAATCGCTGATCTGAGCCCCGATGAATTCTCGACTTGAATTACCGCGGGTCTATCCCATTACGGACCGCAAGCTTTCGGGCCTTTCTCATGCCGAGCAGGTGCGGCGGCTTGCCGCGGCTGGAGCAGCCCTCATCCAGCTTCGCGAAAAACACCTGCCCGCTGACCAGTTCTATGCAGAGGCGGTGAATGCCGTCGCCGCGGCCCGCGAGGCCGGCGTCATTCTGCTTATCAATGACCGTGTCGATATTGCAAAGATGACCGGTGCCGATGGTGTACACCTTGGCCGGGACGACCTTCCGCCGGCCGCTGCTCGCCAATTGCTCGGCCGGGACGCGATCATCGGCCTTTCGACGCACAGTATTACCGAAGCAACAGCGGCCGCAAGGGAACCGGTCGATTACGTCGCGTTCGGGCCGATCTTCCGGACCGATACAAAACCGGATACCGAACCCGTGGTTGGTCTTGGGCAGTTAGCCGAGATACGAAACGCACTGCCGAATATCCCGCTCGTAGCCATCGGCGGGATCAACGCGGAAAACATCACCGCCGTGATAGAAGCCGGTGCGGATTCCGCCGCTGTCATCAGTTCTGCGGTTGCCGGGGGCGAGAATATCGCCAAAAATCTTGCTTTGCTCAAAACTGCGGCGAATGGCTCCCAGCCTTCCGGAGCAAAATAATGTTCAACAACATTAAATAATGCTTGCACACGGACGCCGAATCGGGTAATAATGTTTGTGGCGTTTCGCGGTCTGCAAACGACCCGCAAGATCTTCCCGGCACATCCCCTGCCTTTCCCGGATCTCTTCAGGAGTAACCCTTTCAAATGAGTTTGCTGGATATAGCACCCATTATCGAGCAGATGCTGCTCGTTTCAGAGAATGTAAGCGACCTCAATTTCTCTTGCGGCCAAAAGCCGCAGATCGAGATAAACGGCACGCTTTATTCCGCAACGCCTATGGGCCTTGGGCGGCTTTCCGCCTTCCAGACCGAGCAGATCGCCCTCGC
>CAZGLZ010000213.1:0-2092 GCA_964526245.1 uncultured Chloracidobacterium sp. | reverse complement strand
ATCTTAAGACGGTCGCCCTCGACCACCTTGCCAATGACGACCGCATCGAGGTCCCATTTATTGAAGATCTCGACGACCTCTTTCTCGCGGCCCTTTCGGGCGACGATGAGCATCCGCTCCTGCGACTCGGAAAGCATCATCTCGTAAGCCGTCATTCCGGTTTCGCGTTGCGGAACGAGCGTCAGGTCGAGTTCAAGTCCGGTCCCGGCACGAGCGGCCATCTCGACCGAGCTGCTCGTCAGTCCGGCGGCACCCATGTCTTGTATGCCCTCGATCGCTCCGCTCCGCATCGCTTCGAGGCAGGCTTCGAGCAAGAGCTTTTCAAGGAACGGGTCGCCGACCTGGACGGTCGGGCGCTTTTCGAGCGCCTCTTCGTCAAACTCGGCCGAGGCCATCGTCGCTCCATGGATGCCGTCGCGGCCGGTCTTGGCACTGACGTACATCACCGGGTTGCCGATGCCCGATGCCTTGCCGAAAAATATCTGGTCCTTGCGGACGATGCCGAGGGCGAAGGCATTGACGAGCGGATTAAGCGAATAGCTTTCGTCAAATACGACCTCGCCGCCGATCGTCGGCACGCCAAAGCAATTGCCGTAGTGGCCGATGCCCTCGACGCAGCCTTTGAGGATCGAGCGATTGCGGTTCCCGTGGTTAGGGTGATTGAGCGGGCCGAAGCGGAGCGAGTTCATTGCCGCCACCGGCCGGGCACCCATCGTGAAAACGTCGCGCAGAATGCCGCCGACACCGGTCGCGGCTCCTTGAAAGGGCTCAATGAACGAAGGGTGATTATGCGATTCGACCTTGAAGGCAACGCACCAGTCGTCGCCGATATCGACGACGCCGGCATTCTCGCCCGGCGGGACAATCACACGCGGCCCTGTTGTGGGCAATCGCTTAAGGTGAACGCGCGAAGACTTATACGAGCAATGCTCCGACCACATCACGCTGAAAACGCCGAGCTCGGTCAGGTTGGGCTCGCGACCCATTATGTTG
This sequence comes from uncultured Chloracidobacterium sp., assembly GCA_964526245.1. Classification (GTDB taxonomy): domain Bacteria; phylum Acidobacteriota; class Blastocatellia; order Pyrinomonadales; family Pyrinomonadaceae; genus OLB17. The sequence goes on along the minus strand of CAZGLZ010000213.1, from coordinate 1,099 downwards.
ACGAGCTTGTCGTACTCGGCGGGTGAAAGGCCGTGCTGCTCGACGATCTCCGGCGTGATGGCTGCTTCGTTCATCTTCGGTTAACTTCCTCGGGTAAAAACAAAACAGTCATATTACCCTGTCAGGCCGTAGATGTCGATTTCTCAGACGCTTTGCCACAGAGAACACAGAGAATCTGTTCGGGGCATTTCTCGATCGGCTCTGTGGTCTCTGTGACAGATATCTACTGCATCGCCGGGGCGCCCATCGCGGCCCATTCCTCTTTTGCCGGGCCGTAAACCCCTGGGACGGTAAGGCCGGCCTGCCGCATCAGGACGGTCATCTGGCCGCGATGGTGCGTTTGATGGGCGATAAGGTAGAACAGCGTCAGCCCGCGTGCCCAAGTCTCGCCGTACATCTCGTCAGTTTCGAGCAGGGTTTCGTCGGTCCAATCCGCCGCTACCTGTTCCTTCACGGACTCGGCCGCTCTTGCATACGCGGCTCCGATTTCGGCCGCAGTTGCCGGACACGGCTGCTCAAAGTCCGGTGCATCGACCTTTAGCCCGGTCAGCCCGAGCATCTCGCCGAGCGTTTGCGTGTTGTGCCACGCTAGAAAGCCAAGCGTCCGGCCTTCCTCGCTGACCCGCTGCCCGAGCGAAGCATCGGTTAATGCCGCGATCACCTTTCCGGTCATCTCTGCCTCGTATTCCCACGCCTTCTGAAAATCGCTAACTTGTCTGAACATCGTAAACCTCCTGCGAATATGTGTTGCAGCGATGAAACTAGCATTCTCAAAAAAGACTGTCAACCAAAACTGGCGACAGTCTTTCTAAAACATGCTTTTTCGGCTAAGGCTTGAGCAGTTTGTCAAGCTCCGCCTGCAGAACGTCGTGCTTAACAATGCCCTGCCGGAAGTACGACATCGTCCCGTCCGAAGCGTAAATGACGGTAAAGGGAAGTGCTCCGGCCCAGTCCTTTGAGACCATCTGGATCGCGGCGGTCTCATCGGCGGTGACCAACAGAAAGGTCGGCATCGTTGCCTTCATTTCCGCCAGAAACTTCGGGACCGTGGTCGCGATCTCCTCTTCAAAATCAAGCGAGATCGTGATGAAGTCGATTT
>CAZGLZ010000212.1:0-2164 GCA_964526245.1 uncultured Chloracidobacterium sp. | reverse complement strand
CGGGGCTGTCGAAGAGTGCGGTGTGGCCGCCGTTGGCAATTTCGACGAATTGGCGCGACTGGCAGGTCGTGCAGTCGGTCATCTGCTGTTTAAAGGCCGGCCATGATGCCAACTGGATCTGGGCGTCCTGAAGCCCCTGGACGAAAAGGATCGGCGACCGATGTCCGGAGGTAAAGTTCAGTAGCGACCGCGCCATATAGGCATCGGGATTCTGCGTTGTTGTGCCGTATGTTTGCCGCATCAGAAGGCAGACGGCGCTTTGCCCGATCTGCCCGGTTTCCTCAAGGCCGCAGCGAAGCACAAGGTTAAGCGGGCCCGGAGCATTTGCGATAACGCCGTTGGTCGCGTGCATCGTGTTGAGGCGCGTGACGACATAGCCGCCCTGCGAGTGGCCAACGAGGTAGATCCTCCGGACCTTCTTTTTGAGCACCTTCCGGCTCTTTTCCTTGACCCAAAGCAAAGCGGCCTCTGCCTCGCGGATGCCCTCGCCCATCAGGCGGCCTTCCTGCGGATAGGCGACGCTGACGATCATCATATCGTTGCGATCGGTGATCTCCTTTACGCGGGCCAGCGTATTCTGGGCAGCGGCGAGTATTTGCGTGTCAGACATCACAGTCCCGTGGAAAGCGACGATGACATCGACGATAGGATTCGCGGGCTTATCGATAACGACATCGACATTGATGTTGTTATACGTGATCCGCCGAACCTGCTGGCCGCTGAATTCAACGCTCAAAAGCAGCATTGCAAAAAGCGTAGCGAGGCATATACTCTTGGTTCTTGATCGTGCGGTCATTGTCTCTAAGCACCTTCCCCGGGCGGACGAAACTTATTTGACGTCAAGACCTCGGGAAAAGCCGAAAAATCGACCAAAGCCAAACGCCAACTTTCTTACCATGAAACTAACCAAAGCACAGATCAATGAACTCATCGGTACGCTAAGCGAACGCTTTGCATCGAATCCGGGCCGGCACAAGGGAATCAAGTGGGCGGAGGCCGAAGAGCGGCTTCGAGCCGAGCCCGCAAAGCTTGCGTCGTTGTTTCAGATGGAAGCGACGGGCGGCGAGCCTGATGTGGTTGGCCGCGATAAGAAGACCGACGAGTTCATTTTCTTTGATTGCTCGGCCGAGAGCCCGAAGGGGCGGCGGAGCGTCTGCTATGACCAGGCGGCGCTCGATTCGCGGAAAGAGCACAAGCCGAATCATAGTGCCATCGGGATGGCGGCCGAGATGGGCATCAAGATCCTGACGGAAGCCGATTATGAGGAACTGCAAAAGCTCGGCGAGTTTGACCTAAAGACCTCAAGCTGGATCGCGACTCCTGATGAGATCCGCAAACTAGGCGGAGCCATGTTCTGCGACCGACGCTACGATACGATCTGGACATATCACAACGGAGCCGAATCCTGTTACGGTGCCCGCGGCTGGCGCGGTTCGCTGCGGGTTTAGGCGAACTTTTTCGCAGTTTTATTGTGCAACCTTTCCCCCGGTTTGCTATACTAACAATGTTGAACATACTTTAAGACGGCACGGGGTAATAAGATGTACAAGCTGATTTTGGGTATCGTCACAATTGGGGTTCTGCAGTTCGCTTTGATGATGTATTTGCAAACGCAGGAACCCGCCGAAAAGCAGGTGGCGCAGCTCCGGCAACCGGCACAACCGGTTCCCCCGGTCATCGAGTTTGACGACAGCGGTGAGGCTGAGATCGCTTCAGTACCGGAAAGCGTCAACTCCGACGAGCCCACGGGTTCGCGAATTGCTGAAAGGCGTCACTTCCGCGGATGGAAGCGGCACCTCTCGCGGGCAGACCGTTCTGACCCTGTACGTTCGGGCCCGGATGCCGAGTTTGAAACGGTAGTGATCAGCTACAATGTCCCGCCTGCAAAGCCCGAATGCGGATCGCACGAGCCGGACACGAAAAATGCCGGCGAGCGATCGCAGTTTGCCGAAGCGAAATTTCCACGCTGGAAAGTGGTGAAGACTGACACTTTGAGTTTTGAATAGATCTTAAGAACCGGAATTACAGTAAATCAGCGAAAAGAAAGAGGCGGCCCGTCAAAAGGCCGCCTCTCGCGTTTTAGGTTTGCCGGTCGCTTATGCAAGGTCGAAGCGGTCGGCGTTCATCACCTTGTTCCAGGCGGCGATGAAGTCGCGGACGAACT
>CAZGLZ010000211.1:0-2181 GCA_964526245.1 uncultured Chloracidobacterium sp. | reverse complement strand
GCGGCCTGATCATCCTCGGCTGCGGCACAAGCACCATCCGCTGGTCGCCGCCGCTAATTCTGACCAAGGAAAACGCCGACGTAGCTCTGGAGATTTTCGACGAAGCCATCGCTGCATCGATCTAGGTTGAAAACTCACGATTTATCACAATTTGACCGAGGATGTCTGAAAAGGAGTAAGTCGGCAAGAGTGTTCGGTTATAACTAGTGATCCAGACTCAGCGATCTCTGCGTAAATCTCTGTGACCTCTGCGTTTAGAGGATTACAACGCAGAGGTCGCTGAGTGTTTCGCAGAGACCGCAACGAAGACCATTTTACTTTTCAGACATCCTCATTTTCTCTTACAAAATGGAACCTTTTGACGTCTGCGACATCTAACCGATATATGTGGCCTACCGATATTCGTAGCATCGTTGTTATCGCAGTACTCCTGATCTTGAATCCGACAGCCGGTTCTTCGCAACCCGCTTTGATTTCCAAGATACAATGCCCAGATCGCGTGAAGAGCGTAGCCTTTTCACCCGACGGCAAACTTCTCGTTGCAGGATACGGATGGAACGATGAGGGCGGAGTAAAAGTGTGGAAACTTCCGGATTATTCGCTCGTCGCTACCCTTATCAAAGGCGACGATAATGTTAAGGCCGTAGTATTCTCTTCGGACGGGAAACACCTTGCGGTATTGACTTGGGCCGGAAAAGTTCTTAGCTGGAATGTTGGTGATTGGACGAAATCGAAGACCCTTCTAACTCAAATTGAGGACCCCGAAGGAATAGCGTTTTCTAAAGATTCGACAAAGCTACTGATCACTAGCGAAAGGCGTGTGACTCTTTATGACCTCAAGACCGCTCGATCTTCAACCCTGTTGAAGGCTGGTGAGAATGATGAGGCCTTTGTAAGCGCGCTGTTTGCGAATGACGGAAAGTCGATCATAGCTTACGGTAACGGGACATTGCAGATCATCGATCTTGAAAGCCAATCGGTTGTTCGAACTGTAAAACCGGTATCGAGAGGTTTTTTCGCCGCCATTGAGCAGAATAGCGATCGTATTGTTCTCGGTGGAGGCGCGATCTTTGGGGAAAAAGTGGTTCAAACCTGGGACCTGAAAAGTTCGACCAGATTGCACGACATTACCGAGTTTCGGTCCGGCGTGTTCACGGGGACGTTCTCTCATTCGGGCAACATTTTCGCTGTCGCTGGCGGCGACTACGGAAGCGGAGGTGATTTGAGTCTATGGAAAACGATTGACAGGTCTGAAATTGGTTATATTTCCTTCGGCGAATTTCCGATTCAAAGCCTAGCGTTCAGTCCTGATGATAAGGTTCTCGCCGCTGGCAGCGACGACGGTTATGTTCTTCTATACTCTGTTGAACGCATTCGTGGACCAGAGATTAAGAAGCAGGACCGATCGCTTTGCGGTGAGATAAGGAGAATCAGCGACCGCTTGGTCCTGACGCCGATCAGTGAACTACCGAGGCCGATGCAGAGTCAGCTCGGGTATCCGTGGATGCTGGAGATTTCTCGTTCACCTTCGCCACTAGGTATTGGTGTCACGAAACTGGATGAATGGTATTTGGAGAGCAACTCGGCAAACGACAAGGTGCGGATTGGGTCTTCGACAAAGTTAGGCCCGGAAATGTCCATCACTTTTGAAAAGAACTTCATTGTGATCGGCGATGTGCAAAATCCAGGATGGGATGAGGGGTTGCTAATCAAGCTTTTTGCAGACGATCGCTACGTCGTGACTAGAAATAACGGCGAATGCGTTGCCTTCGGTTCCCTTACAAGACTCAACCTTAGTTATTCGAGAATTCGCGCGGAGATATTTGATGCTGGCTTTCTTGGTATTCCTAGAGAACCCGTTACTACGAGCGCCGCCCATTATCGAACACGGTTTATTGTAACGGCGACTGAAGGTGTCATTGAAACTCGAACCGACGCGGAAGAATTTGACCCCGAGCGAAAGACCAACTCCCCAGCAGGTAAACATGAGGCATTTTCAGAAATCTTCTCGAAATTGGAACCTACAATTAACAAACTGAGAGGTCAGCACTGAGATTCCAAGAGAGATTGACAATTCTGAATAGTCTAGCTAAGCTGGCTATATGAGGCATTTCTCTATATTCGAAGGCAAAAACAAATTTAGCCAACTGGTGTCCGATGCCGCAAAAGGCGACCCGCAGA
>CAZGLZ010000210.1:0-2422 GCA_964526245.1 uncultured Chloracidobacterium sp. | reverse complement strand
TCTAAAGCGGAATATTGCCGTGTTTCTTTGGCGGATTGCTATCCCGCTTGTTTCTGGTCAGTTCCAGAGCCCGAATTAGCTTCGGCCGCGTAAATGCCGGCTCGATCACCTCATCAACAAACCCCTTTTCGGCCGCTACATACGGATTCGCGAGCTTATTTTGGAACTCCGCGATCTTCTCCTGCCTCGCCGCCTCGGCATTTTCAGCCTCTGCCAGTTCCTTTCGATAGAGAATCCCGACCGCTCCTTCGGCCCCCATAACGGCGATCTCCGCCGTCGGGTACGCAAAATTGACGTCGGTCCGAATATGCTTTGAGGCCATAACGCAATAGGCACCGCCATATGCCTTGCGGGTAATGACGGTGATCTTTGGTACCGTCGCCTCAGCAAAGGCATAAAGTAGTTTCGCTCCGTGGCGAATGATGCCGTGATGTTCCTGATCAACGCCCGGGAGAAAGCCCGGAACGTCCTCAAAGGTTATCAGCGGGATGTTGAAGCAGTCGCAGAAGCGAACGAACCGTGCCGCCTTAACCGAAGCATCAATGTCCAAAACGCCCGCCAGAAACGCCGGTTGGTTCGCCACGATCCCGACCGAATGACCGCCGAGCCTAGCAAAGCCGATGACGATATTCTGTGCAAAAAGCTCCTGGACCTCAAAGAAATAGCCATCGTCAACCACCCGCTTGATGATGTCGCGAATGTCGTAGGGCATATTCGCGTTCTCGGGCACGAGCGTGTTCAGCTCCTTATCGATCCGCGTCGCCGGGTCCGCGGTCGCCGCAAACGGCGGGTCCTCCATGTTGTTTGAGGGGATGAATGAGATCAGCTCGCGTGTGATCCGCAGTGCGTGTTCATCCGAATCGGCGGCAAAATGGGCAACTCCGGACTTCGAATTATGCGTCAGGGCACCGCCAAGCTCGTCTTTCGTAACCTCCTCATGCGTCACGGTCTTGATCACGTCCGGACCCGTAATGAACATATAGGACGTGTCCTTGACCATCACGTTAAAGTCTGTGATCGCCGGCGAATAAACCGCGCCTCCAGCACACGGGCCAAGGATGCAGCTGATCTGCGGCACGACGCCGCTCGCCAGCGTGTTTCGCAAAAAGATGTCGGCATAGCCGCCGAGCGAGACGACGCCTTCCTGAATTCGGGCACCGCCGCTGTCGTTCAGCCCGATGACGGGAGCGCCCGTCTTCATCGCCAGGTCCATTATCTTGCAGATCTTCTGAGCGTGCGTTTCCGAAAGCGAACCGCCAAAGACCGTGAAATCCTGAGCAAATACGAAAACCTGCCGTCCGTCGATCTTTCCGTGCCCGGTAACGACACCATCGCCCGGGAATCGCTGCTTATCAAGCCCAAAGTCGTTCGAGCGGTGAACGACGAACTTATCAAACTCTTCGAAAGTGCCTTCATCAAGCAGGAACTCGATCCGCTCACGCGCGGTCATTTTTCCCGATGCCCGCTGTTTTTCGAGGCGAGCCTCGCCGCCGCCGAGTTCGGCACGTTCATTCCGTTCGCGGAGGTCATCCAGTTTGTTAATCGCCCGGGTTTCTGGTTTCATAGGTTTTGCAATTTAGTAACGAGTAAACCCGATTCTAACGTAAAACAGCACGCAACAGATACCCGCCCGGCATATGCAGAAGATCACAAGCCGCGATAACGAAAAGATCAAGCACGCGCTACGCGTCCGAGGCGGCAAGGAGCCGGGCGAGATATTCATCGAAGGGAAGCGGCTGGCGATGGAGGCACTCGACTCGGGCATCGGGCTTGAATACGCCTTTATCTCAAGCGACCTCCTCGCTCGCGAAGGCGAGGAAGAACTGAAGCAGGTTCTCGAGATGGCCCGAATTCCGGTCTACGAACTTCCGAATAAGCTTCTCGCATCGATCGCCGATACCGAATCACCACAGGGCATTATTCTCATCGGCCAGCGTCCTGCGACCGAGCTGAGCGAAGCTTTTGGCGCCGCAAAGCCAAACGGCGTACCCATCGTTCTTCTCCTTAGCCGTGTAAACAATCCTGCCAACCTCGGTGCGATACTTCGAGCCGCTGAGGCGTCGGGCGTTAGGACCGTTATCACGTCGGCCGGTTCGGCAGATGCGTTTTCGCCGAAGGCCCTGCGGGCATCGATGGGATCTGCCTTTCGACTGCGGGTTGTTGAAAAGGCCGATGAACATGAGGTCATTGCCGATGCTCGACGGGCAGGCTTTGTAGTTTCCGGCACGACCGCCGACGGAGCTACGGCTCATACAGCCGTCGATTGGACGAAGAAGCGGCTTTTGATCTTTGGTTCGGAGGCGTCCGGCATCTCGGCCGAACTCGAAGGGGAGCTCGACGAACGCATCGCGATCGAAATGGAAAAGCCGGTCGAGAGCCTCAATCTGGCGGTCTCGGCCGGCGTTATCCTGTTCGAAGCCCG
>CAZGLZ010000209.1:0-2489 GCA_964526245.1 uncultured Chloracidobacterium sp. | reverse complement strand
TCTTCTTTTTCAACATCAACACTCCCGAAGACCTCGCGAAAGCAAGCGAGATCATCCGCACCGGCCGCTAGCCGAACCCGAACCGGGCCGCCGGTCGAATTCGTTATCACGGAGCAGTTAGTTAAGCTTGAGTTTAGATCGGATGAGAACGCTCGCCCTACAGATAGCATTCGTGCTTGCCGCTGCCGTTGGCGCCTTTGGCCAGGCGGGCGAAGTGCGTGTGACCGTACGCGATACCGCAGGGCGGCTAGTCGTGAACGCCGCGGCTGAAGTGAAGACCGCCGATGGAACCGCGAGGCCCTGCAGCAGTAAGGCTGAGGGCTTCGTCTGCCGCATCGAGCCCGGTGAGGCGATCGCCGTCTCGGCCGAAGGCTTTGCCGCTTTTGAAAGAACAGCGACCGCAGGTGAACTCGCGGCCGGCGAACTGAACCTCACGCTCAGGCCCGCCGGGCTTCGCGAGACGGTCGTCGTCTCCGCCGAACGCACCGAAGCGAGGCTTGGCGACTCGCCCGTCAGCATCGCCGTTATCGGCCGCGGTGCACTCGAGCGAACGGCGGCACCGACGCTCGACGACGCACTTAGGCAGGTGCCGGGGTTTTCGACCTTTCGGCGTTCGAGCAGCCGCAACTCAAACCCGACAACGCAGGGCGTCTCGCTCCGCGGAGTCGGGGCAAGCGGTGCGAGCCGGACGGCGGTTCTTTTTGATGGCATTGCTATCAACGACCCATTCGGCGGCTGGGTGCAATGGAACCGCATCTCGCCGCTCGCGGCCGAACAGGTCGAGGTGGTCCGCGGCGGTGCTTCGAGCCTTTACGGGAGCGGGTCATTGAGCGGCACCGTCGCCATCGAGCCGCGTTCAACGCTGGAGCGTTTTGCTGCGGCGGGTGAATTCTCGGCAGGCTCGCAGGAGACCGTTTCGGCCGCCGGATTTCTCGGCACAAATTACAGAAACTGGTTCGCCGATCTCAATTTTGGCCGCCTTCAGACCGAGGGCTACATTCCGGTCTCAAGTGAGGATCGTGGGCCGATCGACGAGGCCGCCGGAGTTCGCTCGGTGAATTTGAGCGGCCGCGTTGGAAAGCGGTTCGGCGACACGGGGTCTCTTTTCATTCGGCCGTCGTATTTTTCTGAAGACCGGACAAACGGCACGCCGCTTCAGCGGAATCAGACGCATTCCCGCGGCATCATCGCCGGCGGCCGGTTCGAGCGTGCGGACGGCAAGCTCGGCACGGAGTTCCGCGCGTTTGGCGGCACACAGGTTTACGACCAAACGTTCACGGCGGTCGCGGCCGCTCGCGACGCGGAAACGCTCTCGCGGCTGCAGCGTTCGCCTTCGCAGAACGTGGGGCTTTCGGCACGCGTTTTTATGCTGCTCGGCGCGCATTCGCTCGGCGCCGGTTTTGAAGTTCGCGAGGTTCGCGGCTCGAGTGATGAGGTCGGCTACTTTGGCGGCAATCCGACATCGCTTCTCGGCACGGCCGGCCGCGAACAGTCGTTCGGCGTTTATGTTCAGGACGTCTTTGCCTGGGGCTCGCGGGCGGTCGTCGCCGGTTCGGTTCGCTACGATCGCTGGTCAAACGACCGCGGGCTTTCGGCAACGCGGAGCCTTGCGACCGGCATCACGACCACGACAATTTTTCCCGACCGCGAGGAAGACGCGCTAAGCCCGCGATTGTCAGTGCTTTATCGGATCACGCCGGAGTTTTCCGTCAATGGCTCGGCCTCGCGGAGCTTTCGCGCCCCGACGCTCAACGAGCTTTACCGCGGGTTCCGCGTCAGCAACATCGTGACCAACGCCAATGCCGACCTGCGGGCCGAACGGGCCGCGAGCTTTGAGGGCGGAGCAAGCTTTGCCCGCGGGCCCTTTTATCTCCGCGGTACCGGTTTTTATACCGAGACCGACCGGACGGTGGCGAATGTGACGCTCACGGTGACGCCATCGCTGATCACCCGCCAACGGCAAAATGCCGGACGGACGCGTTCTGCCGGGCTTGAGCTTGACGCCGAGCTTCGCATCTCGCGGCTGACGCTTAATGCCGGCTATCTTTTCGCCGATTCCCGCGTAACAGAGTTCCCTTCAAATCCGTCGCTCGTGGATCGCTTCATTCCACAGGTACCGAGGCAGCAGTTTACCTTCCAGGCCCGTTACGCGGCCCGCCGTTGGGACATTGGCCTGCAAGGGCGTGCCGCCGGGGGGCAGTTTGACGACGACCAGAACCAGTTCCGGCTCGGGGCCTTCTTTCAGCTTGACGGGCTGCTGAACCTTCGAGTAAATGAAGGCCTCGGGCTTTTTCTCGCCGCCGAGAACATCTTCAACAGCCGCTATCCGGTCGGCCTGACGCCTCTTAGCACCATCGCCGCTCCCGCTTCGGTTCGCCTCGGTATCCGCTGGAAATAGAAAAAGGCGAGCCGAAACTCGCCTCTCTGAAACTAAAAAAGGAATAAATTCTATTCGGGCTGTCCTTTACATCCGGCCCCGTAGAGTGCCG
>CAZGLZ010000208.1:0-2574 GCA_964526245.1 uncultured Chloracidobacterium sp. | reverse complement strand
TCTGATAGTTGAGTAACTAAAAAGAATAGCAAATAGCGGGCTTTCGGGCAATTTGTGCACCGACCGTGAGACTCCTGCCGTTCGATCGTCTTCCGTCGAACACGGCAAATAAAATGCACAAGGCGAACCGGTTTCCCGATCCGCCTTGTTTTCTCGCGGGGGAGGTGCGAGTGTGGGTAGCTATCGGCTCTTTCGCCGAAGATCGCGTTCGTAGCTCATCCGCTTGCGGGTCAACATGTCGTTGCTGCGGTCGGCGATCAACCGGTTGAGGTCCCTGACCGCCTCGATCTCCTGTTTAAGTTCCGCAGATGGGGTAACGGCGAATGCATCGTCGGTAGCCGTGGCCACCATACGCAAAATGCTGGCTGCGTCATCGAACTCACCCTCGTCCATGTACTCCATCGCTTCTTTCCTCGCCCGGGCGTTGGTCAAGAGCGTCACGGTCGTGAGCACCTCGTCGTTCGTGCGGAGTTCAGCCACCGCGGCAGCAGTGACATAGGCGACCTCTGCCTTAGCAGTTACGGTCACTAGCTTTTGCGTCGCTTGCTCGGTGTAGCGAAGCTCGAAATTAGCCGCCGAAAGGGCCTCGCCTACCTCGCCGGCGGGTATCTTCAGCCTGACCAACACATCGAGCGGCGAACCGGCCCGCAGGTTTGGAAGTATGTACCGGCCGGATGCATCGTTTTCGAAGTCGTTCAGCATGTCTTCGACCTTGACTCCCGGCGCGGGCGTAACCCCGAGCGTCACCGTGTGCCCGACCTGAGCGACCAGCCCTTTCAACTCCGTCTCGAAAATTCGGACCATGTCCTGCGGTGCTTCGACGAACCAGGCGTTCCCCTGCCCGGCCTCGGCCATCGGAAGGAGAAGATCCTCATTGAATCCGCGCCCGATGCCGATCGTTGACGTGGATATCCCGCGTTCGGCCAGGTCCTTTGCCTGTTGAACGATCCGGTCCGTCCGGGTTTCGCCGACATTGGCCTGCCCGTCGGTAATCAGAAGCACGCGGTCGATGCCGCCGCCGGAAAGCCGCTCGCTTACCTGCAGGCCCGCCTGCACCCATCCCTGATGCAATGCCGTTGAACCGCGGGCCTCGATACGGTCGATCCCGCGCTTTAGCATTTCCTTATTCGTGGCTGGCTGATTGGTAAACAGAACGTCCACCTTCCCATCGAATATCACCGCAGAAAAAGTGTCCGTCGGTAGAAGCTCATCGACGCAGTACTTGGCCGCCTCGCGAGCCTGCCGCATTTTGTTTCCATCCATCGAGCCCGAGCGGTCAAGTGCGATGCCGATGTTAAGCTTCGGCCGCTCTCCGCTTTCGGCTGATACGGCTGGCGGCACTACCCGCACAAGGACGTCGATCGTCTGCTCCTTGTACGCGGCGACCCGTTCCTTTTCCATGAAGATCTGCAAATAGGTTTCTTTGTTGTCCATGTTCCTTTCTCCTTTGTTCTTGTCGCCGCATCTTTCGATCGGTCTATTTTGATTCGATTAGTGATATATCTTTCCAAGCCAATGATCGTTACCGTCGCTCTCTTGAATCGAGGATTCCATCGATGAGCACCAGCACCCGCTGACGCCAGTTCAGATCCTTCGGAGCTCTAAAGCCTCGCGAAACGTGAAGTTCGACGCCGGGAATTATCTCGTATCGGCGCCAGTCTGAAGTCCCACGGGACAGCCGGGGTTCGGCTGTTGAGGGTCGGCGAGCCGGCGGCCGCTCAGGCTTCTCACTCCGCTCTGCAAGCAGAGATCGAAGATATTCCTTCGCCTCGTTTTCGGCGGGTGTCGGAGCAGACGGTATTGTGCCGCCGTGATCAAACAGAACGACATCACTATCATCCGTATGACCGATCGTTGCCCTGAACCGGTCAAGCTCCTTTTTGTCGGTAAAGACGTGTATCTCCTCACCGAAAAGTTTCTCGAGTTCCTCGACCGTTTTTCCTGATATCAAGTCCTTGATGACGCTGATCGGAAGGTTCAGGGCCTGCAGTTTCTTGATCACCAGCAGAGTGAGAAGATGGTCGTAGCCGAAGATCGACGTCACGCCTCGTTTCTCAATAGCTTGGTCGAGCAGGCCCTCGGTGATGTAGTATCGGATCGTCCTTTCGTTCGGATAATCCGCAACCGTGCCCTTCTCCTGGGTCGTCCCGGTGGATTTCAGGAAATGTTCGGCAGCCCGGGCGAGCTCGCGAACGCCGTGGTATTCGATGTGTTTAAGGCTCTCTAGTAGCTGTACCATGAGCACATACTACTGCAAACATCAACTAATGTCAACAGTAAATTTTATTGACAGTAAATATTGTGAGGTTAACGGTTCGAACTGCAAAATCGCCCATCCAAGAGCGGGAGAGCAAGTTTCTTGGCACCGTTCGGTTGGTATATCATCGATGAATGCTTACACATATCGTTTGTTGGAAATACAAACCGGAAACGGTTATGGCCGCTCGTGATGAACACATAGCGAAGCTTCGGGCTTTGAAGCAAGTGATACCGGAGATCATCAGTATTTCGGTCGGGCGGGATATTCTCGGGCTCGAGCGTTCGTTTGATACCGGGTTGGTCGCGACCTTTGCC
>CAZGLZ010000207.1:0-2590 GCA_964526245.1 uncultured Chloracidobacterium sp. | reverse complement strand
GGCCGCAGAAGTAAACCGTAATGAGTATCAAGCAGATCTCCGTCCGCGGAGCACGCCAGCACAATCTTCGAAACATCAGCGTTGATATCCCTCGCGACAAGTTCACGGTCATAACCGGGCTTTCGGGCTCCGGGAAGTCTTCGCTGGCGTTCGATACGATCTATGCCGAAGGCCAGCGGCGATATGTCGAATCGCTTTCGGCTTATGCTCGTCAGTTTTTGGATCAGCTTGAGAAGCCGGATGTAGATTCGATCGAGGGCCTTTCGCCGGCCATCTCCATCGAACAAAAGACGGTTTCGCGTTCGCCGCGTTCGACCGTCGGGACCGTTACCGAGATCTACGATTACCTTCGCCTGTTGTTTTCCTCGATCGGGCAGCCGCATTGTCATCAGTGCGGCGAGCCGATCACGCGGCAGTCCGTTGATCAGATCGTTGCCGGCATACTCGACCTGCCCGAGGGCGAGCGTGTGATGATCCTTGCTCCGGTCGTCCGCGGCCGCAAAGGCGAATTTAAGAAGGAGCTTGAGCGGTTTCATAAGGACGGCTATGTCCGGGCGAGGATCGACGGCGAGATACGGCAGCTTGACGAAGAGATCGCGCTCGATAAGCGGCGGAACCATACGATAGAGGTCGTAGTTGACCGTCTTCTGATCAAGGACGGCGTCCGCGATCGGTTGACGGAATCTGTCCAAACGGCATTGAAGCTGACCGGCGGCGGCGTGCTTGTCTCGGTGATCGACGGCGAGGAGAAGCTTTATTCGGAGCGAATGGCGTGCGTCAATTGCGGTATTAATATCGCGACGCTTGAGCCGCGGTCGTTCTCTTTCAACTCGGCGTACGGAGCTTGCAAGAGGTGCCAGGGCATTGGCACGGTGATGGAGATCGACGTCAACAAGATCGTCCCGGACGAGACCGTGCCGGCCGGCCGGATTGAATTCCTGGGCGGTGCGGACCGCTCCGGAGCGGCGTTTCTTCGCTCTGCCTTGCTCGCGATAATCGAGCGGTACGTCGAGGGCGACAAGCTCGAAGCTCCGAAGCCTTCCGCGGCAAAGGCCCGAAAAGCCCCGGCTAAAAAGAAACGCCGGAAAAATGATGCTTTTGAAGAGACGAGCGGCCAGAAGGCACTGATCGAGACGCCATTTCGCGAACTGCCGGACGAGATCCGGAACGCGTTCCTTTTTGGGACGAAGAAGCGGCTGACCTTTCGACAGGGCGATTACAAATACGAAAGCGAATGGAAAGGGGCACTGACCGCGATGAAGGAACGGCTCGAGACGCCGCCCTCAGAGAAAACGCGGGAAGCCTTGCTTGAGCTCGTCGCTCCGGTGCCGTGCCCGGGCTGCGGCGGTGCGAGGCTCCAGCCCGAAAGCCTTTCCGTAAGGGTAAATGGAATGGGCATTGGCGAATACACTTCGCTTCCGATCGCCGATTCGGCGAAGCGCTTTGCCGAGATAAAGCTTTCCCCGCGGGAAGAGAAGATCGCCGGGCTCGTGCTGAAAGAGATAAACAGCCGGCTCCGTTTTCTCGATGCCGTCGGGCTCGGTTATCTCACATTGGACCGAGCATCGGCGACGCTTTCCGGCGGCGAAGGGCAGCGTATCCGGCTGGCGACGCAGATCGGTTCGCAGCTCCGCGGCGTGCTTTATGTGCTCGATGAACCGAGCATCGGGCTGCATCCGCGGGATAACAAACGCCTGCTTGAAACGCTTCACGAACTTCGCGACCTTGGCAATACGGTGCTCGTTGTCGAACACGACGAAGAGACGATAGAGCATGCCGATTACGTCGTGGACCTCGGGCCAATGGCCGGCTCGCACGGCGGCGAAGTGGTCGCGGCGGGAACGCCGAAAGAGATCGCCGAGGCAGGCGATTCGCTGACGGCCAAATATCTCAAGGGCGAGGTGCAGATCGAGGTGCCCGAATTTCGCCGGTTGCCGAACGGTAACCGTATCAAAGTACGCGGAGCGAAGGCACACAACCTAAAGAACATCGACGTCGAGTTTCCGCTCGGGCTGCTAACGGTCGTGACCGGCGTTTCGGGTTCGGGAAAATCGACGCTGGTCGAGGATATTCTTTACCCGGCACTTTATCGCCACGTTTACCGCTCGAATGTCGAACCGCTCGAACACGACGCGATCGAGGGGCTTGAGCTGGTCGATAAGATCATCGAGATCGACCAATCGCCGATCGGGCGGACACCGCGGTCAAACCCGGCAACGTACACGGGGCTTTTCACACCGATCCGCGAGCTTTACGCGATGCTGCCCGAGTCGCGGCAACGGGGCTATAAGGCCGGGCGTTTTTCGTTCAACGTGAAGGGCGGCCGATGCGAGGGCTGCGAGGGCGACGGGATGAAGCGGATCGAGATGAACTTCCTGCCGGACGTTTACGTAACCTGCGACGTTTGCCGCGGGCACCGCTACAACCGCGAGACGCTTGCCGTGAAATATAAAGGCCTATCGATCGCCGACCTGCTCGAGACGACCATCGAAGACGCCCTTCCGCTGCTTGAGAACATCCCGCAGATCAAGCAAAAGCTCGAGACGCTGATCGACGTCGGGCTAGGCTATATCCAGATCGGGCAATCCTC
>CAZGLZ010000206.1:0-2669 GCA_964526245.1 uncultured Chloracidobacterium sp. | reverse complement strand
TCTGCGGGCTCGGCAATATCTACGCTGCCGAGGCGTTGTTCGAATCCGGCATCGATCCGCGAAAGCGTGCCGACCGGCTCACAAAGCCAAAGGCCGAGCTCCTGCACGCGGCGATCATCGCCGTGCTCGAACGCGCGATCGAATCGAGCCGTTCCGTCCCGGTCGAGCCCGGAAACATCGGCGGAAATTTTTACGGCGAGCAGGATTCGCCCGATTGGCGCGTTTACGGCCGCGAGGGCGAGGAATGCCCGGCCTGCGGCGAGAGCATTCTGAGGATCAAACAGGCAGGCCGCTCGACCTTCTTTTGCCGGAGGTGCCAACGCTGAAACCTTGACACTTGGCCGCCGAAGTCGCATTATCAGGGTTACACCCGTGGTGAGTTATTGCGACTTGCGACCACGTTAAATAATCTGCTAAACAGCCTGTGACAATCGATCCGGAATCTGAGGTCTCGCTGTTTGGCGAGGCCTTTTTAGTTATGAAAGATTTTCGTGAATTACTTGCCTCGGACAGCGTTTTCGTTTTTGATGGGGCGGTCGGCACCCGGCTTTACGACAAGGGCGTTTACATCAACCGCAGCTACGATGAACTTAACCTGACCGCGCCCGACCTCGTCCGCGAGGTCCACGCCGAATACGTAAAGGCCGGGGCGGATGTCATCGAAACGAATTCGTTTGGTGCGACGCGGCACAAGCTCCAGCAGTACGGGCTCGAGTCGCGGCTCCGCGAGATCAACATCGCCGCCGCACGCCTTGCCCGCGAGGCGGCCGGCGATAAGGCGTTCGTTGCCGGTGCGATCGGCCCGCTCGGGCTTCGAATAGAGCCCTTTGGCCCGACCTCTTTCGAAGAGGCCCGTGCCTTATTTCGCGAGCAGGCAGAGGCTCTGCTCGAAGGCGGCGTTGATCTCTTTATTCTCGAGACATTCTCGGAACTCCCGGTCATCGAACAAGCGATCCGTGCCGTAAAGGAGATCTGCGATCTGCCGATCGTCGCCCAGATGACGATCCAGGACCACGGCAAAACGACGTTCGGAACCGCACCAGAGACGTTCACCGCCGAGCTCGAGAAACTCGGCGTTGACGTCATCGGCCTCAATTGCGGTATGGGCCCGACTCACGTATTGTCAGCTCTCGAAAAGATGCGGGCCGTCACCGAACTTCCGCTCTCGGCACAGCCGAATGCCGGGCTTCCGCGTGACGTCCAGGGCCGCCAGTTCTACATGGGCTCGCCTGAGTATATGGCGACCTTTGCCAAGCGCTTCGTCCAGGCCGGTGCGAAGTTCGTCGGCGGCTGCTGCGGCACAACGCCGACGCACATCAAACTGATCGCTGACGCAATCCGATCGATCAGCCCGCGGCAGCTTCATCAGGCGGCTGCCGTAAAGCACGCGAGCGTCACCGAACTCAAACCCGAAGATGTTTCGGTCGTCGCGCCGGAGGAACGCTCCCGTTGGTCGGCAAAGATCGCCCGGGGCGAGTTCGTCACCTCGGTCGAAGTTCTGCCGCCGAAGGGTTGCGACGCTCAGGCGACGCTCGATTCGATCCGTCTGCTGAAAGAGGCCGGTGTTGACGCGGTAAATATCCCGGACGGCCCGCGGGCGCAGACGCGGATGTCTGCCCAGGCGACGGCCGTCCTCGTCGAACGCGAGATCGGCATCGAGGCCGTGCTTCACTATTGCTGCCGCGACCGCAATTTGCTCGGGATGATGTCGGACCTTCTCGGTGCTGCCGCTCTTGACCTGCACAACCTGCTTTTGATCACCGGCGACCCTCCGAAGATGGGGCCGTATCCGGACGCGACCGCGGTCTTTGACATCGACGCCATTGGCCTGACCAACATGGTCAATAAGCTCAACCATGGCCTCGACATCGGAAACAATCCGATCGGCAAACCTACGGCCTTTTCGATCGGCGTTGGTGTAAATCCCGGCGCGGTGAACCTCGATGAGGAAATTCGCCGTTTTGAATGGAAGGTCGAGGCCGGAGCCGAATATGCCATCACGCAGCCGGTCTTTGACACCGAGCAACTTCGGTCGTTCATTGACCGTATTGCTCACGTCAAGATACCGATCGTCGCCGGCATTTGGCCGCTCGTCAGTTTCCGCAACGCCGAGTTCCTGCACAACGAAGTGCCGGGAGTGAATGTTACGCCCGAGATCCTTGAGCGAATGAGGGTCGCTTCGGAGAAAGGAAAGGACGAGGCCCGCGAGGAAGGCATCAAGATCGCCCGCGAATCTTTACTTGAGGTCCGGGATGTCATCGCCGGCGTGCAGGTCTCGGCCCCGTTCGGGAACGTGAAATATGCCCTGCAGGTCTTCGATGCTCTTGAAGAGTTCAAGGCCGCCGATTCGGCAAAGCCGTAAGCTCACGGGACGAGAACGATCTTCCCAAGGCCCTTTCCGTCGATCACTTCGCGGTGTGCCGCCGCGGCATCGCCGAGCGCAAACGCCTTGCTGATTACCGGAGCGACAACGCCGCTCTCAAGACCATTCTCGATCGCCCGGAGGATCTCCGCCATCTCGTGAGGAGCCGCGTTGAAAAGGGACATTCCGAGGATCGTCGCCTCTTTGGTCATCGCGAGTCGCGGCGTAAATTCAAGGCTTCCGCGGCTGCCGATAACGACTATCCGGCCGAACTTTGCCAGAGCCGCAAAGTCATTCTCAAGATTCA
>CAZGLZ010000205.1:0-2699 GCA_964526245.1 uncultured Chloracidobacterium sp. | reverse complement strand
TCCGATGGCGAAAAGCCCGACAGGCATCGTGACACGGAGTTCGAGTTGATAGAGGACACCCGCGAATCGCTGATGGCGTTTTGGGAAGCGGGCTGGCAGACGCTTTTCGAGGCACTTGAAAGCCTGTCAGCCGATGATCTGGAAAAGTCCATCACCATCCGCGGGGAGCCGCACACGGTTGTCGAGGCGATAAACCGGCAACTCACGCATTACCCTTACCACATCGGCCAGATCGTCTTTCTTGCCAAGCACCTCAGGGCGAGCGAGTGGAAAACTCTGAGCGTCCCGCGGAACCGCTCGGCCGAGTTCAACGCATTTCTCGCCGCAAAACAGGCCGAGGGTGCCGAACGGCTCGATCGGCTCGAGGCGACCCATGAATTCGCGAGAGAAACGTCCGATGAGTAAGTTCGGGGAGAGTCTCCGGGATCAATCAACCCGAACGCGGCGAAGGACCTTCGTCTTGGTTCTGCCGTTCGGAAGGTACGTTACACGAATGGTCTCGCGATAGGTGCGGAACCACCGGCGGACGTAACGGGTCGTCACATAAGAATAAGGCCGGCCGCGATTCGCCCGTCTGTCGTACCTCCGGTCGTAACGCCGATCGTAGCGCCTGTCATAGCGACGGTCGTAACGGCGGTCGCGGCGGTCACGCCGATCGTACCGCCCGCGGCGCTGATCTCCTTCCCAAAGTTGGTCTGCTGAAGCTGCCGGCGTTGCCGCCGCGGCCGCACTTACCGGCGGAAGAACGACGAGTGCCATTCCAAACATCAAGGCAAAGATAATCGTCTTTTTCATAGCATTTCTCCTTTTTTGAGTAAGATCTGCCATGCCCTAGCGGGGTGAGTTTCGTCTCCATTTCAAAGAATTGAAACGAACGAAAGCATGTGTACGAATACTGTACACGGACATGCAGTTAGCACTAAGAAACCCGCAAAATCTGTGCCGAATCGGCCGCCCGTGTGCTAATCTAAAGCTTTCCCGTCAATGATGAAGGGCATTTCAATACTCGGCTCCACCGGTTCCATTGGGCAAAACACGCTTCGCGTTGTCGAGCACCTGGGCAACATTCGCGTCGTCGCAATGGCGGCCGGCCGGAATATGTCCACGTTCGCAGACCAGATCGCAAAATTTAAACCCGATTTGGTGTCATGCGATGACGAGGCTTGTGCCGAGGTGCTCGAACGCGAACTTGCTGCCCGCGGTGCCGCAGTGCCGCAGATCGAACTCAACGAAAAGGGCCTTGTCGCCGTTGCTACACATGACGAGGCAGAGACGGTCGTTTCCGCTACGGTCGGAGCGGTCGGCTTTGTGCCGACGCTTCGCGCGATCGAGGCCGGAAAGCGTATCGCACTCGCGAATAAGGAAACGCTCGTCATGGCCGGTGAGGTGATGACCGCCGCCGCGGCGAAGAGCGGTGCCGAGCTGCTGCCGGTCGATAGCGAGCATAACGCCATCCACCAATGCCTTCGCGGCGAGCGAACGGCAGAAGTTCGCCGGCTTGTCCTGACCGCGTCCGGTGGGCCGTTTCGGACGAAGACGAAAGAAGAGATCGCCGCGGCGACCCGCGAGCAGGCGCTTAACCACCCGAACTGGTCGATGGGCGAAAAGATCACCATCGATTCCGCAACGCTGATGAACAAAGGGCTTGAGGTGATCGAGGCACGCTGGCTTTTTGGGTTCGATGCCGACCGGATATCGGTCATCGTCCATCCGCAGTCGGTCATTCATTCGATGGTCGAGATGGTCGATGGCTCCGTCATCGCCCAACTCGGCGTGACCGATATGAAGCACCCGATCCAGTACGCCCTGACCTATCCGGACCGGACAGAGAATTGCCTCGAACCGCTCGACCTCGCCGCGATCAGCGGGCTGACCTTTGAGGAGCCCGACATCGAACGCTTCCCGTGTCTCGGGCTCGCGTATCGGGCATTGCGAACGGGCGGAACGATGCCGGCGGTGCTTAATGCGGCAAATGAGGTCGCCGTCCGGGCATTCCTCGATGGCCGCATCGGGCTTGCCGAAATTGCGGCACTGAACGAATCGGTAATGGACGATCACGAAGCCGGTCCGGCCGATAGCTTTGAGGCCGTGCTCGCGGCCGATGATTGGGCCCGCCGGCGCGCTATAATGAATCTTCAGCAGGCCGCCTCGGCGGTCTAGCTTAGATCGAGGTCGCGGACCTTTTGCCGTGATCGGGCAGAATATTTGCAACGTGTCCGCTTTTGATAAGCTCTAATTGATTTTGCGCATACTTCAAGCGCATCGGATTTATATGTGGGAGTATTTAGTACCTGTTCTAGCCGTCGTTTTCGTTCTCGGCGTCGCAATTAATATTCACGAATTCGGCCATTTTATCGTGGCAAAGATCTTCGGTATGCGGGTCGAGGCCTATTCGTTCTTCGGCCTTGGGCCGCGGATCTGGGGCTTCAAACGCGGCCATACGGACTACCGCATTTCGGCGATCCCGCTCGGCGCTTACGTTAAGCTTTACGGCGATGAGGCGACCGCCTCGCTTGAGGGCGGCGAATCTGAGGGCGAAAAGGTCCCGGACGAGGAGCTTTATGAGCTTCGGCCCCGCTGGCAGAAGTTTCTTGTCATGCTCGGCGGGCCGTTCATGAACATCCTGCTCGCTCTTTCCATTCCCTTCGGTGCGGCGATGATCTACGGCATTCCTTCAATGCCGGCACCGATCGTCGGAA
>CAZGLZ010000204.1:0-2703 GCA_964526245.1 uncultured Chloracidobacterium sp. | reverse complement strand
ATAACGACTATCCGGCCGAACTTTGCCAGAGCCGCAAAGTCATTCTCAAGATTCATGTTTGCCAGCATCTCAAGGACGACATCGCAACCCTTGCCCGCGGTCGCTTCCATGATGGCCGCGTAATGCCCCGCATCCGAGTGGTCAAAAACGGCGTCCGCTCCGTTTGCTGTGGCAAGTTCCCTGCCTTTTTCGCTGCTTGCGGTGCCGATCACGCGCATTCCCGCACTCTTTGCCCACTGAACCGCCGCGATCCCAACACCGCCTGACGCTCCATGGACAAGAATGGTCTCGCCGATCTTCGCTCCGGCCTTTTGAAAAAGCGCCCGATACGAAGTGGCATAGGGAGTGAAAACACCCGCACCGGCTTCGAACGAAACGTTCTCCGGAAGGCGTCCGAGCTGATCCTCTCGGCAAAGAGCACATTCTGCGTAGGAACCGGTCAGCGTGTCGGCGACGTAAACGCGATCACCGGGCGCGAATCGCCGCACTCCCGGCCCGACCGCCTCGACGACCCCGGCACCATCTTTTCCCGGTGTGTAGGGCAGCTTCGGCTTTACAGCATGGATGCCCGAACGAATATAGGTATCGACCGGGTTCACACCCGACGCCTTAACGCGGACGAGCACCTGCCCATCCGCCGGGCTCGGCGTCTCGATCTCGTTAAGCGACAAGACCTCCGGTCCTCCAAATTCAACAATGACAATTGCCTTCATTTTTAACGATCAGATCTTTCAATGGCGGCGGAGAGGATTGTCACTAGTTTTTCCATTCCGACTCGGGGATCGCCGCGTTCTCAAGAATATTGCGAAGGGTTCCGACGGGGAGATTCTTGCCGCTATGGAAGGGTACGATCACCTGTCGGCCTGTGGAGTAATTCCGCCATTTTCTGTGACTTCCCTTTTGAGAAACCAGCACGAATCCAAATCTGGCCAAAAGGCGTTCGATCTCTTTGGAGGTGAACGTCCTCATCCTTATCGCTAGACGTAAACCTCGCGAATGACTGCTGACGGAGCGAACGGGTACGTTGCAGGCTCGAGATAAAGCTCGATCGCTTCGCGAATATTCTCAAGCGCTTCCTGCTCGGTCGTACCCGCACTTGTGCAACCCGGCAACTCGGGACACCAAACTGCCCATTCACCGGTTTCTTCGTCACGCTCTAAAACGACACGCCATTTCATAACCCTTATTTTACTCCACGGTAACGCTCTTCGCCAGATTTCTCGGCTGATCGACATCGCAACCGCGGCGGACGGCAATGTGATACGCCAAAAGCTGAAGCGGGACGACCGAGAGCACCGGCCCGAGCAGGTCGGAGGTTTCGGGGATCTCGATGATGTGGTCGGCAACCTTTGAGCTCATCCCGTCGCCCTCGGTCAGCACGGCGATGACGATGCCGTCGCGCGCCTTTACCTCGACGATGTTCGAGTGCGTTTTCTCATAGCGAAGCTCGCTTCCCTCGTTGCCGTTTTCGCGGGTGTTGACGACAACGACCGGCAGCTTCTCGTCGATCAATGCATTCGGGCCGTGCTTCATCTCGCCCGCCGGATAGCCCTCGGCGTGGATGTAGCTGATCTCTTTAAGCTTGAGTGCTCCCTCAAGAGCGACCGGAAAATTGATGCCGCGGCCGAGATAGAGAAAATCCTGAACACGGAAAAAGTCCTTTGAAAGTTCCTCGATCAGGTCGGCGTCGTTCAAAAGCTGCTCGATCTTCAGCGGCAGCTCGGCCAGGTCCTGTGCCAGCCGCTTGGCCTCGTCTTCATTGATCGTCCCACGCAGTTCGCCGAGGTAAAGAGCAAAGAGATAAAGCGCGATCATCTGCGCCGTGAAGGCCTTGGTCGAGGCAACGCCGATCTCGGGCCCGGCATGCGTCAGGATGGTGCCGTCCGCCTCGCGGTGGATCATCGAACCCTGCACATTGCAGACCGCAAGCACCTTGCAGCCCTGCTGCCGAGCTTCGCGCATCGCGGCGATAGTGTCGGCCGTCTCGCCTGATTGCGAGATGACGATCAGCAGGTCGCTCTCGCTCAGCACCGGATCGCGGTAGCGGAACTCCGACGCGTAATCGACCTCGACCGGAACGCGGGCGAGCTTCTCGAGCATATACTTTCCGGCGAGCCCGGCGTGCCAGGACGTACCGCAGGCGGCGATCTTGATCGAGGTTATCGAGCGAAACTCCTCCTCGGAGATGTCCATCTCGTCGAGATAAACGCGGCCCGTGTCGAGCGAAACCCGGCCCTGAACGGTATCGCGGACGGCACGCGGCTGCTCGTATATCTCCTTGAGCATGAAGTGTTTAAAGCCGCCCTTCTCCGCCATTATCGGGTCCCAGGTGATCCGCTGCCGCTGCGGCTCGACCGCGTTGCCGTCAAAGTCCGTCACCCGTACGCTCTCTTTCGTCAGCACCGCGATCTCGCGGTCGCCAAGGAAAAAAACGTCGCGAGTATGGGCCAGGATCGGCGGGATGTCCGAGGCGACAAAGAACTCGCCGTCGCCGAGCCCGATAACGACCGGCGGCCCTTCGCGGACCGCGATGACCGTATCAGGCTCATCGACCGAGATGATCGAAAGGGCAAAAATACCGCGAAGCTCGGCAACAGCCTTTCGTACCGCAAGCTCGAGCGTCAGCCCATCCTCATCGATGTAATGCCCGATCAAATGCGCTACTACTTCGGTATCTGTTTCTGTTTTGAACTCGTGGCCCTG
>CAZGLZ010000203.1:0-2807 GCA_964526245.1 uncultured Chloracidobacterium sp. | reverse complement strand
TTCGCCAGGTGATGAACCCGAACGACCGGCTCTTCATCGGCTTTGATATGCAGAAGGACCCGCGGGTAATCGTCGCCGCCTACGACGACCCGCAGGGCGTCACCGCTGCTTTCAACCTGAATCTATTGACGCGAATAAACCGCGAACTCGGCGGCGATTTTGACCTCTCGAAATTCTCACATTACGCTCAATATCGCCCGGTCGAATGCGCCGCCCGCTCGTTCCTGATCAGCCGCGAAAAGCAGACCGTCCACATCGAGGCTCTCGGCCGCTTGTTCGAGTTCGATCAATGGGAAGCGATCTTCATGGAGATCTCGCAAAAATATACACATACGATGCTCGAGGAACTCTCGGCGGAAAGCGGCTTCCGGATCGAGACGGAGTTCGCGAACGAAGAAGACTTCTACATCGATTCCCTGTGGCGGCCCGTTTAGAGTGCGCGATTCATCGCGTATGCGCGAGCTAGAGTTCGCACTCCGAACCTTTATGAACATCCGCATCCTTACTTACGATTCTCTAGGCTCGACCAACACCGAGGCGCTTGAGATGGCCCGCAAAGGCGCCGATGAGGGCCTGTGTATCATCGCCCGCGAACAAACTGCCGGCCGCGGCCGCCACGGCCGAACCTGGGTCTCCGAACCGAACGCCGGGCTCTATTTTTCAATCGTTCTGAGGCCATCGCTCCCGCCGGAATCGCTTCCTCTGATCACTCTGATGGCCGGCGTTGCCGTTCACGCGACGCTTACCGAACTCGGCCTGTCGCCCGATATCAAATGGGTCAACGACGTGCTTGTTGGCGAAAAAAAGATCTCCGGCATCCTCGCCGAGACGACGATGACGGATAAGGGATTGGCGGTCGTTCTCGGCATCGGGATAAACATTCGCCGCACCAACTTCCCGCCCGAACTCGCGGACCGAGCAACTTCCATCGAAGACCTTGTGGAGCAACCGGAACACGTTCCGTCGCCCACCCAGCTCGCGGCAACGTTGACCGATGCGATACGGCATTGCTACGAGCAGCTCACGGCTCCCGGCGGCCCGGAGGCGACGATCGACGAGTGGCGGTCGCGTTCAAGTTACTATTCAGGTAAGCGGGTCTCTGTTCGTTCGTTTGACGAAACGCTCATCGGCACCACCGAAGGCCTTGAGCCAAATGGAGCGTTGCGTCTCAGGAAAAGAAACGGTGAGCTCGTCATTATTCAGGCTGGCGACGTCGAGCAACTCAGGGCCGATGCGGCCGCCGATTGAACTTTCCATCCGCACGGTGTAACTTTGTAGCTTGGTCTTATGAGTAACGAGTTTGAAGCAAAGCCCGAGTTCGATTTTGACGAAGAGTTCGACGAAGAGTTTGAGGACGCGATGGAGGCGTTCGACGAATTCGAGATCGTCAATGAGGATGTAACTCTCCGGACGGCCGTTATGCAGAAGGAAAACATGATCGCCCTCCTGTGCATCAAGAGTGCACCGGTCGGGGCCGCCATCTGCCGCGTCGATCCTCGCGAAGCTTTGCCCGCCGTCCAGATATACGACGACCCGAAAGCTGCTCTGCATTGGTTCTCAAAGAGCCTGCGTACAAGCAAGGTCAATGGCTGGCAACTCGTTTACGATGGCCTGCCGCTTCAGGGTTGATCTGAAAATCAGACCTTCCACGCCAGACGGAGATCGGGAATTACTCCTGCTTTCCGTTTTTTCTTTATGCTGCTGGCAATCGATATCGGCAATTCCGCCATCAAGTTCGGCATCTACGATGCGACCGGGCTCCTTGACCGCTTTTCCGTTGCGACCTGGCGCGACTACGAACCCGAGGAGCTTTTCTTCGATCGTTTGCGTTTCGTCGCACAAAAATTCGTCCGGGTGGACCACGTCATCGCGGCCTCGGTAGTCCCGGAGGTCAACGCGACGCTGACCCGTGCGACCCGCGAACTCTTCAAGGTTACCCCGATCTTCGTTGACGAACGCACCGACTTCGGCTTTACCATCAAGTATTCGCCGCCCTCGCATGTCGGCGCCGACCGGCTCGTTACAGCCTTTTCGGCAGTTCAAAAATACAAAGCTCCTGTCATCATCTGCAGCTTCGGCACGGCAACGGTGGTCGATGCGGTTAATTCTAAACTTGAATACATCGGCGGGATCATCGCTCCGGGGCTTGGGATCATGGCCGAGGGCTTGCACACAAAGACGTCGCTGCTCCCGAAGGTGACCATTGCAAGAGCTGAGGGCCTTATCGGCCAAACGACCTATGACGCCGTGCTTTCAGGTGTTTATAACGGAACAGTAGCTCTTGCCGAGGGATTGATCTCGCGGGTTAAAGAAGAAATGGTAAAACAAGACCTGGCTCGGCCGAAGGTAATCGCGACCGGCGGCTTTAGCCGAGTTCTCGCACCGGACCTTCAATCGGTCGATGCCTTTGAGGACGACATGGTGCTCGAAGGGCTTCGCCTACTCGCAGAACGAAGCCTCCCGTAATAGGCCTACGCGAACGTCGGCAAAAGCTTCGGCTGCCGCCTGGCCTTCGTCGCCTGTTCAAAAGCATAAGCGATCCCGATCAACTTTGCTTCCGTAAATGCCTTTCCAAAGAACGAGATCCCGAGCGGCAGTTCCTTCGAAAATGCTGCCGGAACCGTGATGTTCGGATATCCGGCAACGGCCGCCAGCGAAGAACTCGAGATATAGCCCGAGCCGCAATCACCGTTCACCGTGTCGATCATCCAGGTCGGTGCGTTCGATGGCCCGATGATCGCGTCCAGCTTGTCGCGGTCCATTACGAGGTCGATTCCCTCGGCCTGAGTCAGCCGCTTGCTTGTCTC
>CAZGLZ010000202.1:0-2818 GCA_964526245.1 uncultured Chloracidobacterium sp. | reverse complement strand
TGCAATTACGTAGAAAAACGCACGAATCGATCGTGTACATTGATAAGGACTCGGCGCCGCGGATCATGCCGTTTGGCGAGGATTTCATCCTTGAGGATATCCCGATCGGGACGCGGGTGATCTACCCGAACCCGCCGATCAAGGGCTTGCCGAACCGCGAGGCGGCGATCCGCTATGCGGTAAATCATCCGATCGAGATGGAGCCGCTTTATGCGCTGCTCGAGCCCGGGATGCGGGTGACGATCGCGATGGACGACATCTCGCTGCCGCTGCCGCCGATGGCCTTGCCGGACCTGAGGCAGACGATGCTCGAGGTCGTGCTCGACATGTGTGCGGCAAACGGCGTGGACGATATCCACCTGATCATCGCCAATTCGCTCCACCGGAAGATGACCGAGTGGGAGATGAAGCGGATGGTCGGGCCGGCGATCTTCAGCGAATTTTATCCGGACCGCTATTACAACCACGACGCCGAGGACGACGACAATCTGGTCACGCTCGGCCACACGCGGCACAACGAACCGCTCAGGGTGAACAAGCGGGCGATCGAGAGCGACCTGCTTATATATCTCAATATCAACCTTGTGCCGATGGACGGCGGGCACAAGTCGGTCGCGGTCGGGCTTTGCGATTACGAAAGCCTGCGGGCGCACCACGAGCCGCAGACGATCCGCGATTCGCATTCCTATATGGACCCGCCGGCCTCGGAACTGAACCATAAGGTCATCCGGCTCGGCAAATTGGTTGATGAGCAGTGCAAGGTCTTTCACATCGAGACGGCGCTCAACAACCGGATGTTCCCTGAGGGCTACGACATCCTGACGCGGAACGAGGACGAGTTCTCATTCATGGACCGGATGAAATGGGAGGCGATGGCGCGGACGTTCTCGCCGCTGCCTCGGGGAGCACGGCGAAAGATGCTCCATGCGATACCGGCGCAGTATGAGATGATCGGCTGCTTTGCGGGCAAGACCGAACCGGTGCACGACAAGATCCTTGACCTCAACTACCGGCAGTATGAGATACCGGTGAAAGGGCAGTGCGATATTTTGATTTCGGGCATTCCGGACATCTCGCCCTATAACGTCTATTCGGCGCTCAATCCGCTGCTCGTGCAGGTGATGGCGCTCGGGTACCACTTCAACATGTACCGGAACAAACCGCTGCTGCGAAAGGGCGGTGTGATGATCATAACGCATCCGTGCTTTGACGAGTTTGACCATAATTTTCACCCGAGTTACATCGAGTTTTTCCATCGGCTGCTGCCCGAATCGCGAGACGCTTTCTACCTTCGCGAGAAATACGAACGCGAATTTGCGTCGAACCCGGCCTATGTCGAGATGTATCGCCGCGGCAATGCGTATCACGGAGCGCACCCGTTCTTTATGTGGTATTGGGGCGAGAACGGCCGCCAGCACGTCGGCAAGGTGATCGTCGCCGGTGCGGAGAACGCCCACGTGCCGGAAATGCTCGGCTGGGAACGCGCCGACAACCTGACCGAAGCCATCGCAATGGGCCGCAGCTACATGGGCCGCAACGCCGAGATTACAATGCTCCACCAGCCGATAATTGGGCTGTGTAATGTGAGTGACTAAAGGGAAAAGGTGAAAAAGCGAAAAGGTGTAAAAGTAGGAATCGAGGCCGTTTGATCTCGAATTGAGAGGTTCAATATGCCGACCAAGTCTGAACAAAAAGCGGCACTTGCCGTAATTGAAAAGGTCGAGGAAACGATCTATGTGATTCGCGGCGAGCGAGTGATGCTGGATAGCGACCTCGCAGAGATTTATCAAGTAGAAACTCGGGTACTGAATCAGGCGGTAAAGCGAAATCTCGCAAGATTCCCCTCGGATTTTGTTTTTCAACTTACGGAGGATGAGGCGGCCAAATTACGTAACTCATCACAGTTTGTGATGAGTTCTAAACGACACCGAGGAGCTGTCTACAGACCGTTTGCATTTACAGAACACGGA
Organism: uncultured Chloracidobacterium sp.; assembly: GCA_964526245.1. Lineage (GTDB taxonomy): Bacteria > Acidobacteriota > Blastocatellia > Pyrinomonadales > Pyrinomonadaceae > OLB17. The sequence goes on along the minus strand of CAZGLZ010000202.1, from coordinate 848 downwards.
GCTGTGATGCTGGCAAGTGTTTTGAAGAGCCAGACCGCGGTCGAAGCGAGCATCGTCGTTGTGCGTGCATTTGTACGAATGAGAGCAATGTTGGCGTTGCACCAGGATCTGGCAGATCGGGTCGAAGAGCTTGAGAAAGTGACCGACTATCACGGTCAGAAATTTGGGGTGGTTTCTGATCTGCTGAGCCAGATCCTACGTGATCCGAAATTCCTGAAGCGAAAGATCGGATTTGTTGAAGCTAAGAAAGGAAAAAAATGACCGAATTGGTAGTGGGAAAATACGAGTTCTTTCCATACGAATGCAGCAAGTGCAAGGAGCCGACACTGCATGACCTCGAAGAGCTACTAAGAAGCTTGAAAGATGAAAAGCGTGAGACCGTAGGGACGATAGCAAGACAGCCGCGACGCCGAGATGATGACAATGCAAGAGCTGACAACCAGTTTTAAGGGTCAGTTATTAAGGGATGGCAGAAAGAGTTAAAGAGCTAGAGGTCCAGTATTTCGATCCGGAGCCGAATATTGCCGAGCCGGTTGTGGTGCAGTCGGAAAGGGTATGCTTTCTTGTCTACTGGGATCGAGACATGATTCGGAGGGCACTTGAGTTCACCGATTGTAGTATCAGCAAGTTCGGGTATCCGAATGACGAGGGACGGTGGGGACATCGTTTGCACTCAAAGGGCCTTGGATCTTACGGAGTATATGAAGTCATCGATTCCGAATGGCTTGCCGATCTTAGGAATAGTAATGCAAAGGCTTTTCCGGACTTCATCGCTTTTGAAGGTCCAAGACATTTTATTTTCTCTTTTCACGACAGTACGTTCGAGTGCATCGCGTCGGACTTCAATG
>CAZGLZ010000201.1:0-2895 GCA_964526245.1 uncultured Chloracidobacterium sp. | reverse complement strand
ACCGCCGCCCGGGCAAGGTCGGTCCAGAGCATTATCTGCCGCCGCGAAAAGCGGTCCGCAAGGCCGCCGGCGATCGGGGCAAGAAGAGCAAGCGGAGCAAGCCGGCAAACGAAGATGATGCCTGCCGCGATCGGCGAAGCATCAGACATAACACGAACAAGCCCGAGCACCGCGATAAAATTGAACCAACTGCCGAGTTCGGAAACGAACTGCCCGGCCAGCAGGTTGCGAAAATCACGATTACCGCGGATAAGTTGTCCGTACGTCAGCGGCTGCATAAAACGCTATATTGGAGCAACGGCGTTCAAAATTCCACTCCCTACAATATAGACGCGAAAATGGCGTGAAATGGGAATCAGCGGCCGGCTGTTTCAGGTGATCTTTTGGTCAGTTCGGACGATCTTTCCGCGGAGCCACTCGCCAAAAAAGTCGAGCGTTGTGACGAGGATGAGGATAAAGAGAAGTACGGTCGCGAAGCGGTCCCACTGCCCGAATTCCTGATAGGTATGGAGCTGGAGCCCGATACCGCCTGCACCGACGTAGCCGATGATGGCGGCCGAGCGGATGTTGTATTCGAGCATCCATAGGGCGTGGCTCATCACGAGCGGCTTGAGCTGCGGGAGCATTCCGTACTGGAACGCTTGAACCGGATCAGCCCCGAGCGACCGGAGCCCGCTGCTAACCGAGGTATCGACCGACTCGAAAGCGTCGCTGAAGAACTTGCCGAGATAGCCGATGCTGTAAAACGTCAGGCCGATGACGCCGGCGAGCGGGTTCGGCCCGACCACTGCGACGGCGACGAGTGCCCAGATGAGCGAGGGCAGCGTGCGGATGACGTTGAGCACCATTCGTGTGCCGATATTGAGCCACTTTGGGGCTACTGTCTGCGAGCCCGCGGCGGCAAGCGGCAAGGCGACGAGCACGGCGATAACGGTCGCCATCACGGCGATCTGAATTGTCTCGCCAAGGGCTGAAATGACCTGCGGCGTTACCGACAGATCGGGCGGGAAGAATTGCGAGGCAAAGCGGCGAAGGTTCTCAAGATAGCCAAGGTCGCGGCCCGAACCGCGGAGTGCCGGCAGCGAGATTATGACAGAAACGGCAAAGAGCAGCAGCGTCGCCCGGAAAGCCGTAAAGCGTTCACGCCACGAAAGTTTTGGAGGTGCGCCGGTCATTCCGTGTCCGCGACCCTCCTCAATTCCCAGCCATTTGGAAGATCGCGACCGAGCCGAAGCTCGAGGTCGGCAAATCGGCCGACGAATTCGGTGTCGTGCAAAATGCAGATGGCGGAGCGACCAGCGGCCTTACACTCGCGGCGGAGCATTGCCATCACGCGTTCCGAGAGTGCGAGGTCAAGGTTCGAGGTTGGCTCATCGGCAAAGATGACATCCGGCTCCTGAAAGAGTACGCGGGCGATCGCCGTCCGCTGCTGCTCGCCGCCCGAAATATTGCGGACCGGTTTGTGGCAGAGATGTGCGATCTCAAGCTCCTCGAGCTTGGCAAATGCCGCCTGCTTTTCTTCGGCAGGGAAGCCGAAAAGAGATCGCCACCACGGGAACCATCCGAGGCGTCCGCAGAGAACGTTGGTCAAAACGCTTAGCTCTTTTGTAAGTCGCAGGTCTTGGAAAACGATGCCCGCGGAACTAACGGCGGCTGGCCGCTCGATGGTTCCGGCGGTTGGTTCAAGCATTCCGGCGAGAGCCGAAACGAGGCTCGATTTTCCGACGCCCGAAGGCCCGGTAACGGCGAGTAATTCGCCCGCCGCAAGCGACCAGGACATATCGGAAAATAGCCTTCGGCCGTCACGGTCAAGGGTCAATCCCTCTACCCGGACGGCCGTTCGGCTTTCATTCGGAGCGGTTTCCGCCATTTATTTTGGAAGAACTGCCAGGGCGTCGCGAAGCGGCTTAAGGTGAGCTTCCTGCTCGGCCTCGACGAGCTTTGACGTAAAGAGCTTGTCGCGAAGTTCGGTGTTCGTGCCCTCGTTCATCGCGAGCAAGGCGGCCTTGAGCTTATCGCGTTCCGGGCCGGTTAGGCTCTTGCGGATGGCGATGATATGAGTCGGAACGTCACCCTGCTCGGCGACCTTTTTGAGCTTCGCGCGCTGCTCGTCGGTGAGGTGCTTGTTCTCATCAAGAACGTAGTAGCTGACCGCCGCGGCTTCGGCCTCGCCGCTTAGGACTCGCTCGACCGCCGAGACATAACCCGTTCCGAAAAAGACATTGCCCTTGCCAAAGAACTCTTCAGGATCGGCCTTCTCCGAGATCAGCCCTTTTTGCCGAAGGTCCCAAAGCGGCATCACATAGCCAGAGGTGCTGGTCCGGCTTGCGAAGGCGATCGGTTTGCCCTTGAGGTCGTTAACGCTCGCATACGGCTTATCTTTCAGCGAAAGCCAATAGCTCTTGTAGGTCGTTTTGCCGTTGATCTCGCCAACGAGGAGAAGTTCGGCGTCCTTGGCGTTGATCAGGTCGGTTCCGCTCAAGTAGCCGAGGTCGATCGCGCCGTTCGAGAAGCCCTCGTTAATGACAGCAGCCGAAAGCGGAATGATGACCTCGACCGGGCGACCCAGCTTTTCCGAAAGGAACTTCGCTGCGGCATCGCGTTCAGCGATCATCTGGTCCGGGTTCTTGTCGGGCTTCAAGGCAACGACGAGTTTTTGTCCGGTCGCCGCATTGCTGTTTACCGTGTTCGAGGGCGACTCGGTCGCTCCGCCGCATCCGATCGAGACCGCGGCAATTGCGGCCACCGCGAAAAATAGCAGGATCTTTGTAAACATAATATTTTTCAAATCTAACATTTTAGGAAAGCCGATATCCATCGCGGCTAGTGCACCTCGCTGCTGGTCAGGACACCGCGGAAGATGTCCATTCGGCCGTCGTTCGAGCGCTCGAGAGG
>CAZGLZ010000200.1:0-2938 GCA_964526245.1 uncultured Chloracidobacterium sp. | reverse complement strand
AGCTTGCCGGAGCGGCCGTTGATGTCTTTCCCGAAGAACCCGAGAAGCTCGGCGACGCGTTCGAATGCCCGCTCCAGGGGATGCCGAACGTAATTCTGACGCCGCATATCGGCGGCTCGACCGAGGAAGCTCAGGCGAACATCGGGCTCGACGTCACGGGCAAGCTGATCAAATATCTCGACTACGGTACCAGCGAAGGCTCGCACACAGTACCGCCCGTCTCGCTTCCGCCGCAGGCCGGCACGCACCGCATCCTGCACATTCATCGGAATGTTCCGGGCGTCCTCGGTGAGATAAACTCGCGGCTCTCCGAGCACGGCATCAACATTGTCGGCCAATACCTGAACACAATTCCGGAGATCGGATATGTCATCCTCGACGTAGAAAAGGGCATTTCAAAGGAAGCCTTCGAGTTGCTCAAAGACATTCCCGCGACCGTGAAAGCAAGGATGGTTTATTAGCTATGAGGATCGTCATTCCAGGTGGCAGCGGACAGGTTGGGACGGCGTTGGCTAAAGCGTTTGTGGCTGATGGGCACGACGTGGTGGTTCTTGGGCGTTCGCCGAAGCAAGCCGAGTGGCGAACCATAAAATGGGATGGCAGGACCTTGGATGATTGGGCAACTGAGATCGACGGTGCCGATGTTGTGATCAACCTCGCTGGCCGAAGCGTAAATTGCCGATACAACGAAGCAAATCGACGCGAAATAATGGAATCGCGGATCGATTCGACCCGCGTTGTCGGCGAAGCTATTTCGAAAGCCGCAAACCCGCCGAAGGTTTGGCTTCAATCGAGCACAGCAACGATATACGCCCATTCGTTCGATCGCGAGAACGACGATGTGACGGGTGCGATCGGCGGCCATGAGCCCGATGCTCCAGACACGTGGAATTTCAGCATAGACGTTGCAACAAATTGGGAACGCGTAACCGAAGAAGCTCCGACGCCTGGAACCCGCAAGGTCCTGATGCGTTCGGCGATGACGATGGGACCCGCTCGCGGCGGGATCTTTGACACCATGCTTGGCATCGTCCGGTTCGGGCTAGGCGGAACGGCGGCAAGCGGCAGGCAATATATCTCCTGGATACACGAAAACGATTTCATCCGCTCTGTCTATTGGCTTATCGAGCACGAAGAACTTTCTGGCCCGATAAATATCGCCTCGCAGCATCCTTTGCCGAATAGGGAGTTCATGCGGATCTTCCGCGAAGCGTGGGGAACGAGCATCGGGCTTCCGGCGTTCGAGTGGCAGCTCGCCATCGGAGCATTCTTTATGCGGACCGAAACCGAGCTGATCTTGAAGAGCCGTCGCGTTGTGCCTAAATTGTTGACTGATTCAGGGTTCGAGTTCGAGTATCCGACCTGGCCCGACGCTTGCCGCGATCTCTGCGAGCGATGGCGAAAGGAGAATTGATCGATGTCCAGATATTTGTATTTAAGTTGTGCTCTGTTCCTCTTTAGTTCTTCGGCTGCCGCTCAATGGGTCAAGCAGTCCGTCGACACCAAGGCGTCGTTTCGCGGGCTTTCGGTCGTGAGTGAGCGGGTCGTTTGGGCGAGCGGGACAGGCGGCACGGTGATCAAGACGACGGATGGCGGCAAGGTTTGGAGTGTGATGAAGGTTCCAGGTGCTGAAAAGCTCGACTTCCGGGACATCGAGGCCTTTGACGCAAACACTGCATACATCTTGAGCATCGGCAACGGCGATGCTTCGCGTATCTATAAAACGTCCGATGGCGGCAAGACCTGGGAATTGCAGTTCACCAACAAGGACGAAAAGGCATTCTACGACGCGATCGCCTGCTGGGACCGCAATAACTGCATTGCGATGAGCGACCCGGTCGGCGAGTTCTATCAGGTCATCGCGACCAAGGACGGAGGCAAAACGTGGCGGTTCACCGGGCTCGACAAGATGCCGCGCGCGAAGGCCGGCGAAGCAGCATTTGCTGCAAGCGGCACCTGCCTTATCGTCAATGGCAAAACGGACGTATTTCTCGTAACCGGCGGCAGCGACGCTCGCGTTCTTCGCTCGAATGACCGCGGGCTCTCGTGGTTCGTCGCCGACACGCCGATCACAAAAGGCACGCCCGGCAGCGGCATTTTCTCCGTTGCATTTCGCAATGCGCTCCACGGTACCGCGGTCGGCGGCAACTACGAAAAACCGGCCGAAGCCGTAGATAACCTCGCGTTTACCCGCGATGGCGGCAAGACCTGGTACGCCGGCGAAGGGCTCTCGGGCTACCGCTCCGCCGTCACATATGTCGATAGCAGAACGCTGATCGCCGTCGGCACCAACGGCACCGATATCTCCCGCGACCGCGGTGCAACCTGGAAAAAGATCGGCGACGAGAACCTTAACGCCGTCGCTGCCAAAAGCCGCCGTGCGGTCTGGGCCGTTGGGCCAGCGGGTGCTGTTTACCGCCTCGCGAATTGAAGCTTCGCAGCGAAAGCGTAAGAATCAACGCGTTCTCGCATATCTCCGGCCGCGAGCGGCTCTTAAAAATCGGAAATTCCCAATTTTCTCTGCGGCGTTTCTTGGCTAAAATCTAGCCAATGGTCAAGAAAAGAAGCGTTAGACTCACAGAAGCGTTCAAGGACTTTTTCGAGAACGAGCGGGCCGGGGCGATGATCCTCATCGCCTGCACGCTTGTCTCGCTTACTGTTGCGAACACGGCATTTGGGCCTTCCTATCTTCAGTTTTGGCAGGGATATCTCGGGCCGCTTAGCGTCGAACATTGGGTCAATGACGGCCTAATGGCGATCTTTTTTCTGATGATCGGCCTCGAACTCGAACGCGAGATCTACGCGGGCGAGCTTTCGGACTTCAAAAGCGCACTATTGCCGATCTTTGCTGCCATCGGTGGCGTCGCCGTCCCGGCACTTATTCACTTTAGTTTTAACTCCGGTCTTCCGACCCAAGCAGGTATCGGCATCCCGATGG
>CAZGLZ010000199.1:0-3037 GCA_964526245.1 uncultured Chloracidobacterium sp. | reverse complement strand
CACGAGGCGTCGCACCAGTGGTTTGGCGACACGGTGACGATGCGTTGGTTCGACGACCTTTGGCTGAAGGAAGGCTTTGCGACCTTTACGGCGTACAAGGCGATGGAGCGGATAATGCCCGAGATGAACGCGTGGAAAGTATTCTACGAACGCGTCAAACAGGCTGCCTACCAGACCGATTCGACCAAGGGCACAACGCCGATCTATCAAGAGATACCGAACCTCTCGGCCGCGAAATCCGCGTACGGCAACATTGTTTACAACAAAGCCCCGGCGTTCTTGCGTCAGGCGGAGTTCTATCTAGGCGAAGACAAGTTCCAAACTGCCGTCCGCGCGTTCTTGAAGAAGCATGAGTTTGGGAACGCGACGTGGGAGGATTTGGTTGAGGAGTTTGAGAGGTCTTCTAACATGCCCGTGCGCGATGAGGCTAAAGCCTGGATACTGCAGAGAGGACTCCCACTGATTCGAACCACTCAAACCAAGATAGGCGAAAAGGTAGAAATTGAAATCAAGGCCGAAGACCCTTGGAACGAAGGTCGCTCTTGGGGGTTGAAGAATAAGGCTGTGATTCGCGATCCGCTGACACTTGATTTTGGTCACACAACAGAGGTCTTTTTTCGACTTTATGATAAATCTAGGCTTGGGTTGTTCAAGGAAATCGAGTATTCACACGGCGGTACGTCCTTTCAATTCGTTTTTCCAAACTACGGCGACTACGGCTACGGCATCTTCCTGCTTGATGAGAAGAGCCGCGATTATGTTCTGAAGAACATCCAGAACGAGCGGGACCCGTTCCTGCGGTCGATGATCTGGGGCGCGCTCTGGGACAGCGTACGCGAGGGCGAGCTTGATCCGCGGGAGTTTGTTGAGCTGGTGGTGCGGGTTTTGCAGAAGCCCGCGCGTGAGCAAGGGCGTAACTCTCTAGCTGAAAGAAACGCCCTTACTGACGTGCGGGCTTCCGCAACGGAGGACGAATCGACGACCGCTTTGCTGCTCAGCCGCGTTGGGACGGCAATGAACTACTACATCGACGCGGAGAATAAGGGACGCGGAGACGCGGCGACAGAAAGCCTACAGGCTCGTGTGGAGGAAATGCTGATCGAGCGGATGCAGAATGCTGACACGCTTGGCCAGCGGATCACGTACTACCGGGCGTTTTTGAACATTGCATCGAGCGAGAATGCACGGAAGGTGCTGAAGGACCTTTTAACCGCAGAGTCGCAGAGACGCGGAGATGGCACAGGCGGAAACCCGAGCGGTAGCGAGGGTGTCCCGTCACAGAGGAGCGTCTCAGGGCAACCCGCCACACTCCCTACGGGTCGTGCTGACTCCGGTGGCGAAGACGCTACGATTCCCATACCGCTCAAAACCAAAGACCGTTTTGACATCGTCACGCGGCTGTTGATACTCGGCGACCCGGACGCGCAAAAGCTATTGGCGGAGCTTGAAAAAACTGAAACAAGCGACGATGCAAAGCGATATGCCTACGCGGCACGGGCGAGTATTGCGACAGCGGAGAACAAGGCGAAGTATTGGAACGATTTTGTAAACAACAAAGAGATCAGCGAAAACTGGATCGAGGCGGCGTTCGGGCCGTGGAATTCGATTCGGCATTCGGAGCTGACGCTTCCTTATCTCGAACGAGCTTTGAAAGAACTGCCGAACCACAAACGCAACCGCAAGATATTCTTCGTCAACGGCTGGCTCGGCGCCTTCATCAGCGGCCAACGAAGCGAAGAGGCACTGGCGACAATCAACAAATTCCTCGCCGATAATCCATCGCTCGACCGCGACCTGCGTCTCAAGATACTTGAGAACGCAGATCTGATCGAAAGGGCCGTGAGGATACGGTCACAATCCACACTATAGGAGCGCGGACACTCCTGTCCGCATGAGCGTCGCCTCGACGCGAACGAAAGTCTCGCCGGAGGAACCGGCGATGCGGACAAGAGTGTCCGCCCTCCGCCCGACAGCGACCTGCGGATAATTACGGTGCCGGCAGATAGGCGGCTGGCAATGAACGGTCCGTCGCTATGCCGAACTGGGCGGCGAAAAATCCCTGCTGGCTCCGCTGCAAATACCAGACGCCGTTCGATGGCCGAAAGACCGCGAGGTCCGCTCGGCCGTCGCCGTCGTAATCGCCGGTCGAGGGCACATCGCCATCTACACCAAACTGAAACGCGCCGAACCCCTCGGTCGTCCGGAGCATATACCAAAGCCCATCTGCGGGGCGGTAAACAGCGAGATCAGCTTTGCCGTCGGCGTCAAAATCACCCTGTGCCGGCAGGTCCGTTTCAATGCCGAACGAGTTCGCTGTGAAGCTGCCGTCCGAGCTTTTCAGGACATACCAAACGCCGCCCGCGGGCCTGTAAACCGCGATGTCAGTCTTGCCGTCGCCGTCATAATCCGCCGGAACGGGCTTGTCGCCCGCGGCTCCGAATTGAACAAAGGTGAACGTCCCGCGACTGTCGCTATTTGCGATGTACCAAACGCCGTTCGATGGCCGGAAGACCGCAATGTCCGCCTTGCCATCGCCATTAAAGTCGCCCGCAACCGGAATGTCTCCGGCCGAACCGAATTGACGGGTTGAATAGTTCAATCCCTTTAGCAGGAAATGCCATGTGCCATCCGCCGGGCGGAAGATCGCGTAGTCGGTGCGTCCGTCGCCGTCGAAATCGCCGGGAGCTATAATGTCCGATGCGACGCCGAATGAGGTAGCAGTAAATGTCGAATTCGAACTCCGCAGTACGTACCAGATACCGCCTTCGGGGCGATAGACGCTGATGTCGGTCTTGCCGTCGCCGTCGAAGTCGGCGTTCTTGTTCCGCGGTATTGCGTTGCCGAAGACCGGAGCGTCGGAAATGTTTCCGTCAATGTTGAATGTGACGCCGCCCCAGGTCTCATCGTGCGGCCCCTGCCATTGCTTGATCCGCTGGTTGGTCGTCCATTCGTTGGTCGGGAAGGTCGGGAATGAGATGTAGGTCCAGACGTTCATCACATTGTCCCAGCGTGCCATCCATATCGCGTGCATCTTGCT
>CAZGLZ010000198.1:0-3084 GCA_964526245.1 uncultured Chloracidobacterium sp. | reverse complement strand
ACGGGCGAAGCACGGCCTCGATCCGGTCGATCGCCGAGGTCTTCGGGCCGGCGGACAGCGAAACGCGGGCAGCGAACGACATATTCAAGATGGTTCGCGAGGCCACGCCGGAAAAGGTGAAGGCGATGCCCTTTCTCTACGTAGATTGCGGCAACGAGGATTTCTTGATCCAGAACAACCGCGATTTTGTTGCCCTGCTTGCGGAGAAGAAAATTCCGCACGAGTATCGGCAGCTTCCCGGTGCCCACAACTGGCCCTATTGGGATAAGCAGGTCCGCGAGTTTCTGCGCATGGCCGAAGGCTTTTTGACCACAAAGTAAATATATGAAAACGAAACTAGCGATCTTTGCATTGGCGTTGCTTTTGTTCGGAACTGCGGAGGCATTTGCCCAGCCGCGGACCGAGGTTCAGGACCGGGCCGCGGCACGGCGGCTGCTCGGCAGGCATTTGTTCTCCCTCCAGTGGATAAGTTGGGACTACTTTGGGTCGGCGAATGTAACGCTTCGGCGTGGCCTTTATTCGATCAAAGGTGAACAAAAGGGCCGCGGCAACACAGACTTTGTGACCATCATCGGTGAGATCGAGACGATAAAGGCCCGCGAATTCACGATGAACGGAACGATCACGACTCAGGTCAGCCACATCAACAACGGCGAGCCGTGCGTCCGCGAGGGCACGTTCACATTTCGGGTCACGGGCACGAGGAAATATTGGCGCTTGCAGGAAATGCAGAACCCGTGCGATGGCGTGACCGACTATGTGGACATCTATTTCCGCTAAAGTATCTTTATGCTCAATTTTGCTATCGAAACCGCCCGGGATGCCGGGCGTGTTTTACTTGAGAAGTTCGGACGGATAGAGAGCGTCACGAAAAAGGGCGACATCAATCTTGTTACCGAAGCAGATCTTGCCTCGGAGGCGCTGATCGTCGAACGGATCAAGTCGCATTTTCCGCGACACGCGATCCTGGCCGAAGAAGCAGGAAACGCGGTCGTCACGGGTGAGGACGGCGGGCACAAGTGGATCATCGACCCGCTTGACGGGACGACGAATTACGCCCACGGCTATCCGTGCTTTTGTGTGACGATCGCCCTTGAGCATGAAGGCGAGATCGTGCTCGGGGTGACCTACGACCCGACCCGCGACGAGCTTTTTACCGCCGAAAAGGGCCGCGGAGCGACACTTAACGGGAAGCCGATCCGGGTTTCAAGGACCGACGAGCTGGGGAATGCGTTGCTTGTTACCGGCTTCCCGTACGATATCAAGCACCGCGAGAAGTTTGCCCGGCACCTCACCGAGTTTTTACTGACATCGCGCGGAGTTCGCCGCGATGGTTCGGCAGCGATCGATCTCGCTTACGTTGCATGCGGAAGGTTCGACGGGTTCTGGGAAGAAGGCTTAAACCCATGGGACGTGGCGGCCGGAAAACTACTGATAGAAGAGGCCGGCGGGACGGTCAGCTACTACAACGGCTCGCCGTTCAGCATCTACACGCCGCCGATCGTCGCCAGCAATGGAACGATCCACGCGGAGATGCTGAACGTCCTGAAATAGCCTAACGGACGTAGGCCGCGGGCAGCGGCCGGTCGCCGGAGGAACCGAAAGGCACAGCCGCAAATCCGGCGGTCGAACGGAGCAAGTACCAAGTGCCGTCAGACGGGCGAAATACGCCGAAGTCGGCACGCCCATCGCCGTCATAATCTGCAACGACCGGAACATCTCCCGGCGAGCCCCACGACACACCGCTGAAAATAAAAGTACTCGAAGTGAGGGTATAGAAGTCAGGCTGTGACGAGTCCTCGGTAGCTCGGAATATGCCGACGTCGGTCAGTCCATCACCATTGAAATCTGCCATTACGGGCTTGTCACCGGCTTGCCCGAACGGGAATGCGGTGTAGCCCGAATCGCTGCTTCGAAGGAAATGCCAGGTGCCGTCCGCCGGGCGGAAAACCGAGGGATCGCCAAAACCATCGCCGTCGATATCCGCAACCTGCGGCACGTCACCATCTTGTCCGAACTGGACCGCAGCGAACTGACCGCCAAGAGATCGCAGTTGATACCAAACGCCATTCGAGGGGCGGAAGACCACCTTGTCCGCCCTTCCGTCGCCATCCATGTCGTTCGGTACCGGGATGTCGCCCAGAGCACCGAACTGGGTAAATTCAACCGTCGATGTTGATGAATTCAGGACATACCAGAAGCCATTTTCCGGCCTGAAGACGGCGATATCTGCACGGTTGTCCCCGTCAAAATCGGCGGGCGTTATCAGGTCGGTCGAAACGCCGAACTGCGTGGTCGCGGCCGTGCCTGAGCCGCTTTGGAGAATGTTCCAGATCGTTCCGTCAAAGGTTCCAACATCCGACCGGCCGTCGCCGTCAAAGTCGAATTCGGCATTGGGCACGCGGGTAATGGCGATGTCATTGCCGTCGCCGGCGATATATGAAATGCGAAATGCAGTGTTGAGCGGCCCGGCAAAAACGGAGCCTTCGGGCAAGTTTAAGAATGTCCCGTTGATCGCATCCGAGCCGTCATTAGTGAGAATGACGAACGTGTCGCCGATCGCCGGAACGAAATTGTTCCACGGGATCGGGGCGATGAGGGAATTGTTCAGGTTCACTGAGCCGGTCACATTCAGCCGGTCGTGGCCGGTTCCGGGCGCTGTGCCGCCAAGCTTTGCGGCAAACGCGCCATTTGCACTTAAAGTTAGCCCGCCGGATACGTTTAGAACGCCGGTCGGCGATGTCAGCGAACCGGCACTTACGATGCCCTCTATTACGTTGACCGGGCCGACCGTACCCGTGCCGCCGAGCCCGCTTATATCTTGTCCACCGGTCGAGAGGTTGCTGTTTACCGTAACAGCGGAATTCGGGATGTTGGCGTCTATCACGAAAATGCCGTTGTTGAGTGCAAGTGGGCCGCTAAAGCCGGAGGCAGCAAGGATCGCCGCCGCACCAACCCCATTCTTTACAACACCACCCGAGCCCGATATCAGGCCGATGCCGGTGATGCCGTCGCCTTCGATGGTGAGTTGCGAACTGCCGACGCTCAGCCCAAGAAGGGTGATCGTCCCGGCCGTACCGGAAC
>CAZGLZ010000197.1:0-3305 GCA_964526245.1 uncultured Chloracidobacterium sp. | reverse complement strand
ACCGTGGTCGCGATCTCCTCTTCAAAATCAAGCGAGATCGTGATGAAGTCGATTTTGCCTTTGTATTCGGCATCGATCTTCACAAGGTCCGGAAACTCTTGCCGGCAGGGTTCGCACCAGGTCGCCCAAAAGTTGATAAGCAGCGGCTTGCCATTTGGCTTCAGCAACTCGGCAAATCGCTTTTCATCGATCTTCTCGACCTTCGGGCCGGCAGCGGCGGGCGGAGCCGTGCTGCGCGTCTGCGATGCGGTATCGGCAGCAAACAAAGAAGCAAAGAGCCATCCGAATGCGATGGCTCCTGCTATTGATCTAAACGTCAAACGTCGTTTCATTGCTTATTCGCCCGCCGTTCCGGCACGCTTGATGGTGCAGCCGAAGGCATTCGTACGAGTTTTCTCGATCGCCTTGCCGCCGAGAGCCGCATCGAACGCGGTCTTGAGGTAGTGGTCCTGAATGTTCTTGCCCGAGCGGTCGTTGTCGATGGCACCGTGGTAGAGCAGAACACCTTCCTTATTAACGAAATAAACTTCCGGGGTGACGGTCGCTCCGAGCTTATCGGCAAGGACGTTGCCTTTGTCGATAAGGACAGGGAACTTGTAGCCGACCTCTTTGGCGTCCGAAGTTACCCACTCGAGTGATTCGGTCGCGTTCGAATTGATACCGATGAAGCGGATGCCGCGAGCCTCGTATTCCGCAGCTATCGCGTTGATGCGGTCATTGTAGGCCTTGACCACCGGGCACTGAGCCGAGACCCAAACGAGAACGGCCCCGTTCGTGCCCATCAGGCTCGAGAATGAATGCTCTTTGCCGTCAATGCCGGTAAGCGTGAAGTTCTCGATCTTCTGGCCGATCTCGATGCCGCCATCGGCCGAAACAGGTGTCAGGTTAAAAGCAAGAAGAGAGAACAATGCAACGAACAGAAAAAGTTTACGCCTCATAGCTGGTTACTCCTTAAAGAATAGAATCACTTGATTGTAGCAATCCGGGGCATTGCCCGACAATGAAAGTTCAATCGATTTTACGTCGATACCGAATCAGAGTTTCGTCTGCTTCATAAAAAAAGATTCGGCCGCTAAAGACACTATGCTGTCTTCGGCGGCCGATATTCCCATTGTTTAGACTATTTTTGGCAGATGTTCGCTTTGCCGTCCGGGCCGGGTGACCATACTTTGGTGACGGTCGTCCATCGCTTTGTCCCGAAGTTCCACTCCTCCAGATAGCCGCCGTCGCGGTCGTAGCGCATCGTTTGTCCGGGCGAGAGGCGATATTCGGTCTTGTCTGAACCGGACGCCTTCCGCATCCAAACGCTTCGCCCGCAATTATTTACAAGCGTTATTACGCTCGTCCCGCCGACCACGCCCATTGCAGCATCGCGGGCGCTCACGTTCACCGAAGTGACGCCGCGTTTCGCCATTGCCTCAAAAGCTTCGTTCCCGTTCTTTTGATACCACGCCCGGGCGCCGCCCGCGATTACGAGCGTGAAGGTTCCCTTAGCCATCACCTCGGTCGCATCCTTGAAATTATAGGACTTGAGCTGCAGTTCGATCTCGTGGCGGCCTTCGGGAAGCTTGGCAAGTTCCGCCGGCAGCCGTGTCGAGAAGAGATTTTTCCCAAAAGAGGGTACGTCGCCGGCCGGGTCCGAGACGACCGGGATGACGATCGACGTTTGCTTTGAGCCGCGAACTGCTGCGGTGTCAAAACCGAACATATCTTCTTCGAGCATTTTGCCCTTCGAATAGAACTCGGCGACGAGCGTCACCGGCCTTTCATTAAGCGTCAGCATTCCGAAGATGGCCTGCGGAAAGGCGATGTGGGCGTAGATAAATTCACCTGAATTGAACTCCACCGAGCCGTCAGCTGCTTTGGCAGACTTGCTGAACTTCACCTCGCCGGTCTGTGCCTCGGCAGCGAATGCGAATACAAGGATAGTGCAAAGTGCGAGAATTGATCTTAGTTTCATTGTGTAAAGTTTTCCCTGAGGTTGTTCGTAAAAGCTGACGAATCGTAACCAAGTTCGGAGGTTTCAGTCAAACAAAACAGCCCCTTTTTTCTAACTGAAGATCCGCGGCACGCGTCGCTGGACGCTGCGGGGAAGTAGGATCTCCATTGCATCGTCCACAGTAACGATGCCTGCCAGGTCGCCGTCATCGTCGATCACAGGAAGCGCCAAGAGGTTATATTCCGAAATGGTCTGTGCCACTTCTTCCGCACTTTCCGATGGATGGGCAAAACGGAAATCGCTCCGCATAATGTCCTCGAGCTTTGCATCGGGATCGGCAAGGATCAGGCTCCGCAGGCTGATGATCCCACATAACTTCCACGAATCCTTTTCCTCGACGACGTAAAGGTAATAGATCATGTTCGGCGTCTCGGCCATCTCACGAAGCCCGGCGATGGTCTCTGCGACCGTCATATCCTTGGGAAAGGTGACGAATTCGGTCGTCATCAGTCCGCCGGCAGTGTCGTGAGCAAAACGCATCAGCTCGGCGACGTCTGCCCTTTCGTCGTCTTCCATCAGTTCGAAGAGTTCTTGTGCCTTGTCTTCGTCCATCTCGCCGAGCACATCAACCGCGTCATCGGGCGACATTTCCTCAAGGATGTCGGCGGCCCGCTCCTTTTCGATCACCTCAAGGATCCTGGCCTGTGCCTCGGTCGACATCTCTTCCAGCGTATCGGCCGCGATCTCGTCATCAAGGCTTTCGACGACCTCGGTCCGGTGGATCGGTGAAAGCGATTCGGCAAGCTGCGCTATCTCGACCGGGTGAAGCCGCGAGAGCTTGCTCTTTGAGGATTTAAGCTGCACCGTCGCCGTTGCCGTATCGGTCGCAAGATAGCCGACGTCGGCCCAGTCGATGACCTCGACCACACGCTCCGAGCCGAAAAAGCCCTTTGGCATCAACCGGCGGAAAAAGCCCTGAAAGCTGATATCTGCACCGGTCACCCGCCAGTCGCTCTGCTGGCCGATGAGCTGAACATCGTTGACGCGGACGACCCGCTTGCCGTCAACATCGATGAGCTGATTGTCGAGGACGTCCTTGCCGAGCATTACCTCGCCCTCTCGTCGGTCAAAGGGCGTAAGGTTCAGCTTTACCGAGCTCATCCGGACGCCGAACGAGCCGAACTCTTTGATATTTCTTTGCGGGATGAAGAAAAGCCTTCGCCTAAGCTTGGCGACAACACCAATGACCGGCGGATGATCCTCACTCCCGTATCGGACAAGTACGTCCCATATCTGAGCGATCTGCTCACCGCGCGCGTCCGTTATCGGTTCGCCAAGCACCTGCGAGAGATAAAGCATACGCGAT
>CAZGLZ010000196.1:0-3349 GCA_964526245.1 uncultured Chloracidobacterium sp. | reverse complement strand
TTCGAACCCTGGCTCGGTATCTCGCCGAGCGCCCGCAGCACGTAGCCGGAATTGAAATCGAGCGCGGGTTCCCTTGTTACGCTCTCGTCTTTCAGCCGCGGCGTGCAACTCCGGAACCCGTTCGCGTCCATGTGCTTTATCAGGCGGCAGACGTACTCGCTCGTCAGGTCGCACTTGAGCGTCCACGAAGCGTTCGTATAGCCAAAGGCCTGAGCCAAATTCGGCACGTCGTTGTACATCATTCCCTTGTAGGCGATCTTCTCCGAGAGCACGACCGGTTCGCCATCGACCGCGAGCTCGAGCCCGTCCATTATCTTGAGCACGAGGCCCGTCGCCGTCACGACGATGTCCGCCTCGATCTCTTCGCCGCTTGTGAGCCGAACGCCTGATTTCGTGAACGCTTCGATCTCGGCCGTCACGACCGATGCCTTGCCCTCGCGGATGGCCGCAAAAAGATCCGAATCCGGCACAAGACAGAGCCGCTGGTCCCAGGGGTTATAGCTCGGGCGGAAGTGCTCGAGATGCTCCTCGCCGAGCTCGGCCCGGACACCTTTCTCGATCAGCCGCTTCATCGCCGCCGGCCGCTTTTTCGCAAGGCCGTAAAAGAACATCTGCCGGAGCACGTTCTTCCAGCGGGTCGCCGCATAGGCCGCCTTTGCCGGCAGCACGGCACGAAACGCGTTGGCGATTCGATCCTCGGACGGCATCGAAACAACATAGGTCGGCGACCGCTGGAGCATCGTTACATGTGCTGCAGTTTCCGCCATCGCCGGTACAAGCGTTACGGCCGTCGCACCGCTCCCGATCACGAGCACCCGCTTGCCCGAATAATCAAGCTCAGCCGGCCATTTCTGCGGATGCACAACGGTGCCTTGGTAATCCGCAAAACCGGGCCACTCCGGCGTATAGCCTTCCTCGTACCGGTAATAACCGGTGCACAGATAAAGAAAACTGCAAGTGAACACGACCGTTTTGAGTCCCGCCTTTAGGCGGCCTTCGTCCGTCGTTTTGAGTCCCGCCTTTAGGCGGCCATCCGTTGCCCCCGAAGCGTCTTTCTCCGACGCGGAAGCCCGCTGAAGCGGGGACTCAAAACGTGAGACCTCCACCTCAACCAGCCACTTCGCTTCCTCCGAACTCCACTCCGCACGCCGCACCCGATGCCCGTACCTTATCTCTTTCTCAAGGTCATACTCGCGGGCCGTCTCGCGGATGTATCTCAATATCGATGGCCCGTCCGCGATCGCCTTCTGCTCTTTCCACGGCCGAAACCGATATCCGAGCGTGTACATATCCGAATCCGACCGCACGCCCGGATACCGAAAAAGGTCCCACGTCCCGCCGCTCGCCTCGCGGCCCTCAAGTATCGCAAAACGCTTCCCCGGCAGTTCCATCCGCACCTGTGCCCCGGCTCCGATCCCCGAAAGCCCTGCACCAACTATTAGAACGTCGAAGTGATCTATGGTTCTGCCACCCATCTTTCTACTGCTCCGACAGAAGTCTTAACTTGTCTCTCAAGAGGGCCAGACATGTTTGATCCGTTTCGAACCCAAACTTTATAATCTGTTCGAAATCTCCTGACTGTATGAATTCGCAAGTAACACTTACATGTCCGAGCGACGTCATCTCAAGTTCTATAAAGTCTGTCTCCCACATCGGTTGAAGGGTCGCCTTTCCACTCAGGGCCCTGTCCATATCGGTAAATCCGCTGATAAATTGTTGTAATGACCATTCTTCGAAAAAGAACTCGGTTTCAAGCTGAAATCCACCAGATCGCATCCGCACGTTCGCCACATATCCGGAGCCGTCATCAAACTTGTTACAGCTACCTAAGACCAGAAAAAACTCTTCTGAAGGATGGGCAACAACGATATCCATATTTTGCTCTGGTCAACTTACCAACCCAAAATGTATGCGAACATCAGAGGGGCGACGATGGAGGCGTCGGATTCGACGATGAATTTGGGTGTTGAGGCTTCGAGTTTGCCCCAGGTTATTTTTTCGTTCGGGACGGCGCCGGAGTAGGAGCCGTAGCTGGTGGTCGAGTCGCTGATCTGGCAGAAGTAGCCCCAGACGGGGACGTTCTCACGTTGCAGGTCCTGATGGAGCATCGGGACGACGCAGATCGGGAAATCGCCTGCGATTCCTCCGCCGATCTGGAAGAAACCGACGCGTGAATCATCGGTCGCGTTCGTCGTGTACCACTCGGCAAGCATCGTCATATATTCGATGCCCGTGCGGACGGTGTGGACGTTCTCAACGTCGCCGGTGATCACGTGGCCGGCGTACATATTGCCCATCGTCGAATCTTCCCAACCGGGCACGACCATCGGCAGATTCTTCTCCATCGCGGCGTACATCCACGAATCCTTCACATCGATCTGATAATACTCCTCGAGCGAGCCGTTCCGCAGCACCTCGTACATAAATTCGTGCGGGAACATCCGCCGGCCCTCGACATCGGCACGCGTCCAGACCTCGACCATCGCTTTTTCGAGCCGCCGCATCGCTTCGTGCTCGGGGATGCAGGTGTCGGTCACGCGGTTCATGTGGCGGTCGAGCAACGCCTGCTCGTCCTCGGCCGTAAGGTCGCGGTAGTTCGGCACGCGCTCGTAAAAATCGTGTGCTACCAGGTTGAAAAGATCTTCCTCAAGGTTCGCCCCCGTGCATGAAATGATCTGCACCTTGTCCTGCCGGATCATCTCCGCAAGGCTCAGACCCAGCTCCGCCGTGCTCATCGCACCCGCGAGCGTGATCATCATCTTCCCGCCGCCGTCCAGATGCTGTACGTAACCCTCCGCCGCGTCGATCAAAGCCGCCGCATTAAAATGCCGATAGTGATGCTTGATGAAATCTTTTACTTGTCCGTTCATGTTCATTGCCCGTTGTTTGCAAGTCTATTGAGTATGAAAAATATATCCTATGCACGCGGGTTTCAGGTAATCGCCGCCCGCGGGGTATATTTTGATCAGCGGAACGCGTTCACAAAAGTCGGCTTATGAATCGAAAAATTGGCATTATCGTTATTTGCATCGCCGTTGCAGGAGCGGCATGCACCCATGATCAGCATCATGGGTATATGCTCGCAGAGAGCTCAAAGCAAGTGCGGTCGCTGACCGAGACCGAGGTCACGAACTATCTCGAAGGCCGAGGAATGGGGCTCGCTAAGCCCGCCGAGCTAAACAGCTATCCGGGGCCGATGCACGTCCTTGAGCTGGCAGACGAGCTCGAACTCACAGAGGAACAACGCCGCGAGACCCAGCGGATCTTTGACACAATGCGGGCCGAAGCAACTCGGCTTGGAAAGCTCGTTGTCGAGAAAGAGGGCGAGTTGAACAGTGCCTTTGCTGAG
>CAZGLZ010000195.1:0-3389 GCA_964526245.1 uncultured Chloracidobacterium sp. | reverse complement strand
TGGGGACTCCTTTCCGTGTCGCCGCAGTGCGCTTTTTTCGAGTGGTCGAAAGATAACCCGCATCCGCGTTATTTGCAAGAAACATTGTCCTGGCTTCCGTGCTTTACGGCCACGCAAAGGCTACCGCACGATTCGGTACGCCCTGAGCCTGTCGCCGTCGGCCGAATAGAGCAGGCCGAGAGATTCATCTGTGAAGAACTGCGGATCGGGATCGGAGACGAGGATGCGGCGTTCGTCGCGGCCCGTATGGATGTTAACGCCGACCAGGCCGCGGCGGTCTGCGGGCCGAGGAAGGTCTGTAAAGAAATACATATGCCGCCCGCGAAGCTCGGCCAAACGCTCCCGCCTTAGCAGGTGCTCTGAGAGCCGCTCGGCCTGCCTAACCGGGTCGAGCCGGTCGAGAATGCTTTCCCGCACGTCGCTGCCCGATGGCAAAGCACGTCCGGCGGCTCGGCGAACGAGGCTCGAAGGCCGCACGACCGTAAGGCCCTCGATCCTGTTTGCGAGCCGCGGAAACTCAGCGATAGATCCATAGGTATAGATCCTTCGCGTGAGAAAATCACGGGCCGAGTTGCTCGCGAGCGTGGTCAGGTCTAGCGAGCCGAACCTCTTCCGTAGTCCCGACCATCGAAGCGAGCGGACGATGCCGACGACATTTCCGCCGGTTCGGGCGATGTTGAACGCCGTGCTCGCCAGCCCGCCATAGCGAAAATAGAGCGCGACCGCCCGCAAGGCGATGCCCGTAACGAGCCGCAGCACACCGCGGTCCGGCGCTTTGTGCCGTACACGCCAGCTCTCCCGTTCGCCGCGAAATGCCGCCAGCATGTCGCGGCCGCCGACCACGACCTCACGCCGTTCGTTGAGCAGGACGAACTGGGCACCGCGTACCTTGTGTTCGAATTTTTTCGTGGACTTGCCCGTTCGGGCGTCGATGTAGATCAGGTCGTCGCGGTCGGCGATGACGATCGTGTTTTCGTCAGCGAAAGTGAAATTCGTGATGCCTTTGTCTGCTCCCTTGTAACGCCACATGACCTTGCCCGAACGCGTGTCGATCGCCGAAACGCCAAACGGCCCTTTCGTCTCGGTCTCGCCGTCCTTCAGGCGGGTAAATTGACCGCCCGTCCGGACGTAGAGCACGTCGCCGAGCAATGCCATCTCCGCCGCGGTGCCGAGGTCGTCCGCCTTCCATTCTTCCTTTCCGGTTGAGCGGCCAACGGCACGTATGCGTCCGCGGCCGGAGACGTAGATCCGCTTGTTATCAACGATCGGATCGGCCTCGGTCAGGGCAAGCCCGCCCTCGTTCACCTTGAACCGCTCGCGTTCCTTTTCGTCGCCGGTACGGGCGTCGTAGCTCGTCAAGCCTTCATAGAAGACATAAAGGCGGCCATCGAGCAGCAGCGGCGGCCGATAGTTATCAAGCGTGAACGCGGTCTCGCCGCCTTCTTCGCCAAAGGCCGCGGGCATCATTTCGACATCGCTATCGAGCTCGCGTCGCCAGAGTTGCTCGCCGTCCGAGAGTCGGAGCATATGTATGACCGGCGTCCGCTTCATCTCGCTGCCGAGCTCGCCGCTTGTGTTGCGTACGACGACCACGGCGAGCAGGTCGAGTTCCGGATCGGCGGCTAGCTGAAGCACATCGCCCCGCACCTTTTCGCTTTCCCAGAGCCGACCGCCCGAGATCAGATCGACCGCCGAAAGCCGCGAACGGCTGCCTAGGTCGCGGGTAAACAGCAATACATCGGTGTCGGGAACCGGCGTGATCGCGGTCTCATTTATCTTGCCGGTGTCGCGTCGCCAAAGCCGCTGGCCCGTCTCGCCGTCGATGGCGTAAAGGCTTCGCTCCGTCCCGGCGAGCACGATGCCGAAGTCGGTCATCTGGTAAAAGGCGATGCGGCCGTCGAGCCCCGCCTGCCACGCGGGCTGGGCAAAGCCGTTAGCAAACAACACGAGAGCGAATGCAAAAACCGGCAAGATCTTCATTGCCCCATTGTAAACCCGCAGAGGCTCGGATCGGCAACAATTTACCGCCGCCGGCCGGAACTGCCTTCGCCCTTTCCGGCGAAACTATTGTAAAATCACAGTTTAATTTTTTCGCCCGAACTCATTATGTCTGCACCAAATATCGAGACCATCGTTTCGCTTTCCAAACGCCGCGGCTTTGTTTACCCCGCGTCCGACATCTATGGCGGGCTCGGTTCGTCGTGGGATTACGGCCCGCTCGGCGTGGAGCTTGCCAACAACATCAAGCGGAGCTGGTGGAACTGGGCCGTTTACGAACGCGACGACATCGAGGGGCTCGATTCCTCGATCATCCTCAATCGTGCCGTCTGGAAATATTCCGGCCACGAGACGACGTTCTCCGATCCGCTCGTCGATTGCCGCGAGTGCAAATCCCGCCTGCGGCAAGATAAGCTCGAGCAGGATGCCGATGGCAAATTCGTCTGCTCGAACTGCGGTTCGACCAACCTGACCGACCCGCGGCCGTTCAACCTGATGTTTCGGACGACCATCGGAGCGGTCTCTTCGGACGACGACCCGACGGCTCTCGCCTATCTCCGCCCCGAGACGGCACAGGGCATTTTCATCAATTTCAAGAACGTGCTCGATACCTCGCGGCGGAAGCTGCCCTTCGGCATCGCACAGATCGGCAAGGCCTTTCGCAACGAGGTGACGCCCGGCAACTTCATCTTTCGCACGCGCGAATTCGAGCAGATGGAGATCGAGTATTTCTGTCGGCCGGAGGACGCCCCGCGGATACATCAGGAATGGCTCGATAGCTACGACCAATGGATCCAGGGCCTCGGGATCTCGAGCGAGAACCTGAAGCACTACGAGCAGACGAAAGAGGAACTTGCCCATTATTCCGAACGGACGGTCGATATTCTCTACCGCTTTTTCCCCGAACGCGAGGACGAGGCGAAGCAGTGGGACGAGCTGATGGGCATCGCCAACCGGACCGATTACGACCTTCGTGTGCATTCGAAAAAGCCGGAGGACGCGGAAGGGAAGCGGATCAACCCCGACTCGACCGAGGACCTTTCCTATTTCGACACGGCGACCAACGAGCGTTTTTACCCGTACATCATCGAGCCCTCGACCGGCGTCAACCGCACGCTGCTGGCCGTGATGATGGACGCCTACTCCGAACGGACGAACGAGAAAGGCGAGACCCGCGTCATCCTGAAACTCAAGCCCGAGATGGCTCCGATCAAGGTCGCCGTCCTGCCGCTCGCGAAGAACAAGCCCGAGATCGTCGAGATGGCCCGGCGGCTGAAGAAAGAACTGCAGCCCTCAATGCGTGCCGTTTATGACGACACCGGCGGCATCGGCAAACTCTACGCCCGCCAGGACGAGATCGGCACGCCCTTCTGCGTCACCGTCGATCACGA
>CAZGLZ010000194.1:0-3413 GCA_964526245.1 uncultured Chloracidobacterium sp. | reverse complement strand
GCCCGACCGTGAGGGAGGGCTCCAATGCAGAAGCCCGCGCGTAAGCAAGGGCGTAACATCCAATGCGGAATTCGGAATCGCCGTATCAGCAGCCCGACCGTGAGGGAGCGGCATCGGAATGATGAATGCTCAATCTGGAATACGAGATCATCCGCGGTCGTCGTCATGCGGCGTCAGGCTTATCATCCCGGACTTCGACTCGTACCGCTCTTCTTCTTCGATGTCGCGGCCGCGCGCCTTTCGCCAATCGAGAAGCCGCCGGTTGAGCGGCGTCAGCACTGCGGTCAGCACGCCCGCCGCAACGAACGACAAAAGCATTGACGAGACAGCCGAGAATTGTGAAAAACTACCAACATCGAGATACTCGGCAAGTGCCGGCAAGAAATAAACGGCGGGAAATGCTATCAACCACGCCAACACCGCCAACGTTCCCTTTCGCATCGTCGTTCTCCCTTGTTTATCCTGATCGCGGTCTACTCTGTTTCGCTCAGCACTCGTCCGACCGGCGTACGACCTTCGGCATCGAAGGCCACAGGTTCGGGTTTCGTGTCAAGCAGGTTGCGTTCGAGCCGGCCTTCAAAGTGAGCCAGAAATTGCTTAACATTTCGTTTGTTCACGCCCCAATCAAACACCTGGGGAGCATGGCAGCTGCTTTCGACACAAATCAAGCCTCCCTCTGGAAAAGAGACCGAGATCGTTTCACCCCACGAATCGAAGCTGCCTCCCTTTTTCACCTCAAAGCCGCCGGCAGGTGATTCGAAATATATCCAACCAAGCTGTTTAAAAGCGTAAGCCACGGCATCGCATACCGCATCTCGTGTAGCGACGGGAAATTCGACTGTCTCGCTATATTTCGCGGGAAATCCGAAAGCCATGATGGAGCATTATATACTGACCTTGATGATCCGTGAACCGCGTTTCTTCGCCAGCCTACAGTTAGGTTCCTCGCCGCGCCGAATCGCCCACAGCATTCGTCAAAAACATCGGCAATGCTTTTCACACCTTTCATTAGCTCATCACAACTAACCGCGGTTCCGTCATTTCCTCCATCGCGTAGCGGAGGCCTTCGCGGCCGAAGCCGGAGTCTTTCACGCCGCCGTAGGGCATGTTATCGACACGGAAGGTGGGCACGTCATTGATGATAACGCCGCCGTATTCAAGCTGTTCGGCTGCGAGATGCGCCCGGCCGAGATCGCGTGTGAAGACGCCGGCCTGCAGCCCAAAGCGGCCGTGATTGGCAAGTTCGATCGCATCCTCAAAACGCGAAAACGGCTCGACGACTGCGAGCGGAGCGAACACTTCCTCCGAGACAACCTTCATCTCCGGTGTCGTGCCGGTCAGCACGGTCGGCTCGAGCATTGCACCCTCGCGGCGGTTGCCGCAGATGAGCTTCGCACCGCCATCGAGCGCTTCGTTGATCCAGCTCTCGGCCCGCTCGGCGGCGGTATTGTCGATCATCGGTCCGATCTCCGTCGCCTCGTCCGCCGGGTCGCCACGCTTGAGCAGCGACGCCCGCCGTGCGAACTCGTCGATCCACGCCCCGAACCGCGATTCATGAACGAATATCCGCTGAACCGAGATGCAGACCTGACCAGAATAGGCGAACGCCCCGACGATATTTTTGCGAAGCGTATCCTCCGTGTCCGCCGTTTCATCGACGATCACGGCCGCGTTGCCGCCGAGTTCGAGCGTTACAAATTTTTTCACCGCCCGCTGCCTGATCCCCCAGCCGACCCTGTCGCTGCCGGTGAATGAGATCATCCCGATCCGGGCGTCGGTATAGATCGCGTCGAGATGTTTGACGTCGGTTGGGACGATCTGCAAGGCAGATTTCGGCAGGCCGCTTTCGAGGAAGACCTCGCCGAGCAGAAGCGAGGTCAGCGGCGTCCGGTCGCTCGGCTTGATGATGACGGCATTTCCCGAGGCAAGCGCGGGCGCAACCTTATGGGCGACGAGGTTGAGCGGGAAATTGAACGGCGTAATGCCAAAGACGACGCCCCGTGGGATTCGCAGCGTATATGCCATTTTGCCGCGGCCCGCGGGCTGTGTATCGACCGGGACGACCTCGCCGGTGAAGCGTTCGGCCTCGCCCGCCGCCCATGCAAAGGTGGCGATCGCCCGCTCGGCCTCACCGCGGGCATAGCGGCGCGGCTTCCCAGCCTCGGCGATGATGCTTTCGATGAATTCCTCGCGACGCCGCTCAAGCCCCGCGGCCATCCGCCGCAGGCCCTTCGCCAGCCGAAAGCGGTCAAGCCGCCGCATCTCTGCCGCTGCTTCCGCCGCATGCTCGACCGCCGCGGCAAGCTCGTTCGGCCCCGCAAAACCGACTTCCGCGATCACCTCGCTGCTCCATGGCGACGCAACCGAGATGCTCTCCGTCCCGGCCCGCCACTCGCCGCCGATCAATATCTCGCGCTTTTCTGTCATTGCAAGAGATATTCTATCAGCCCCGACCCGAGAAGTTTGCAAACCCCGCGGCCAGAGTTTAAACTTCTCTTCAGCGTGCACCCGTAGCTCAGCTGGATAGAGTATCTGACTTCGAATCAGAGGGTCGCAAGTTCGAATCTTGCCGGGTGTACCATTTCAATTTCGGATGTGAGATTTCGGATTTGAGATTCCGGCGTCGAGCTTCTGACAACTGACCACCGACCACCGACCACTGACCACTAACTAAACATCCGGCACCCAAAACGTGCGTCCCGAATCGGTTATCTTCTTTAGCCCGAGCGACGGAAGTTCAGCTTCTTTTACACCCAGGTAGGTGAAGTGCGGAAGGTCCGAGGCGACCGTTTGGAACCAGCCGTTATCGTTAAGAATGCTGCGGACCTGCGCGTTGTCAAATTCCTTAACGTCGAACGCCAGCAGCGAAAGATGCTGCGAGGTTCCGGGCGGAGCGACCGAATAGATGATCGACTTCGAAAGGTCCTTGGCGAAGTAGATTCCCTGCTCTTCAAGCCGGAGCACCTCCTTCACCTGCTCAAAAGTCGAAAGCCCCTTGAGCCGGTCGGCGTCTGCCTTTGTCATCCGCCCCTGCTTTACCCAATGAACAAGCGCCGGATCGACGCGGCTCTGCCAGAGCCCGACCGTCTCGGTGTAAGTACGCTTTGCTGAATCGGCCCCTCGCGGGTTTATCGAAAGCCCCTTGGCCTTCGCCTGCTCGATGGCGGAGCGGAGTGCGTCCATCGCCGCGGCCTGCAGAGTAAGCTGAAGGCCGCCGATCGAAGCGGTCGAGGTCCGCATCGTTCCCTGAAAAGCCGCGACCTCCGGTTCATCGCGAAAGACGACCTTGAGCGGCACATTCACTCCGCGGGCCACGAAGACCGAGCCGTACTCACGCAGCAGCTTCCGCCCTACGTCGTCGGTCGGCTGCTCAAAATCCGCCGGCAGGTTCGCCGCAAATCCCTTCTTCTCGC
>CAZGLZ010000193.1:0-3414 GCA_964526245.1 uncultured Chloracidobacterium sp. | reverse complement strand
TTCGCGAACTGATAAAGGCCGGGTTTGCCGTTGCCGCTGAGACGACCGTTGAGGCAAAGGTGAAGCCAAAGCGGCGAAAGGCCGTAAGGCTTCTCTCGAACGATACTGAGGCCGAGAGTTCGCTTCCCGAGCAGCACCGAACGGTCCTTTCCACTATCCGCGAGAGAGGCGGCGAGATGTTCTTTACCGATCTGCTTGAACGCTCCGGCGTTAGTTCTTCGCCCGTGACCACCCTTGCCAAAAAGGGTTTTCTTGATGTCTTTATCGCCGAAGAGATCCGTGACCCGCTGACCGGTTACGAAGGAACGAGACAGCCGGATCTGAAGCTGACGAAAGATCAGGCCAACGCGCTTGAGAACATCACCAACGCCCTGAGCGACGTAACTTTCAAGGCATTTCTGCTCCACGGCGTGACCGGCAGCGGCAAGACCGAAGTTTATATTCGTGCGATGCGGCAGGCACTCGACGAAGGCCTCTCGTCGCTGATGCTCGTCCCGGAGATCGCCCTGACGCCCGTCTTCTCCCGACGGCTTCGCGATGCTTTCGGTTCGATGGTTGCGATACTTCACTCCAATCTTTCCGCCGGCGAGCGGTTTGACGAGTGGCGGCGGATTCGCAGCGGCGAGGCTCGGATAGTTATCGGCACCCGCTCGGCCGTTTTCGCTCCGCTTGCCGATCCCGGTTTGATCATTGTCGATGAAGAGCATGACGCGTCTTATCGGCAGAACGAATCGCCTTACTACCACGGCCGCGATGTCGCTGTGATGCGAGCCCATCGGGCCGGTGCTGTCGTAGTTCTCGGCTCGGCGACGCCGTCGCTCGAGTCGTTCAACAACGCACATATCGGCAAGTATGAATATCTGCGGATGCCCGAACGGATCGGCGGCCGGCCGCTGGCAGAGGTCGAGCTGATCGATATGCGCGAAGTCTTCAAGCGGGCCGGTAAGGACATCGTCATCTCGCCGAAGCTCGCCGAGGCGATCGAGGAAACGCACCGTCGGGGCGAGCAAACGATGATGCTGCTCAACCGCCGCGGCTTTTCGTCTTTCGTTCTCTGCCGAAGCTGCGGTGAGAGCCTCCGCTGCAAAAACTGCGACATCACGCTGACCTACCACAAATCTGGCTCGCGGCTTGTCTGCCATTACTGCAGCTATACGACCGATCCGCCGAGCGTCTGCCCGTTTTGCGAGAGCGAGTATCTTTATTTCATCGGGCAAGGCACCGAACAGATCGAGGAGCTGCTTCGCAAACAGTTCCAGAAATTACGGATCGCCCGCGTCGACCGCGACACTATGAAGCGGAAAGGCGAGCTCGACCGAACGCTGCTCGCCTTTGACCGCGGCGAGCTCGACCTGCTTGTCGGGACGCAGATCCTGGCCAAGGGCCATGATTTTCATAACGTAACGCTCGTCGGCGTTGTCTCGGTCGATAACGGGCTCGGCCTTCCCGACTATCACGCAGCCGAACGGACGTTTCAGCTTCTGACGCAGGTCGCCGGTCGTGCCGGACGCGGCGACCTCGCCGGACGTGTACTGATCCAGACCTATCACCCGGAGCATTACGCCCTGCAGCGAGCTTCGAATCAGGATTTCGATGGCTTTTTTGAAGAGGAGATGCGGTACCGCGATCGGCTCGGGTATCCGCCTTATACCGTGGTCGCTTCGATAATGGCAAAGCATCGCGACCGGCCGTATGCGATGCGGACCGCCGAGATCCTTCGCCGTTCGCTGGACAAAGCCAACCCGAAGAAAGAGGTCCGAATCCTCGGGCCCGCCGAGGCCTCGATCGCCCGCATCAAGAACGAGTGGCGAATTCAGACCATATTAAAATCGCCGAACCGCAAGCTCCTCCGCAAGCTTATCGATTCGGCAATGCGTGAGGCCGAAGCCTCGGGCTCCGACCGCCGTATCCTTCAGGTACAGATCGATCCGCTCGACCTGCTTTAATGCTAATTTAGCGACCGCGAGGCGAACTGTGCCCGGGCGAGGTCAACCTTCGCGTAGATCTCCTGCATCGAGATCTTGCAGCCCGCGGCGTCGATCGAGATCACATCGTCCTTCTCGTTGTAGATCCGGTAGATCCATTGCTTCTGGTTCTGCCGTGCGTAGTGCTCGACCCGCATTTCGTCCTGCTTTACGAGCAGGCATTCCTTGATGCTGTCGGTCGCCAGAAAGCTCTCGAGCTTCCGCGTTTTCTCAAGCGAATCAGACCGCGACGAGAAAACGTCGATGATCACCGTTGGGTTGACGAGTTCCTCTTCCGCGGCGGTTGAGAAGTTTGGGTCGTTGGCAACGATCACGATATCCGGCGTACAGATCAGCCCATCTCCAAGCCGCACCCGCATATTGCCAATGTACATCTCGCCCTTCTTGCCGCCGTTACGGCTGCCGATGCCGACTGCCGAATTCGCGACGATCAGGTTGTGCCGCCGGTCACATTCGCCGCGGCCGATCACCTTTGCATTTACCGACGCCCTGACGCTCTCCGCAATGCCGCTGTGGATAGCCTTGCTCTGCGAGGCTGCTGTCGCTGTTTCGTTTACCATTTAATGAGTGCTCCTCTACGTTTGAACAAATTTCGGTCAAATCGCGGGCAAAAACTTGGGGGCTTTGCTTGGGGAAAGGGGTTTGGTACAACTAGTGTTGCACAACCCGACTTGGCTTTTCAAGGAATATTTCTATGAAACTATCCGAACTTGCGGAAAAGACCGGAACCACGCTCGAATCCGGCTCGCCGGAGGCCGAGATCGCCGCCGCCGCCGGGCTTGATATCGCCGGCGAAGGCGACGTCACCTTCCTTGCGAATCCGAAATACACTCCGCAAATCAAGGAAACGAAAGCTTCCGCCATCTTCTTGAATGAAGGCGTCGAGTCCGGCCGCGATGACCTCGCCGTGCTTCGTGCAAAGGACGCCTATCTCGCCTATACGCGTGCACTTCGGCTCTTTCACCCCGAAAAAGCGATCAAGCCCGGCGTTCATCCTTCGGCGGTGATCGACCCGACAGCCGATGTCTCGACCGAAGCTGAGATCGGAGCGAATGTCGTCATTTCAGCGGGTTGCCGCATCGAAAAAGGCGTTAAGATCTTCCCGAATGCCACTATCTATGAAGGCGTCTCGATCGGCGAAGGCTCGGTCATTCATTCCGGCGTTTCCGTCAGAGAAAATTGCGAGATCGGCCGCCGCTGCATAATTCACAACAACACGACCATCGGCTCGGACGGCTTTGGCTATGCGAAGGACGAGGAAAAACGCTGGATTAAGATACCGCAGGTCGGCCGCGTTGTGCTCGAAGACGACGTCGAGATCGGTGCGAACACGGCCGTCGACTGTGCTTCGGTCGGCGAGACGCGTATCAAACGCGGTGCGAAGATCGACAATCTCGTCCAGATCGGCCATTCGTGCACAGTCGATGAG
>CAZGLZ010000192.1:0-3426 GCA_964526245.1 uncultured Chloracidobacterium sp. | reverse complement strand
TTCTGCATATCAAAGCCGATGAAGAGCCGGTCGTTCGGGTTCATCACCTGGCGAAGACTGCGAAAAAAATCCACGGCTTTTTCACGCTGGAAGTTGCCGATATTCGAGCCGAGAAACATCAACACCTTACGTCGGCCGTTCTGGCTGCGGAGCGGATCAAGGACCTTGAAGTAATCGCCGGTGTGCGGGCGGATGTTGAGCGTTGGAAATTTCTTCTTGAAGCGGGCGGCGAGGGCATCATTTGCCTCTTGAGAGATGTCGATCGGGCTATAGGTGAAGTCGAGGCCTTCCGCGAGAAAGTGCTCGATAAGCACCGCCGTTTTTGCCCCGTCGCCGGCACCAAGTTCGATAAGGTCGATGCCTTCAGCACCATCGGAAAATGCTTCTCGGATATCTTCTTTTTGGTTTTCAAAGATCCTAAGCTCGGCCCGCGTCGGGTAATACTCGGGGAGCTTCATAATCTCCATAAAAAGCCGCGAGCCTTCGTCATCGTAAAAGTAACGCGATGAGAGATGCTTCGGCGAAGCAGAAAGACCGGCGAGGACATCCTCGGCAAACTGCGTGAGCTCCGGTGAACTGATAGAACCCATAAAATCATTCAAACAGGATGGCCAGGATGATCAGGATGTCTTCTCAAATAAATATCCTTTTCATCCTGTAGATCCTGTTGTAATTACCCCCTGGCTAAACGGATGCCCGTGAACTGCCAACGCAGGTGCGGGTGGAAAAAGTTTCGGTAGCTCGGCCGGCTGTGGCCCTCGGGCGTGGCGACCGAGCCGCCGCGAAGCGCCA
Organism: uncultured Chloracidobacterium sp.; assembly: GCA_964526245.1. Taxonomy (GTDB): domain Bacteria; phylum Acidobacteriota; class Blastocatellia; order Pyrinomonadales; family Pyrinomonadaceae; genus OLB17. The sequence goes on along the minus strand of CAZGLZ010000192.1, from coordinate 2,634 downwards.
TTTGGTTGATCATGAACTTGCCGTTATATTCGCCGACCGCGCCGCCCGGTTTGCTGAAGCCGGGATAGGGAAGATAGGCCGAATTAGTCCATTCCCAACGAAGTCCCCACCGGAATTTTTCATTCGCGGCCTCCCATTCGAACTCGGTCGGCAGCCGCATACCTTTCCACTCGGCAAATGCCGATGCCTCATAAAATGAGACGTGGCAAAGCGGAGCCTCGGGCGGCAGCTTCCTGAGCCCGCCCAATGTGAAGAAATGCCATTCGCCATCGCGTTTATTCCAATAGAGCGGTGCGTTTACCTGCTCTCGGTTGACCCAATCCCAGCCCTCGGCGTGCCAGAGTTCATGCCGCCGGTAGCCGCCATCATCAATGAACTCAAGAAACTCGCCGTTCGTGACCAGCCGGTTTGAGATCGAATAATCGCCGAGAAGCACTTTGTGGCGGGCGAGTTCGTTATCGAAGCAAAAACCGTCGCCGTCGAAGCCGATCTCGTAGATACCGCCTTTGATATCAACGAACTGGCCGCCCTCTGACGCAGGCGCGTCTGATATTTCCTCGGGGTTGAAACCCTCGCGGTAAGCGGGGAAAAGCGGATTGACGCTGAAGGTGTACTTCAGATCGGTGAGGAAAAGCTCCTGGTGCTGCTGTTCGTGGTTGCAGCCGAGAATCACGAGTTCGCGAAGCTCGTCGCTATCGTTCGCCGCGAGGAGTTCGAACATCTTTTCGTCCACATATTCTCGATACTCGAAGACCTTTTTCACCGTTGGCCGCGAGAGGTCGCCGCGGTGGTCGCGGGCGGTTCGCTCGCCGATAGTGTTGTAATAACTGTTGAAGAGAAATCCGAAATCGGGGTCGAAGACCTCGTAGCCCGCAGTGAATTTCTTGAGGATCATCTCCTCAAAGAACCATGTCGTATGGGCGATGTTCCACTTCGGCGGCGAGACGTCAATGATCGGCTGCGGTATGTAGTCTTCGATCTCAAGCGGTTCGCAAAGCTCAAGGGTTCGGGCCCGGACGGACTTGAAAAGCTCAGGCAGGGCGTCAGCCTTCGCAGCGGGTTTCGGGACGGCACGCATTCCGTTATTAAAACAAATGCGGCGGTATATTGAAAGAATTAGTTTTCGCCGGCGGCTCTTATCTTCAGGAGAGCCTCGCGGGCGGTTTCCGCAAGATACGGATCAGCGGCGGCAATGCTGCGTTCGAGTGCCGGAACCGCTTCCGTACGGCCGAAAGCGCCAAGGGCGAATGCGGCTTCGCGCCGAGTATCGTCCGCTTCGCGGGAATCCGTAAGAACTTTGATCAATAATTCGACAGCGGAACGGCCATCTATGTTGATTCGGTTCGCCTTGAGAGCGAGCGGGTCACCGGTTTCTTTGAATTTTTCAGGAAGAAAGCTTTGCGGGGTCGTGACCCGCGTCCGGCCGGTGCGGATCAGTTCGGCGATCTGCCCAAGCGAGCGGGCAGCGGCACGGCGAAGCATTTCATCCTCGTCCTTCGGTTTCTTTTTGAGAACTTCGGAAAGCGGACCGAGCGAATTGATATCGCCGATCATCCCAAGTGCGAGGGCGGTCGCTGTGCGAACCTCGCGGTCCTTGTCGCGGCGAAGCAGTTGGGCGAGCCTTTCGGTTGACGTCCAGCTTCCGACCGTGCCGAGTGCGTAAGCTGCTTCCTTCCGAACGAACGGCTGGCGGTCGTCAAGCAACGGAAGAAGCACGGCCGCGGCTTCGCTTTCGGGTAAAAAAACCACGGACGAGGCGGCAGTGGCACGGACAATGGCATCTGCGTCTTTCAGTGCTGGAACAGCGAGAGCGGAAGCATCGGCCGAGCGGCGGTTTCGGATCTCAAAAAGAGCGTCGCGTTTTTCTTCGGAGTTTCCCGTGGCGAGCATCTGCCTCAGGCGTTCGGGTTCAAATGGGGTCGTTAGCCCTTGGGCAAGAGCCGCGGAGGAAAAGAGAATTATCACTGCCGCCGAAAACAAGACGGAGCGGCCAACAGCCACAAGCATGCGGCTCCGGTAAAAGACTTTCCCGTGAAAGTTCATGCCGCACGGCGGACGCCCTGCTGGCGTACCCATTCCACGACCTGGCGTGCCCGCTTGTTCTCGTATGAATCGGACAAAGCGCCGATTATCTCATCAACAGAATTATTGTCGCGGAGTGAGCGCAAAGAACGGCCTGCAGCAGGTTGGTAGATCGGTTGGGATGTACGGATATTGTTTGAGACAGGTTTGTCCTCTCTGTGCTTGACCATCTTCTTTACCTCCGAAGTAGGCAGACGGTCGAGCCTCGAGACGGCAATGTCAGGTAGCGACCGGCTGCGTTCTGCTAGATATCATCATTAAAACGCTAGTGTTAAAAAACCGTACTTCAACGGTTCTATTAGAATAGCATCAAAAGCCGTTTTACAACAATATTAATTTGCTGATTCAGGTTGATTTGGATTATGATTCGGGCATGTACTTCGCAGCAGCAAAGCTCGTCCTTACGTAGCCACCCGCTTCCGTTTTTCCGGAGGCCGCGGTGGCGTCAATTATCCAAATAAACTAAATAACCTGAGCAAGTTAAAAGTGGATAGCTATGCCGTTTTCCGCTAAACTGCTTGTTTCGTTTCACACGCGGCCTCTTGCAAGCGG
>CAZGLZ010000191.1:0-3470 GCA_964526245.1 uncultured Chloracidobacterium sp. | reverse complement strand
ACCATCACATCGCGAGCAAGCGTTTCCAGTATATCGAGCGAGGGCTCGAAGTTCTCCTTGTTCTTCGCGTCGTTCATCGCCTCGCCCGCCGAGAGCAAGGCCGCAAGGTCGCGGGCGACCGCCGCATCGCGAAGCACGCCGAGCATCGCCGACCGCTGCTGCCGAAAGGCCGCTAGGTCCAGCGAGACGGCCGAGCCGATGCTCCCCTTCGACGCGATCGCCGCAAGCCGTGCGTCGTCATTTGAGAATCCCCGTTCGCCGGCCAGATATTCCTCGACCTCAATCGCCGCCACCGGCCCGAAGCGAACGGCCTGCGTCCGCGAGCGTATCGTCGGCAGCAGTCGGTCCGGCTGCGAGGTGACCAAAATGATGTGCGAGGTCGCGGGCGGCTCCTCAAGAGTTTTGAGCAAGGCGTTCGCCGCCTGGTCGTTCATCTTTTCCGCGTTGTCGATGATAAAGACCCGAGTCTCGGCCTCGTAGGGCCGGAAGTGCGCTTCGCGTTCGAGGTCGCGGATCGCATCGACAAGGATATTCCGCTTGTAGGGTACGACCATCCCGACGTCCAAATGCTCGCTGAAAAAGACCCGCTTATAGTCGTCCTTGTTCTTTTCGTCATCGGGCGGGATCGCGAACCGGCCCGTGCGTTCGCACACCGGGCACTTGCCGCAGCCGCCCGCCGTACAGATCGCCCGGCGTGTGACACCGAGGGCGAACGAACGCTTCCCGACTCCCTCCGGCCCGGTAAAGAGCAAGGCGTTCGGCAGCCGGCCGACCTCGAACATCCGCTCGAGCCGCCGCTTCGCATTCGTATTGCCGATAAGTCCTTCGAACATCCGTTCACTGATTCTAGCAGAACCGCACCCGCCGATTAAGACGGGAACAAATCTGCGAAAGCGGTGTCTAAGCAAAGTACCGGATATTTCCGGGACGTCCGTTGGCACCGGCATTCAAGATTGGAGGACCCGAACTATGTTTGACGTACTTGTTGAAACCAACGGCTCCCGAGCCGATGCCCGCGGCCGCCGAAAGTATTTTGCCGTCTCTGCACTGCTTGTCGGTGCCCTTTTTCTCTCCGCCGTGATCGTCAGCATCTATGCTGCCGACTTCGACATCGGCGGCGACCTCGACATGGCACAGATGCTCGTCGCCCAGATCGAACCGCCCGAGCGTGTCACCGAAGAGCCGCAGCCGAGGCAGCCCGCCGCGGCAAGCACTTCGCCCTCAAACCGGCTCCCCCAGCGAACCGAAAGCATCGCCCGCATTGACGAACAACAGGACGCTCCCGACTCGGTCTCGACGGTGGTAAACAAGATACCGCCGCGGCCGCTAGGAGCTTACGAGATCAGTGACCGAAATATAGGTCTTACCTATAGCGGCACCACGCGCGGTTCCGATCGCATCGGCTCTGCCGAGCCCGGTTCAAGCTCTGCAGAGTTAACCCGGCCCGTTCCCGAACGCGTCGAAAGCAAACCGCCGCCGCCCGCGATAAAGAAGCCGACCGCTCCGATCTCGAAAGGCGTGATTACCGGCGAAGCGATCTACCTGCCAAAGCCGCAGTATCCTGCAACCGCGATCGCCGTTAATGCACAGGGCGACGTCAGCATTCAGGTGCTGATCGACGAAGAAGGAAGAGTAATTTCGGCAAAGCCGGTCAGCGGGCATCCGCTCCTGCGAGCGGCCGCGACCGGGGCGGCACGAAGTGCGAAGTTCCGGCCAACGCTGCTTTCAAACCAGCCCGTGAAAGTGACCGGTGTGATCGTTTACAAATTCACGCGATAGGAAGTTGTGCAGAAGAAACAAACGGTCATGTGATTCACGAATCGACATTTGACCAGCTCCGTCAGGAGCGAAATGTTTATAGAGACAAGGCCAAAATAGATTCAAAGCCCCGTCAGGGGCGGCATAAAACGTTCAGCGTGCCGCTCCTACGGAGCTTCGACCTATATCGGGATCGCTTCTATAAACATCACGCTCCTCACGGAGCTAAGGCCCTGAAACTGCCACTTTGATCGTTCAATTAATGCCTAGATTGTTCTTGATAGAAATTCGAACAGGTCCTCGGCGATGATCGGCACCGGATAAGCCTTTTCGAGCTCGGCAAACTGCATCCCGTCGATCAGCACCGGCTCGTCGGATTTGATGACCGAAGGCGGGATCATCACAAAGTCGCCTTCCACCTCGTCGCGGACGCGCATTAGGTCGCTGCCCGAAAGCAAGCCCGCGACCGATACGTCGCCGCCGAAGTATTCATTCTTTACCGCCACGACCCGCAGCCGCGAGCCGTGTACCGCGTTGAAGCGGGCGATCTGCTCGCCGAGCGTCGGGGCAAACATCTCGCCGGTCAGGATCGTGCCGTTTAGCTCCGCTGCTCGTCGCTCGCCGCGTGCCGGGTTTCGCCTTACGGCAGGCTCGGCCGGAACCCTCGCCGCCGGATGCGTCCGGGCATCGGCGAAAAACTTCCGGGCAATGCCGACCGCTTCCGCTCGCTCGCCCTCGGGACTTTTCTTGAGCAGCTTCTCAAACGCATTCACGAACGAGCGGATCATCCCGACCCCGTCCTCTATCTGCGGATAGTTTCCGTAGTGTCGCCGCGAGGGGATCTCGGCACCGGCCTTGATGTAGATCTCGTCGCCGAGAAAGGCGAAGGTCGCGCCCAGCGTCCGCCGAAATTCCTTCTGCAGCCGCTCGACCTCGCGGATCGTCCGCCGGCAAAATTCGGGCGTAACGCGGGTCAGCCGCTCATCGGTGTTATAACGCGTCAGCGCGACCGGGACGATCGCCGTGCTGACCACCTTCGGGTAATTGGCGGCGAGGTCGCGGAGCGTTTTCTCAAGCACCGGCCCGTCGTTTATCTCCGGGCAGAGCACGACCTGGGCGTGGATCTCGATGCCCGCCGCGAGCAGCCGCTCCATCTTGCCGGAGATGTCCGCCCGCTTTTCGTCAACACCGAGCATGAGGGCGCGTGTCTTAAGGTCGGTCGCGTGGACGGAGACGTATTGCGGCGAGAGCCGCTGCTCGATAACGCGGTTCATTTCGTCCTCGGTTATCGAAGAGAGCGTCGTGTAGTTGCCGTAGAGAAAAGAAAGTCGGATGTCCTCATCGCGGACAAACAGCGATGGCCGGGCGTCCTCGGGGTTGCCCTTGCAGAAGCAAAACAGGCACTCGTTCGCACACTGCCGCGGCACGATCTGCTCAAACTCGAGCCCAAAATCCTCGCCCTCTTCGCGGTCAAATTCTATCTCGAGCGTTTCGCCATTCGCCTTTTTTACACGCAGCGAAAGCTCGGTCTCGCCCGCCGTCTGGAACCGAAAATCGAGGTAATCGCGGACCGTCCGCCCATTGACCTTAACGATGCGGTCGCCCGGACGCAGCTCCAGCTCCTCGCCAAGACTGCCGGCCGTGATCTCCGTAATGATCACACCCTGCCTGCGAAGCTGTGTCACAGCCGGTGTTACCGCAAATTCGTACAT
>CAZGLZ010000190.1:0-3576 GCA_964526245.1 uncultured Chloracidobacterium sp. | reverse complement strand
GTGCGGGCGATCGCGGACCGGCAGTAAGGACAAACGAGCACCAGGGTCGAGCCCTTTTTGAACTCGATCGGGGCGGCACATGAAGGACAATTTGCGGCGAGCACGCTCATTCGGCACCTCCCGCTGATCGCGTCATCGGATCGGCTTCTCTTTCAGAGGAGGTACCGCGTTCGATCTTTGTGACCGTGACGCTCGCGGCCGCGATCGCATCTTTCAGGGCAGTTTCCCAGTCCCATTCCGGACGCGTCCGGCAGCAATAGAGGTTGAAAGTGGCGGTGCCGTGTTCGGGATAGGTGTGGCAGGCAAGATGCGATTCGGTTAACGCGATCAAGCCCGTTACGCCGCCTTCGCCCGGAAATTTGTGCCAAACGCTCCCAATGCTCTTGAGGTCAAGGTCGGCGAGAACGCGCCCAAGCACATCGCGAAGCAAAGCTTCGTCCCTCAAGCATTCGGGATCGCATCCTTCAGCTTCGATGAGCCATTCCGTTCCAACGATCATCAGGGTTTTGTCACGGGCGGTGCGGCTTCCGTCCGGTCGGCTGCCGCCAAAATATTATACGAGATCGAGCGGAGTGAGTTTCCGCTAGATCTGTTCGTAGAGAAATATAACCCAAAATGTCGCGATTGTCACCAACGACCTGGATCGCGAACAGAAAAGAAGAACGGCCCCGGAAATTTCCGGAGCCGCTCGTTTATTCGGTAGAGCCCGCGTCGTTAATCCACAATGCGGAACTTGCCTTTGTTCTCAACAACCTGCTGGCTGACCTTGTCCTTGGTCAGGACCTTGATCTCGTAGTCGCCGGTGTCAAGAAAAGCGGTCGGCAGCAATCTGGCAAGCGTCAACCGCTGTCCCGAATCGGAAAGACCTTCCCAGTTCTCGGGCTGGCGAAGCACTTCCTTGCCGTTCTTGGTCAAAACATACTCGACATCAACCGCCGGGCGGAGCGTCGTCTGGTCAATGCCGGCATTGTAAACCTGCATATAGACGCCGACATCCTGGCCCTTCTTGTAAACGCCTTCGATGTTCGGGACGACCTTCGCATTGCCGATCACGAACATTGCGCCGATATCGCGTTCCTCGGTCGGGCGAAGCGTTGAGGCAAGCACGAGTGTCGAGGTCGAAAGCGACTTGTCGTCATAACGCGGCACAGTAAAGCCCTGATTGATGATGCCGCGGTTGCCTGTCGCAACGTCACGGACGACAACATCAACCTTATAGGTTCCCGGCGTCAGCGTATATGCCTTCTGATAGACCGACTTGCGGTCGCGCATTGTCGCAAGCTCTTCCTGTGTCGCATAGGTCGTTACCGCATCCTCAAAGATCCCCGAACGTTTGCCCGAAACGGCCGTGATGCGGCCCAAAATATTCAACTTTGCGCTCTGAAGACCCCCTTGATCTTCAAACTGAAGTTCTCGGTTCGGTGTTTGCACCGTAAAGGTGACGACCACCCGCTCTTCCGACTGCCGGAAGAAATCGACGCGAAGGTCGAAGTTCAGCGGGTTGTTGTCGAGCACGACGTCACTACCGGTTATACCATCAAGCATATCGCCGTATTTTATTGCCGGGGGCCGCGAGAGATTGTTGATGATCTCAAGCCTCCTGAAGGGCATGTCTTGCTCGCGCATGTACTGGTTGTTGATATTGAACCCGCCGATGCGGTCCACCTTGCTCGAAAGTCCAAGCGACTCCGAAAGCGTCAGTCCCGCTCCGGGAACGTAGAGCATCGCGTCCTTTTCATTGGCGTTCCGGGCAATGCGGTATTCGCCCGTTCCGGTCGGATCGACGAATTCGATCTCGATGCCGTCGCCGACACCGTCAAGGTGACGATAGAACCAGATCTCAAATGGATAGGTGGTCGTCGTGCCACCGCCTTCATACGAAGGCCGGTCGTACGCACCGCCCGACGGACGGGATTCGATAGAATCCGGCTTGCCCCAGGCGATATAGATCCGGCCGCGATCCGTACGCCAACCGGGAATGCCCGACGTAAAGCGTTCGTTCGCGTAAGCGATCCGCTCGTAATACTCCTCGCGAAATTCGTTCTCTTCCGTGTCCGGGTTCGGGTCGCGGCGACGCCAAAAGTTCTCGATGAAATTCTCGCGTTCCTCATCCGTCTGGAGAGCCATGAAAGCACGGCGTTCTTCCTTGGTAATGATGTACGGAACGTCCTGGTCAAGCCACCGCTTGTAAGCTTCTTTGATCTCGGGCCTGACGTTGCGCGAACGCGAGGTCGGGTCTTGATTAGGCTGCTCCTTGTCACGCTGGGCCGAAACGGGAACGCTTGCCGCCAGCATCAATGCCCCGGCAAGAAACGCGAAACGAACAAAATGGATCTTCGTCATAAAAACTGCTCCTAAACTTCAGGCGTTAGACGCAAATGTAACCTGTGAAACGGGCAAACTCCCCTATCCTAGAATTTTAGACAGTATTCTCCGCTTGTTCAAGATGCAGAATGCCCTATTTAAGGTTGCTTCAAGCTTCGTCCGGGCCATCGTGTTGCCGCTCTTTGCCGAATATCCAGGCGATGAAGATGGAAAATACGTATAGGGCGACCATCGGCGAAGCGAAAAGGGCGAGGTTGACGGCATCGCCGGTCGGCGAGATAACGGCGGCCACGATCAGGATCACAACGAGCGCTATCTTCCAACTGCGGAGCATAAGCCCCGGCGTGATCAGCCCGATGCGGGCAAGCACGTAGGCGATGGCTGGCATCTGAAAAATGACGCCCATGGCCAGCATTATCAGCGTGATCAGGTCAAAGTAATCGCTCGCCCGGAGCAGAAGGCGGAAATCGGCACCAAGGCCCAAAAGATATCTCGCAGCAGGCGGAAACAGAATGTAATAGGCGAACGCCGCACCGGCGACAAACGAAACGGACGAAAGCACAATGAAAGGTGTTACATACCGTTTTTCATGCTGATAAAGCGCCGGCGAAATGAAGCCCCAAAGCTGCAATAGAAGGAACGGAACCGAAAGCGCGATGGCCGCGTAAAGCGAGACCGTCACGTAGAGCGTGAAGGGTTCCTGGGCGGTCGTAACGACCATCCGTTCATCGGCCGCGGTTTCCGGGACGGCATCCGGAGCCAGATCGACCGGTAAGAGCACGCCCGCCGGAATTACGGCGTTTACCGTTAAGATCGGCTCTTCAGTGAACAGCCCGATCTTTCCTTCCGCATTCTGCCCGACGACCGCACGCACGGAAGTCCCCGGCTGAACCACGCTCGCTCCGAGCGTTGTGGCACGGTCGAAAACATAGCGGCCGCTGTCGCCGATCTTTAATGATGAAAGCGGAAGTATCCGCTCCTCGCCCGTCCGCCCGGCCACCGGAAGCTCACGCCTTTCCGCCTCGGATAGCGCTTTGCGGATCGGCACGCTCAGAAAATCATAGATATTGTCGGCAAAAACGAAACAAAATATGAATGCGAAGATTACGAAGATCACCGAGCGGACGATGCGCTTGCGGAGCTCATCAAGATGGTCAAGAAACGACATCTCATGCGCCGGGCCATTCACTCTGTCTTCGATCTGCTTCATCTATCGGGTGATCACACGGGAATGATTCAAAGCCAGTTGCG
>CAZGLZ010000189.1:0-3625 GCA_964526245.1 uncultured Chloracidobacterium sp. | reverse complement strand
AGATGGTCGAGATTTACGGAGCGGACGCGGCTCGGCTTTTTGTGCTTTTTGCGGCGCCGGTCGAGAACGAATTGGTCTGGAACGAAGCAGGCATCGAGGGAGCCGTCCGCTTCCTTCAGCGCATCTGGCGTTTTGTTCATAAATGGCGGGATTCGTTTGCGGTAGCTGCCTCCGGCAGCGAGCAAAGCGAATCGGCAAGAAAGCTCCGCCGAAAGACGCACCAGACCGTACGGCGGATCGATCAGAGCCTAGATACGCTTCAGTTCAATACGCCGGTGGCGGCTCTGATGGAACTCTGCAATGCTCTTTATGAATCGGGCATCGAGCCGGAAAACGCCTCTGCCGATGAGGCTGCCGCTGTGCAAGAGGGCGTGACCAGCCTCGTTCTGATGCTGACGCCATTTGCTCCGCATACTGCGGAAGAGCTTTATTCGGTGCTGATCGGCAATGATAACGGAATACTGGCCAATGGAGCGCGTTTTCCGGAGTTCAGCGAGGAGCTGGCGGCCGATGACGAGATCGAGGTCGTGATCCAGGTCAACGGCAAGCTGCGATCAAAGTTCGCAGCAAAACCGGGCGAGGACCGGGCGAAACTTGAAGCGGCTGCCCTCGCCGACCCAAAAGCGCAGGAATTCATTGCCGGAAAAGAGGTCGTAAATGTCGTAGTAGTACCGGATAAGCTCGTAAATATCGTTGTTAAGGGCTGATCGGGAAATATTTATCGTGCATAGGAGAAATGAGCCTTCGGGTGCCCTTTTCCTTGCTTGATTACGTTAAACAAACTAGAATCAAAGCGTTTGCTCCGATAACTCGCTTAGAAGCGAGGACCAAGTAACGGGCCGGCTGCGAACCGACCAGGCTGTTCATGCGGCCGGCCATCTGTAATGAAAGAGTGCCAACTCTGTAAAAATTGCTACCGCGATGAGGTCGCAACATGCCCGAAAGACGGCATGCCGACGATGCACACCATTGCCGGCGAACCGGTGCTTGAGGGCAAGTACCAGCTTGAGTCCCGGCTCGGGCAAGGCGGGATGGGCGTTGTCTATAAGGCCCGCCACGCTTATCTCAAAACTCAGCTTGCGATCAAGATCATTTTGCCTGACCTCGTCGGCAATGACCCGCAGCTCGTGACCCGATTCAGGCAGGAAGCTCTCGCCGCCGCCGCAATTCGCCATCAAAACGTCGTTGCCGTAACGGACTATGGCGTCATTGGCGGATCGATCCCGTTCCTCGTAATGGAATACGTCGAGGGCGAGTCGCTCCATGATCTGCTAACGCGGGAGAAGGTGCTTTCACCCGAGCGGGCCCTCGAGATAATGTCGGCGATCTGCGCCGGTGTCGGCGCCGCGCACCATCAGGGAATCGTCCACCGAGATCTGAAGCCGCTCAACATCATGATCTGCAGCGACAAGCCGAACCTTTCGGACGCTGTCAAGATCCTGGATTTCGGATTGGCGAAGATCAAATCCGGCGAACTGCTTGGATCATTCATTCAGGCGCAGACGACCGGGCTGATGGGTTCGCCCTACTACATGGCGCCGGAGCAATGGGCCGACGACGAGCCGGATTCGCGGTCGGACGTTTACAGTCTCGGCGTAATGCTTTTTCAGATGCTTGCGGGCGATGTGCCGTTCAAGGGCTCGTCGATACCGGCGATAATGAAGAAGCACATCAGCGACCCTGCTCCAAGTTTCGCCTCGATGGGCGTGGCGGTTCCGCCGGATGTCGAGCGGGCGGTTCTTCACACGCTCGAAAAAGACAAAGAAAAAAGAACGGGCTCGGTCGAACAATTGATCGGGGAACTGCGCGAGGCTGTCTATCCTGCCGGTATCGGCATTCACACGACAGGCAGTGCTTTTCCGGTCACATCGATAAATGTGCGGACGGTTCCACCGCGATCGCAGGTTTGGGTCGATAATCGCCCGGTAGGCGAATCTCGCGAAGACGGCTGGATAACGCTCAATGGTGTTCAAACGGGCAGCCACCGCATCAAGGTCAGCAAAGACGGCTTTGAGGATTGGGTCGGCGATGTGCTTGTTGACGGCAGCCCGAAGCAGATAACTGCGGAACTTCGGCCCGGAACCGGCCAAGGTTCCCCAGCTCCGACCGTCGCTTTCACAGGTGTCGGGCAGGATACGCCGCAAAGCATGGCGGCAACCCAGATCTCAAGCCCGGATATGGCGAAGACGTCCGTTCAAGCGTGGGACACCGGGCCGCAGAATGTTCAGGTTGAGTCGCAGCCTGCAAAGAAGGGGTTTTTCTCGCCCTTAGTTTTTGGTGCGGCCGGGCTTGTTCTTTTGTTTATAATTGGCGGAGCCGGCATTGGCGGGGCATATATGATGGGCCTGTTTTCCGGCACCCCCGACAATCCGGGAAACGCAAATTCGAATGGAACTAAGCCGACCCCAAATGCTTCGCCTACAGCACCACCGGTCATTCGCACAGAGATGATCGAGATTCCGGCCGGTACGTTCAAGATGGGGCGTAACGACGGCCGCGAGAACGAACGCCCGGAACATGAGCAGCAGGTAGCGAAGTTCTTTATGGATAAGACCGAGGTAACGAACCTCGAGTATTTCGCGTTCGTTGAGGCGACGAAAAGGCAGGACATTCCCGGGCACTGGGTCAACGGGCGGCCGCTTGCGGGCCAGGAAAAGTTGCCGGTCACGCTCGTTTCGTACGATGACGCAGTCGAATTCGCTGCTTGGCGGTCGCAGCGTGACGGGACGACCTATCGCCTCCCGACGGAGATCGAATGGGAGTACGCAGCCAGGAACGGAGCAGCTAATGATCTATACCCATGGGGTGACAAGTTCCAGGCACGATGCGCGGTCCTCGATCAGCCGAACAATGACCCGAAGCCGGTCGGCACGGCGTCCTGCCCGAATGAATGGGGCGTGATGGACCTGATCGGTAATGTTTTTGAGTGGACCTCTTCAGAGGTATCCGTCTATCCCGGAAGCACTCTAGGCGTTAAACCCGTAGAGGAGCCACACTACATGATCCGCGGCGGCGGTGCTTTCTATAAATCTACAGGCGATGACCGCATTACGGCGACCTTCCGCCAAGAGGTAGCCAAATCCACAAAGAGCCCGGGACTCGGCTTTCGTCTTGTCCGCAACTAACTTAGTCTCGAAAGATCAGGCGTAAACGGCAACCGGTTCAGCGGCTGCCGGGATGAACGCACCGCGCCGCTCGGATGCCGTCCGGACGATGTTCGGGTCGAGTTCGCGGCCTGACCGTGCGATGAGATAAGCGATCGCTTCGTCGTGCGTAAGCGGGCGCTCGGCGTCGCGCGGGTTGGTCAATGAATCATAAAGGTCGGCAACGGCGATGATCCGTGCCGAAAGCGGGATCTGTTCGGCGGCAAAGCCGTTCGGGAAGCCGCTACCGTCAAAGTGTTCGTGGACGAATTTGAGAACGGCGACAACCTCTTCAAGCTCCGGCAGATCCTCCAGCATCTGGATTCCAAGCTCGAAGCTCCGGCGGATCAGTTGATGCTCGATCTCGCTTGCCGGGCCGTTCTTTCCAAGGAAATGGGCGGGCATTCGGAGGTCAACGACCTCATGGACAAATGCCGCGGTCGAGAGCGTCTGGAGGTCGGAACCCGAGAGGTCCAGCCGGC
>CAZGLZ010000188.1:0-3646 GCA_964526245.1 uncultured Chloracidobacterium sp. | reverse complement strand
TGAGCTCTTTGAGTACCTTTTCGGCATTCTCGCGGTACTTACTTTCCGGGTTTCGCTCAAGCATCATTGAAAGGTACGCGACCGCATTCTCACGGAGCCTTTGCGGGTCATACTTTTCCCGTTCGCGCTCCAAATTGAGGTTCACCTTTTGTTTGCCTTCGTTCTTCGAAAGGTAATAACTGCTCATTCCGGCCAGGTAGAGAAACTCGTCGATCTTCGAGAACTCCGGATAAGCGGCATAGGTCTCCTCAAAACGCCCGAGCACCTGCTTATAGGCCTTGCGGGCAGGGCCAAAGCCTTGCCAAGCGACGTCGAGGTTACGCATCGCATCAGCTTCAAGGATCGGGTCACGCTCAATGGCCGGCGTTACGTTCCGCTGGCCGAACGCCGGGCTTATGAAAATTCCGAACATCAAAAACGCGGCAAAAATGTATTTCATATCGCTGCTTGGATGAAAAAGTCGCCTTGAAAGTTTTCCTGCTGAGTCGAAACGATCATTCTCCGAATATTGTTTCTTTCCAATCGATAAGGATCGATGCGACTTCCTTATCGGATTCGTTATTCCAGGATGCCGGCATTCCCATACTCATAGTCTTGATGATTCCTAGGTGTTTGCTTATTTGATCAACGCTTGCGTCGTCTTTCAACATATTGCACACGTGCCGGACGTAGGAAGAATATTCATCTCTTGCCGCCGGATTATCTCGCACCCCAATCGGATCCCACAAATAATGAAGCACTTCATCGACTCGCGTCTTCAGTTCATCATCTTGTCTAGATCTGTTTCCCATTCCAATCTACTTCGCCGCGTACTTCCCGATAATCGCTTCCAGCTTCTTTGCTGTTTCCGCGGGCCAGTGGTCGGGGGCGGTAAAGATGGCGTTCTTCGTGGCTCCGGCGAATTGGTTCGGAGTTTCCTTAGCGGCGACGCGTTTGACGGCGTCTTTCAGGATCAATTGGGCGTTTCGGACGTTCTTGTTCAGGTATTCGACGACCATGTCGATGGTGACGTCGTCGTGGCCTTCGTGCCAGCAGTCGTAGTCGGTCACGAGAGCGAGCGTTGCGTAAGCGATCTCGGCCTCGCGGGCAAGCTTTGCTTCCTGCAAATTCGTCATCCCGATGATGTCCATGCCCCACTGGCGATAGACCATCGATTCGGCCCTGGTCGAAAACGCCGGGCCTTCCATGCAGAGATAAGTGCCGCCGCGGTGGACCTTTACGCCGACCGCTTTACAAGAGGCTTCGAGGATATCGCCAAGCTCATCGCAAACGGGATGGGCAAAGGTCACATGCCCAACGATGCCTTCGCCGAAAAATGTCGATTCCTTCGCCCGGGCACGCGTCCGGTCAAAGAACTGATCGGGGATGACCATGTCGGTCGGAGCATATTGCTCCTGCAGCGAACCGACCGCCGAAACCGAAAGGATATACTCCACGCCCAAGAGCTTCATCGCGTAGATATTCGCCCGGTACGGCACCTCCGTCGGCGTAAACTTATGCCCGCGAGCATGCCGCGGCAAAAACGCGACCGTAACGCCATCAAGCACGCCAATGATGAACGCGTCCGACGGCGAACCGAACGGCGTCTCAACCACCTGCTCGCGAACATTTTCCAATTCCGGCATCTGGTACAAACCACTGCCCCCAATGATCCCTATGTTAACTTTCTCGTTCATATTGCTGTAATGATCAACGGACATCGATATCAAGATCGAGGATAAAAAAACCGTCTTCGCTTGGCTTCCAAGCCGCGCTTAGTTTCGACGCCGCCAGGCGATCGGCATTCGCTCTTGCTGTATTCCCGAGCTTCGCATACGATTCCCCTCGGAGCACGACTGGAGCTCTCCAAGCCGGAAATTTGGCAATCAACTTGGAAGCCTCAACGCTTGCCTCAGAAAACTTTCCGCTCCGATACAAGATGTACGCAAGGTTGTAGTGCGCTGAAGAACTCGGACTAACGGACAAGGCCTTACGAAGATCGTCAATTGCCAACTGATTTTTGCCAAGCCGATGATGGGCGATCGCTCGATTATGCAGCGGCTTATAACTGTCGGCTCCACGTCTGATCGCTTCGGTGTTGTCATCGATCGACCGTTGAAAGTCACCTTTGTCCATGTATGCCCGACCACGGTTGTAGAAGAACTCCCACTTTGGTTCGAGAGCTATTGCTTTCGAGAAGTCGCTGATGGCCTCATCGTATTTCTTAAGGTCAAGGTAGTTTGCAGCCCGATTGCTAAGAGCACCAGCATTGGACGGATCTAAAGAGAGGGCAACATCAAGGTCGCGAATGGCGGCAGCATTATCCTTCATCCTCCTGTGAACTACCGAACGATTAACGTACGGTTGAGCCAATTTTGGATCTAATTCAATTGTCTTGCCGAAATCCCGTAGGGCCTGCTCGTACTCTCCAAGGGCCATGTAAGCAAGTCCTCGTCCGTTGTGATACTTCGCATTCACTGGTTCAAGCTCGATCCCTGAGGAATAGGCCTCGATCGATCGCTGATACTCTCGCTGAGAATAAAAGACGTGGCCCCTGACTTGATGAGCCATTCCTTGATAGACTTTTTGACTCGGGCCATTTTCAGCGACAGCAAGTGCCTTCTCCGCGTCCGCAAGAGCTTCGGCATGTTTTCCCAAATAAGCATATGCAAGTCCACGATTGATGTAGCCGATAGCGAGATTTGGCAGAAACTCGATGACCTTTCCAAACTCGACGGCGGCCTGCTCTACATTTCCCTTCTGCAGCAGGACATTTCCTGTCGAGAGATGCTGCTGGGCTCGCAGGCGATCATCATTGGACTGGGCAATACCCGACGTCGCGAACATGAGATAAAGTGCGACGAATATCGTTGACGAAATGGGTTTAGAATTCATATTTCCCCTAAGTCAATCGGATTGGACAATATTCTGCCTCCTTTTCTACCTAGCAAGCAAAGCGGATGGTCAAAATCGTGATAAAAAAGACAGATCCAACCTTCTGCTGCGGCTTTTGGGAGAATTTCTTTTTTGAAGGCCAGCGTTTCGGTCGGGTAGAGGTCGTAGCCCATTATCCAAGGGAGCGGTAGATGGTGGCGGGTCGGGATGAGGTCAGCAAAGCCATAGAGAGTTTTGCCGCCGCGGTCGAGCCGCCAGGTCTGCATTGTTTCGGAATGTCCGCGGACGGTTTGGACCTTTAGGCCGGGAATCGGTTCATATTCATCAGGCATGGGTTCAAGCTGGCCGGTCTCGACCATCGGCCGCCAGTTTTCGGGTAAATAGCTTGCCCGGTCACGTTCGTGCGGTGATTCCGCGTGTTCGAGCTCGCGTTTCGAAACCAAGTAACGGGCATTTTGGAACTGCGGACACGGAGCGCGGACACTCCTGTCCGCAACGCCCCTCGCAGCGGCGCCGTCGTCCGTGATGTTCCCGTGCGTGTTCGCGTCGAAGCGACGCTCATGCGGACATGAGTGTCCGCCCTCCAATCCGATCGTGTTGCCGCCGGCGTGGTCAAAGTGGAGGTGAGTATTGATGACGATCGTTATGTCATCGGGCGTGCAGCCTGTTTTCTCAAAAAGCGTCTGGGCGAATGGCTTCTCGCGGAAGATGCCATACATCTTCGTCTCTTTCTCGGTCCATTTTTCGCCGATGCCGGTCTCGATCAGCACCT
>CAZGLZ010000187.1:3308-3654 GCA_964526245.1 uncultured Chloracidobacterium sp. | reverse complement strand
GCTTGGAAAGCTCGTTGTCGAGAAAGAGGGCGAGTTGAACAGTGCCTTTGCTGAGGGCAGCGTGAACCGCGAGAGCCTCACAAACCTCGTAAATGAGGTTAGTCGGCTTCAGGGCGAGCTTCGCGCCTTACATCTAAGCGCCCACATCGAGATGAAGCAATTTCTCTCAGCAAAGCAGGTCGCAACATATGATAAACTTCGCGGATATCGCAAAGCCGACTAGTCGGCTGGCTCGGTTTATTTCGCAACTAACACGATCGCATGCATAAAAGGCGATGCCCACGATCTTCACACATCCCGCCGTTCCGCTTGCCATTGGCTTTGGCCTTGGGAAGAACATCATTCC
>CAZGLZ010000187.1:0-3298 GCA_964526245.1 uncultured Chloracidobacterium sp. | reverse complement strand
TGTCATACCCGATCTTGACGTCATCGCGTTTCGGCTGAACATTGCCTATTCGAACGACTTTGGCCACCGCGGGTTCACGCATTCGCTTGCGTTTGCCGTGGTACTCGCTTTTCTGATCACCCTCATCGCTCCATGGCTCAGGGCAAAGCGGATCACGACATTTCTCTTCGTGCTCGTTTCGGCCGCCTCGCACGGATTGCTTGATATGCTTACGACCGGCGGACTCGGCGTTGCGCTTCTCTGGCCCTATGCAAGCGAACGAATGTTCTTCCCGTGGCGGGTAATCGTCGTTTCGCCGCTCAGCCTCTCGGAGTTTCTCGGCCTCCGCGGCTGGCGGGTC
Source organism: uncultured Chloracidobacterium sp. (assembly GCA_964526245.1). Lineage (GTDB taxonomy): Bacteria > Acidobacteriota > Blastocatellia > Pyrinomonadales > Pyrinomonadaceae > OLB17. The sequence continues at coordinate 2,958 of CAZGLZ010000187.1, read as the reverse complement.
ATCGGCTCCGAACTTCTCTGGGTCTGGCTTCCGGCCGCCATCGGCTTTGTTATCATTGCCATTGGTACCGCCGGCCGCAGGTCGGGCCTGACCAGCGGAAAAAGGTAGTTGTTTTCGCGACAATAGAATGGAATCCATTTACAGAAATATTTTATGGGTCGATTGCCTTGGTGCAATTCTTACGGGCATATTGCTCGCCGCCTTGAGCGGCTACATCGCCCCGATCTATAGCCTGCCGCAGTCCTGGGTCATTGCCCACGCCTGCGTCCATCTGGCTTACGGAGCTTTCTCACTCTCGCTCGCCGTCCGGCGGACGCGGCCGCTCATCCTCATTTCTACGCTTGCCATCGCCAATGCATCGTGGGCAGTGCTGTGCATCATTTTTGCCGCAAGAATGGTCGAGGGCGATTCGGTCCTCGCCGCCGCCAATTTCCTCATCGAGGGCATCTACGTCGGCTCGCTCGGCTTCATCGAATGGAACCGGCGTGAAGCATTAGCCAAGGGCGAATAGTAACAGCCGCTATCCGCGAACAGCATAAAGCCCTTCAACCCGGCCGCTTGCCGAATCCGGACTACCTAGAATTGCGAAATCTCTGGCATGAAGCTGATGATCGTCATCTCGCTCGTGCTCAACATTGCGGTCTTGATACCGGTCTGTTTTGGACTCGTGACCGACGCTGCTTGGGCACGGGAAAGCTACGGAGATGCGACCGCGGCTCGCGGCATCTTGCTCTCGGTTTACATAGCTATCGCTCTGGTGTCGCTTGGCCTGCTGGTGCGCACCGAGCCGAAGTTCGTCGCGGCACTTCTGCTTGTACAGGTCATTTATAAGATCATCACGCCCTTTGCTGTCGGAACCGTATCCAACCCGGTGGTCGTTAGCAACCTTCTGATCGCACTGTTCCACTTCGTCACGCTTTTCTTCATCTACCGTGAAAATAATTAACCCCGAAGTGCGGGCTGGCACCTCGGGGTTTTCGTCTCGTTTGGGGTCCGCGGTTAGAACGCTTCGCTGAAGCTTACCTCGCCGGCGACGGCGACCTGGTAGGCGGCGACGCGGCGTTCGAAGAAATTCGTCAGTTCCTGAACGTCCTGGAGGTCCATGAAGGAGAAAGGGTTCTTTGCCTTATAGACCTTCGGGATGCCGAGCATCGCGAGCCGTTGATCGGCGATGAACTCCAGGTACTGCTTCATATCCGCGACCGAAAGCCCAGCGACGCCGCCCGAGAGGATGTCCTCAGCAAACTGCATCTCGCACTCGACCGCTTCATCAAGCATCATTGCGACCTGCCGCTCCATCTCGGCATCAAAAAGGTCCGGCTCTTCGGCTCGCACTTTCTTGACCACCTCGAACGCAAAGTTCATATGGCACGATTCGTCGCGAAAGACCCAGTTCGTCCCCGAGGCGAGCCCGTGGAGCAAGCCCTTTGACCGCAGGAAATAAACATAAGCGAACGCCGCAAAGAAGAAGAGCCCCTCGATGCACGCCGCAAAGCAGATCAGATTGAGCAGGAACTTGCGGCGATCGTCTTTCGTCTCAAGCGTCTGCAGGTCGTTGATCGAATCTATCCATTTCAGGCAAAACTCGCCTTTCTTGCGGATCGACGGAATGTTCTCGATCGCGGCAAATGCCGCCTCGCGTTCCTTGTGCTCTGGAATGTAAGTATCGAGCAGCGTCAGATAAAACTGCACGTGGAGTGCCTCCTCATAAAGCTGCCGCGAGAGGTACATACGAGCCTCCGGGGCATTGATGTGCTTGTAAAGGTTGAGCACCAGGTTGTTCGCAACGATCGAATCGCCCGTAGCAAAAAACGCCACAAGGCGATTGATCAGGTGCCGCTCGGCCGGCGTCATCTTGGCACGCAGGTCCGTGACATCCATCGAGAAGTCCACCTCCTCTACGGTCCAGGTGTTCTTAATGGCGTTCCGGTACATTTCATAAAAGTCCGGGTACTGCATCGGACGAAGTGTGAGGTTAAATCCAGGATCTAGCAACATATCTTTTTCTCTACAAAGCTATTTCTTCTTTTTCTTCAGGATCGTCTTTTCTTCTGCCTTCAGTTTCCGCTCTATTTTCTTAACGTCTTCTGCGGGCGGCAGTTCCTCGGGCACGATTCCTCGGTCGCGTAGCATTTTTCTGACGGCTTTATTGTTATCTACATGTTCTCTTTCGATGCGGCTTTGCCCGCGAAGGTCCTTACTTTGCACATTCAGGCTGGTCATTTCTGCCGAAAGGTCCTTGGCCTTAATACTTATTGTCGGCAAAAAGTCTGCAACCGGCCGGTTCGCAGGAACCCCGAGCTTTCTCTTTAGCCTGTCGGTCGGGAGATTGAATAGAGCCTGATCCCCTTTCGACCGAATGATCCCAAATCCTTTGTTATCAACACCTCTTTCGTAGAGCACCCCAGAAAGTTGTTTCTCGGTTTGGCTCAACTTTTCACGTGCCTTTACTCGTTCATTTTCTAAAAGCCGCTTTTCGACAAGCTCCGCACGGCGGGTTTGCACTGCAAAATAATTCTGTGCAAACGCGACCTCTTCCTTTCTGCTGTCGCCGTTCTGGGCCGTAAGATAGCAGGCGTAACGAGTGAGCAGGAAATCGCCGATCTCATGTCGAGCGCCTTTGCCTGCTTCGATCACCTTCCTGACGTCAGGAAAGTGATTCTCAACAACTTCTCCTGCATTGAGGCACGCGATCTTTGCCTTGCCGATCGCTTTTTCGAAGTTCTCCCATTTGCTGTATCCGAGCAGCCTTTGTAGCTCGCGAGCACTCCAACACTCAACGCCGTCAAACTCGATTGCCGCCGCCTCGAAGTTGCTGAACAATTCTCGAATCTGCTCGGACTTCATACGATTAGAACTACTGACATGCCTCGCAGGCTTCCGGGTTCTCGAGCGAGCATGCCAGAGCTTCTTCATCGGTATAAGCCCGGACATCCGGCTCGCTGTTGTTCGGCACGA
>CAZGLZ010000186.1:0-3679 GCA_964526245.1 uncultured Chloracidobacterium sp. | reverse complement strand
TTCGGTGCGGCGATGATCTACGGCATTCCTTCAATGCCGGCACCGATCGTCGGAATGGTCGCTCCCGGCGGTGCCGCCGACCAGGCAGGCATCAAGCCCGGCGACCGCATCATCGGCGTTGATACCGTAAAGAACCCGACCTGGGAACAGGTCCGCGACAACATCGCCATCTCGCCCGACCGCGAACTTCCGCTCAAGGTGGACCGCGGCGGGCAGCAGATTGACCTGACCGTTAAACCGACCGCAGAAAGCATCGGCGGCAACCGCATCGGCGATATCGGCATGGTGCCGGACGCGGGCGTTGAACCCGTTCAGGCGACCTCGATCGTCGAGGGCAGCCCGGCACAGCAGGCAGGGCTCGAGCCCGGCGACAAGGTCATCGCTTTTAACGGAAAGTCGGTCCGCAACTCGCAGGAGCTCACGCTTCAGATACGCGAGAACAAGGACGCTCCGGCCAAGCTGACCATCGAGCGGAACGGCGAACGCAAAGAGATCGACATCGCCGCCCGCCAGGATAGCGACGGCATTTTCCGCATCGGAGTCGGCTTCGGAGCGGCGGTGATCACGACCCGCGTGCCGACCGGTGTGCTCGGTGCGGCGAACTACGCCTATCAGGCAAACATGCGGGTGCTCGTAATGACCGGCAAGGTCTTCGGCCAGCTCTTCTCCGGCCAGCGTTCCGTACAAGATGCCGGCATCGCCGGACCTGTCGGCATAGTCCGCACCATTGCAAGCGCGACCGAGGGCGGCGATACGCTCGCCAAGCTGATGTCGCTTCTCGCCGCGATTAGCCTCAGCCTCGGCATCTTCAACCTGCTGCCGATCCCGCTCCTCGATGGCGGCCAGATAATGGTCCTCGGCATTGAAAAGGTGATGTCCTGGTTCGGCGCGACGCTCTCGCTCGCGATCAAGGAGAAGATCCAGCTTGCCGGTTTGGCGTTCATCTTGTTCCTGATGGTCTTTGTGACCTATATGGACATTTCGAAGTTATTCTAGTTTTGAGTCCCGGCTTTAGCCGGCCGATCGGTGGAGAAGATCACTGACAGTGTGAGTGCTCCCGGCTTTTATGAGTAGAGTTTCAAGGGCAGTAAAGATACGTGATATCCAGATCGGCGGCGGTGCTCCCGTCACGGTCCAGTCAATGACCAAGACCGATACGACCGACGTTGACGGAACCGTCCGGCAGATCGAACAGATGGTCGAGGCCGGCTGCGAGATCGTCCGCGTCGCCGTGCCGGATGACGATGCGGCCGCCGCGCTCAAGGAGATCCGCAAGCGGACCGATGTGCCGCTCGTTGCCGACATCCATTTCCATTACAAACTTGCCCTTAAGGCCCTCGAGGCCGGCGTCGATAAGCTCCGCATCAATCCCGGCAACATCGGCCACATCGACCGCGTCCGCGAGGTCGTCCGTGCCGCCGAGGCACAGAACGTCCCGATCCGAATTGGCGTCAATGGCGGCTCGCTCGAGAAAGATCTTCTCAAAAAATACGGCACCGCAACGCCCGAAGCGATGGTCGAAAGCGGCATGCGGCACGTCCGCATTCTCGAAGACCTCGGTTTCGGCAACATCATCATTTCGCTCAAGGCTTCGGACGTGAACCGCATGGTCGAGGCCTATCGGCTGATGGCCACCAAGGTCGATTACCCGCTTCACCTCGGCGTGACCGAAGCTGGAACGCCCTTCGGCGGCACCATCAAATCCGCCATCGGGCTCGGCATTTTGCTCCACGACGGCATCGGCGACACGATCCGCGTTTCGCTCGCCGCCGAGCCGCACGAAGAAGTCCGCGTCGGTTGGGAGATCCTCAAATCGCTCGAGCTTCGCAAACGCGGCGTCACGGTCGTCGCCTGCCCGACCTGCGGCCGGCTGGATATCGATAACTTTGTAGAGATCGTCACCGAGGTCGAACGCCGCCTTGCCCACGTCGAGGAACCGCTCCATCTTTCAATTATGGGCTGTGCTGTAAACGGCCCCGGCGAGGCACACGACTCGCAGCTCGGGATCACCTTTGGCCGCAATGTCGGAATGATCTTCAAAGACGGCGTCCCAATGCGACGAGTCGCCGGCGAGGACATCGTTGAAGAATTCGTCAAAGAGGTCGAGTTGCTCCGAACGGAAGGGGCAAGCTCACACGCTTTTAGTCAGGAAATTGTGAACTCAATTGTTGAGAAATAAGCATAGCTTTCTGCTCATGCGTGGGGAAAGAATCTACTTATGCTTTGAGATCAGTTCGTTCATTGCCTTGGCCGGCACCGCAATATTCACCCTCACTCGGCCATCTCCTTGTGTTACAACACGAATGTTCATGCCAACGGCTTTTCCCGTTTCGAGCGAGATCAATGGACCTCCACTATTTCCCGGAAGCGTGGTTAGGTCGCAATAGATCGCATTTGGGATCGTTGCACCGCCATCCATCGCAGCCGTACCGAATTGCCCGACAGTCCCGATCGATGTAAAAGGCTGCAAGTGCTCCTGAAAGTAGCCAGTCAGGGCGATTCGCGAACCAACAGAGATCTTCTCGTCCGATATTGACATTGGAACAATATCCAATTTCTTCCAGCTATCGCTTACATACGTCGTATCGACAGAAAGCAGAGCAATGTCGTTTGCCGAATCGCGACCTATGACCCGAACTGGAAGAACCGCTACTGTCTCGCCATCTTCAGAAAACTTCTCGGCCACTGTCCTCACATCTCCCTCAGGAAATGCACCGGTCACTCGCTCAATTGAACTTACAACATGGTCAGCAGTAAGCAGCCGGTCTTTCGCAATGAAGAAGCCTGTACCCATGTTTTGTTTAAACACCCGTCCGTCGCTCAATCGCAGACTCAGACTAACGACAGACTTTCGTGCAGCGGCAATTTTTTCGATCTCAGAATTGCTATTACACCCTGAAAGAATAGACATCAGGATAAGAAGCGTTGGGATGTATAGGAGACCAAAAAACTTCATCAGATTAGGGAAACAAGATGTTGAACGGATAATACGGCAAGTTCCTGACGAACCCGAAGACCAGCAGGAGCACAAGCAAACCCCATATCGCCGGGAGCGAGAGCGACCACTTGGGGAACGACCGCCCGCGGACCATCACCAGAAAAAGCGAAAGATAAAAGAAACCGAAGATCAGGACAAAGACCGGGATCATTGCATTGAAGTCGAGTGCCCCGATCACGTCCCCGTGAAAGAGCCGGTGAAATCCACGCGTCAGCCCGCAGCCCGGGCAGGCAAATCCGGTCGTTTTATAGAGCGGGCAGGCCGGCAGAAAGCTCGAAGAACTCGTCGGATCGATGTACCGGACAAGCCCGACGCCGAGCGACATTGCGCCAAAGCCGACACCTGCAAGCACGCGCTCGTTCTTCGTCGCAAGCCCAGTGTCGATACTATTCTGAGCAGTCTCCACTTCTTTCTTAAAGCTCCCGCCGGCCTACGCCCCGGCAAAACGAACGAACAATGAATCGGCGGCAATCTTCTTATTGAGATTTACGTTGAGGGCCGTCCGCGTTTCCTCGATGGCTGTTATCCATTCCGCCGCCCGGCGTGCACCGGCGGCCTCGGCTATCTCGCCGAGTTCGTCGGTGATATCAGGATTTGCTATCATTCCCGAGCCGCCCGCGGCCAGGACCATCACATCGCGAGCAAGCGTTTCCAGTATATCGAGCGAGGGCTCGAAGTTCT
>CAZGLZ010000185.1:0-3783 GCA_964526245.1 uncultured Chloracidobacterium sp. | reverse complement strand
AGCTCGAGACGCTGATCGACGTCGGGCTAGGCTATATCCAGATCGGGCAATCCTCAACGACACTTTCCGGCGGCGAGGCACAGCGGATAAAGCTCGCCAAGGAACTCTCAAAACGCGCGACCGGGAAGACCATTTACATCCTCGACGAACCAACGACCGGGCTGCACTTTGCCGACGTGCATAAGCTGCTCGACGTGCTGCAAAAGCTGGTCGATACCGGTAACACGGTGATCGTCATCGAGCATCACCTCGACGTCATAAAATCCGCCGACTACATAATCGACCTCGGCCCCGAGGGCGGCTCCGGAGGCGGCCGCGTCGTCGCGACCGGCACGCCCGAAGAGGTCGCCCGCATCCGCAAAAGCCACACCGGCCAAGCCCTGAAAGCCGTTCTCTGATCGTTTCGCTTCCGGAAAACAAGCCATTCCCGCCAGCTTTGGAACGAACTATTGCCCGAGAGAGACGGGGATGTCTTTTTGGGTGGTGTTGCCGAAAAAGTCGGCGGCGAAAACGCGGAGCGTGTATCTACCGGGCGGGAGCGTGGCGGGGTCGATGAAGCCTTCGCTGAACTGGTCGCCATCGACGCTATTTGTTACGGCAAAATTGAAGATCGTCTCGCCGGTCGCTCCGGAGCGGCTGCCGGGTGCGTAGGCAAATTTAACGGCGCGATGCGAGGGCATTTTCTCGAATGAGATGGTCCAGGCGTTCGGCTTTGAATTTGTAGCATCGGCGGCCGCGGCGGCCGGGATCAGTTCGTAAGAGAGACGATAGGGGGCGAGGCGTCGGCGCTCGGCGTTGCCGTCCTTTCGGTCGTAAACCTTCGCGACGACGCGAGTCTTACCGGTTAGGGCCGTGCCGGCCGGGATCTCAATCCAGATCTCATCAAAGAGCCGAATTTCCTCGATCACTGGGGCGATCGAGTCGGAAACGCCGGGCAGCACGAGGGCGTCAAGCGCGTTCATTTCGGCACCGGGCCGGCCGGCGATGAGGTGGACGTGGTTCATTGCGTTGAGCGTCCCGATGGGCTCGCCGGCTTTGAACTTCGCACCGCGCGGAACGCGAACAGAGACGGGTTTGCCCGAAGCGGGATCGAGTTCGAAAAGGAACCGCGGGTCATCGTAACGGCTTTCGTCCGAGCCGCGGCCAAGTCGGATGTGGACGTAGCCGATGGTCGGCATTCTGAGAAGTTCACGCAGCGTGCCGAAGTTCTCGGCGGCGTGCGGGTCGAGGACTTTTTCATCGCGGATGAACGTCGCCGTTTCGCCGTAGGCACCGGGGATATCGAGCCCGTTGTGGAACCACGCCTCGGAGGTCTGGTCGATGATCTCGCCGCGGATCTCGCCGAGCGTGCCGGCGATCTCGCGTGTCCGCTCGGGCGGGTCGTAAGGCCAGCGGCCGGGCTGGAGAGAGCGAAATTCTGCGGCGGTCAACGGCTGGGTGTTGGGCGAAATCGTCAGGCCCGTTTCGGCCTTCTCGGCATGGACGATCCTGATCGCGGCGTTGTCGCTATCGGCGATGAACAAAGTGCGGCCGAGCAAAGCGAGTCCCGAAGGGCGATTAAATCGAGCGAATGGGGGCGTGCTGTCAGTGAGGCCGCGTTCGCCGCCCGCGATGGTTTCGAGATACGGAAAGGAACGAAGGCCGATCGTCCGAATCGCGTTGCCATCGGCGATGAAGATGCGGCCTTCTTCATCGGCCGTTACCGCAACAGGGCCAACCAACGAAGCGGACGCAGGCAACCCATCGCGAAGCTCGTAGCCGCCGTCTCCGGCGAGCGTCAAGACGCTGCCATCGGGCTCGACGACACGGATCCGCCGATTGCCGGAATCTGCGACGAGCAGCTTATCTCCGCGCCAGACCGCGATGCCAAGCGGCGTGTCAAAGCGTGCCGCGAGCCCATCGGCAAACCCGCGTTCGCCGCCGGCGAGCGTCCGGACAAAGCCGTTCTCGATGATGCGGATGCGGTCGTTGTAAGTATCGGCGACGGCGACGCGGCCATCCGGGAAAACGGCGACGCCGGTCGGGCCATTGAAGAGAGCTTCGGCCGCCGGCCCATCGGCAAAGCCGCGGACATTGGCTCGACCCGCGATATCGGACGGCTCTTTGCCAAATGTGAATTGCTTGATCGTATTCGTGCCGGGATCGGCGACGACAACCTCGCCACCTGTGCCGATCGCGATCCCTGAAGGCGTGTCAAAGCCTTTAATTGTCGAGACTTCGCCATCGCCGGGAATAAAGGACCGGACCTCGCCGTTGTGGCCATCGGTTACGTAAACACGGCCTTGGCGGAAGGCGATGCCGAACGGCTCGGCGAGCTTGTTTTCAAACGAATAGGCGGTCGAGACACGCCAGAATTGATAATTCGAGGCCGTTTTCGAGCAGGCAGCAATAAACGAGCCCGCGACCGCGATCAATACCGCGGCGAGGATACGAAGACGATGCGATGAGATTATGAAAGGCACTCGCGAAGAAAAAAACTTTGCCCCGAAACGCAGGACTCTGCTAGTATCTTCCTACAGTTTACAAAGACTTTTCAAACCAGGTTCAAAAAGGGGGACAAGGATAATGCTTTCATTACAGGACCTGCTCGGGCAGGATCAGGGCAACGCGGCACTCGGCGAGATAAGCAACACGGTTGGGGCCGAGCCTTCGCTGGTGAACTCGGCAATTCAGATGGCGCTTCCGGCGATAATCGGCGGGCTGGCGAACAACGCGGCCGACCCGCAAGGAGCACAGAGCCTTGATCAGGCGCTTGAACGCGACCACGACGGCAGTATTCTCGGCAATCTCGGCGGGCTCGGAAGCATGATCCTCGGCCAACTCCAGACGCCCGAGCCAACCCCGAAACAACTCGACGCCGGCGGCATCCTTGGCCACATTCTTGGCAATAATCAGGGGCCGGTGGTCGAACAGGTTAGCAACAATACGGGGCTAAATATGGGCCAGGTGGCGCAGATCCTGATGATGCTCGCACCGCTCGTGATGGGCTATCTCGGCCAGCAAAAGCAGCAGCAGGGAATCGGGGCAGATGGGCTCGGCGGCTTACTTGGCGGGTTGCTAGGCGGGCAATCGGCGGCCGCACCGCAATCGAGCGGGAACGCGATGATGGATATGGCTTCCTCCATGCTCGACAGCGACCGCGACGGCTCGGCAATGGACGACATCGCCTCGATGGCATTGAATTACCTGACGAAACGCTGAAGCCTGATAAAGTTCGAAAGAAAAAAGCGTCCTCGATGCGGGGACGCTTTTTCAATTGATTCCGGTCGATCGAGTTGGCTCGCTTCGGTTGTTGTCGGTTGCCACGCCGAGCCGTTTCATCAGTTCGTTGAATCGCGGATCGTTTCTCACGAGGTCGAAAATCGGATCCGGGTTGATGAACTTTGCCTGCTCCGGATCGGCCTCGACCGCTTTTTCGAGAAATTCGAGCGTCTTCTCTTTGTCGCCGAGCATCGCGTAATAGTTTGCGATCGCGACCGGGCTGTAGCGCTTGTTTTGGTCGCGGAGCCGGTCTTCGAGATTCGCCTGCCAAAAGCCGCGAGGGTCGCCGATGACGAGCGGCCGCGAGAGCGGATTGCGAAGGGCCTCAGCGTCGCTTATCTTGCCGAATGTGATCTCGCGGACGCGGTCCCATCTTCCTTGCTTTACGTTGACCCAATAGATCCACTTTTTGGCGAGAAAATAATCGGGCTCAATGGTTTGAGACAACTCACAGTGCCTTAATGCCTCGCTCCATTTTTTGTCGTAATAGTAATGCTGGCAAAGCAGCACATTGTAATAGGG
>CAZGLZ010000184.1:0-3943 GCA_964526245.1 uncultured Chloracidobacterium sp. | reverse complement strand
CGACCATCACGTACAACTCTGCGGCATTCACCTACGTCGGCTTCGACCAGGTGGGTACGCTCAGCAATGGATTCAGCGTGACCATCAATAGCGGCACACCCGGCCAGCTTGTGATCTTCACATTTGGCACAACACCGCCAAGCGGCTCAGGAACGCTGCTGAACCTCCGGTTCTTTGCCAACGGGCCGATCGGATCGGTGAGCCCGATCAACATCTCGAGCTTTAGCTTCAACGAAGGTGTTCCGTGCTCAACGACGTCCAATGGCGATCTGACCATCATCTCGGCAGATATCAGCGGGCGCATCACCTACGCAAATGCTCCGGTCTTGACTCCGGTGCCGAATGCAACGGTTTCGGCAGCGGGTTCGGTTCCGACAAATGATGTGACCGATGCCAATGGCGATTACACGCTTAGCGGACTCGGCACAGGTGCTTACACGGTCACGCCCTCGCGGGCTCCGCAGCCGATCGCAACTCTCAACGGTATCAGTCCCACGGATTCGGCCTTGATCGCTCAATTCGGTGCGGGCTTCATAACGCTGAACTCGAACCAGTTGATCGCCGCGGATGTGACGAACAACGGAACGGTCTCACCGCTCGATGCTGCGTATATCGCGCAGTGGTCGATCGGAATTCCGAATCCGGGCATCACCGGCTCATGGCGTTTCCTGCCAGCAAGCCGCAACTATGCCAATGCCGAGACCAATCAGGTGAACCAGGATTATAGTGCGATCCTTATGGGCGACGTTACGGGCAACTGGAATCCTCTCGGGCCGGGCTTTGCTCCCGACTTCGGCGGCGTTCCTGGAGTCGAAACGGAAGCCGTGAAAGTGCTTTTGCCAACCGGAAAGGCTGCACGAAACGCCGGCCTGAGCATTCCGGTCGTCGTTAGCGATGTCAGTGGCCGCGGTGTGATCGCCTATCGCTTCGAGGTCGGCTTCGATCCGAAGGTCATCTCGCCGGCCGAGCTTGCCGCCGATATTGAGAACTCCGTCAGCTCGGATATGACGGTCGTCTTCAACTCGGCAGAGTCCGGATTGCTTCGCGTCGCCGTTTACGGTGCAGCACCAGCGACGGGCGAAGGCGTCCTGCTCCGGCTGAATTTCGATGTTCACGGCGAAGTAGGCTCGAGCACTCCTTTGACGATGAATACCTTCATCTTCAATGAGGGCAACATCAGGACCGAAGCCAAGAACGGTTCACTCGAGGTCGTTGAGGCGGCAGCTGATGCGACCCTCCGTGGCCGTCTTGTAACTCCGGCCGGTGAGCCGGTTCGCGGCGGGATGATCACGCTGACCGACGCGGCCGGCCTCTCGCGGACGGCGCTCTCGAACTCCTTCGGGTACTTCGAGTTTGCCGACATCATTGCCGGCCAGGCGGTGACGTTGACCGCCGCCGCTCGCGAACGCACGTTTGCTCCGAGGACAATCACCTTGTCGTCCGGATTGAACGGCGTTGAAATGATCGCCGACCAATAAGGCGAAATGACCGGGCCGGTAGGAGTTCGAACTTCGGACTCTTCCCGGCCCACGCCCTAACAAGCAAGGAAAGATCTATGAGAATTTCTACCTACATTTTGCTGATCGCTATCCTTACGGCGTTCCCGCTCGGAGCCACCGGGCAAATCGCGGAAAGATCGCGCGTCGCTCAGGAAAAGCTCGGAGCCGACGCGACACTGACCCTCCCAACGCTCGTGCTGGATGCAGTGAACACAACGAATTTCACCGTCTCCATGCAGTCAACCGACCTCACCGGGCTCAATATCTTGGGTTACCGCGGTGAGATCGTTTTCGATCCGGCAGTAATTCAACCTGTCGGCCCGAACGCCGGTTGCTCGAGTGCCGGAACACTTAGTGCCGGAGCAAGCGTCGTTTGCAACATCTTTCCGAACACCTCGACGATCACTTATTTCGTATTCTCTATAGCTCCGCTCTCAGGTTCGGGGCCACTGATCAATTTCAATTTCCAGCGGCTTGGCGGTGTCGGGTCTGTTTCACCGCTCAATTTTGGTGACTTTTTCTTTAATGAAGATGGCCCGACCGATCCTGTTGCGAATCTTCAAAACGGTTCCGTGACGTTCGTTGGCGAACTAGAGCCGACCTCAGCCGGTGTTACCGTCGGCGGAACTGCCTTTGCGCCTAATGGTGAGCCGGTCAGGAATGCTCAGATCGTGCTTACCGATGAGAAAGGCACTACCCTCATCGCAACTACAAACCAATTCGGCCACTTTGTGATCGAAGGCGTCCGTGCAGGCTCAACTCAGATACTGTCGGTTGCTTCGAAGGGGAATGTTTTTTTGCCTGTTGTTTTGAACGTTGGGGATGACGTTCTTAATGTGACGCTTGTCGCTGAAAATTGATGGCCTTTGCGAAGGGTCATTTTTGGATCGCCTTCGGGCGGTCCTTTTTTATTGGGGATAGAGAACTCCCTTGATCTGCTCGGGGTCGGAGACGATCCGCATTCGGGGGAGGCTTTCGAGGAATTGGCGGCCATAGGGTTTTGTGCGAAGCCGCGGGTCGAGAATGGCGATAACGCCGCGGTCGGTTCGGCTGCGGATCAGCCGGCCGATTCCCTGCTTTAGGGTGATGACGGCCTGCGGGATGCTGTAGTCGGTGAATGAACGGCCACCCTGTTCGTCGATGAATCTCGACCTAGCCGCGACTATCGGGTCGCTCGGTACGGCAAACGGCAGCTTGTCGATGATGACGCAAGAGAGTTGATCGCCCTGGACATCCACGCCTTGCCAGAAACTTGCCGTCGCGAATAGCACAGCGTTCTTCGTCGTCCGAAAACGGTCGAGAATTCCGGCCTTTGACATTGAACCCTGGACGAAACACGGAAAACTCACCCGCGACGAGACAATTTCATAAAGAGCGTTCATCGAGAAATTGCTCGTACAAAGCACAAACGCGTGGCCGCTCGTCACCTGCAGGATCTTGACGATCTCGCCGGCCGCAAGCTGGGTAAACTCATTCGAACGCGGGTCCGGCATCGCCTTAGGGAGATAAAGAACTGCCTGCCGCTCGTGGTCAAACGACGAGGGTGCCGTAAAAGCATTGGTCTTTGCGGTGTCGAGCCCAAGCCGTTCGCGAACGAAGTTGAACGAGCCACCGCTCGAAAGCGTTGCCGAGGTCAGAACGCACGTCTCGACCTTGTCGAAAAGCTTCTCACGCAGCAGTTCCGAAACATCGACCGGCGAAGCCCTCAGGTAAATCCCCTTCCCTCGCCGCTCGACCCAGTAAACGAAATTACGCTCGGTCTGCGTGGCGATAAATTCTAGGTCGAACCGCGCTTGGCGAGTTCGCTTCAAAAGGCTATCGGCCTCCGGCATATCGGCGGCGAATCCGTCGGTCTCCTTCTCAAGCGATTTGAGCGCCGCGTCAAGTGCCTCGTAAGCCTCGCCGAGTGCCGTCGGTTCGGTTCCGCCGACGCTGTTCCGGTAAACGAAAGCATCCGGCAGGAGCGGGTATCGTCCGTCAAATTTAGCCTGCGAGAAACGCATCCAGAAGGTCTCCGCGAGCCCGGAGACCTTAGCCGCGAGCTTTGTCAGCTCACGCGTCACGACCGGGTCGTGGATCGGCAGCCCGTCGATATCGCGGACCAGCTCATCGAGCTGAAAATTCGAGACCTGAAATCCGAAATAGTCCGATGCTATGTCTTCGATCAGGTGCGCCTCGTCAAAGATAACGGCCCCGTAGTCCGGCAGCACCTTCCCAAACTGGTTTCCGCGGACGTTCAGGTCGGCGAAAAAGAGGTGATGGTTTACGACGACGACGTCCGCCGCCTCGGCCCTGTTCCGCATCCTGGTGATAAAACAAGGCTCAAAGTCCGGGCACTTTTGCCCGATGCAGATCTCGCCGCGGGCGTTTATGCGGTTCCAAAATGGCAGATTCTCGGGCAGGTCAACAAGTTCGCGTCGGTCGCCTGTTTCCGTTTCTTTGAC
>CAZGLZ010000183.1:0-3944 GCA_964526245.1 uncultured Chloracidobacterium sp. | reverse complement strand
CGGCACGGACGAATTCGACCGCCTGCGGCCGAAGCTCGGAGACGATATCGACGTGGGTCGAGTGCGGGAAATTGATGTCGAAGTCCGATTCTGCGTCCTTGCCCTTCGGAGAAGCGTCAAAAACCTCACGCGGATTTGGGAAGGGATGGCGAGTGCTGTTTCGCGGGCCGGGATTCGTATGGCAGATGGTACAGATCTGCGGGCGTGCGCCGCGAAAGAACTGCTGGCGATGGCAATTGATACACGAAGCGTGGCTCGGGTATTCGGTTATGTCCGGGAACGCATTGTCCGCCGGCCTGACCGCTTTCCAGTTCTTCGACGGGAAGTTGTGGCACTTCGAGCAGTCCATCTTGTGTGCCGAAACATCGTGTGAAAATGTCGAGTACTTTGCCTGCGGAGAGGCTTCAGGTGTTTCGAGCGGCGAGCCATGGATCGCCCTCGCCGGGCCGATGAGCGCGAACAGGATAAATCCCGCTGCCGCACAGAGTGCAGCGGCGAATAGCTTCAACCTAAGTTCGCGTCCGGTCCTGTTCATCGGTTCGCCTCGAGAGGCAGACTTATTGGAAAGCGCAAGCCACGTCATTCTAATCGCTATAACGCGGCGTTAATGTGACGAAGGTCACATCCGCCGGAAAGGCCGGCGATTAAACTTGCCTGCGAGAAACTTCGCAGCAATTCCGTCAGCCTCACGTGTTTTTCTGCAGTCCGGGGCCGGATCCTGGCAAAATGCATCAACGGCACGAGGCTTGCCACAAGCCCATTGATGCCATAAAGGGCCTTGCCCTCACATCCGGAGAACAAATGAGTTTACCTGCAGTCCAGAACGCGGAACCGATAGGAGCGGTCGGCGAAGTTCGGCTTCGCCGCGGAACCTTGGACAAGGTTTTGAAGTTTGCGGGGTCGGTTCGTGTCGGAATTGTGCTCCTGGTCCTTCTAGGGGCGGCGTGTACTATCGGCATGCTGGTGATGCAGCAAAATGTCGATGGCTTTTCGGAGTATTATGCCGAACTAACGCCGGCACAGAGAACGGTTTATGGTTCTCTCGGCTTTTTCAATATCTACTACGCATGGTATTTCAATGCCCTGCTCGCCGCTCTTTCGCTGAACATAATCATTTCAACGCTCGACCGTCTGCCAAAGATACTGCCCTATTTTTCGCGGCCGGCCTCGACGGTTCCGCTTCGCTGGCTACGCGAGCAAAGGAACTCGGCGTCGGTAACGCTCGGGGCGGCACCTGACGACGCGGCGGCGGCGATCGAGAACGCATTCATGAAGGCCGGCTGGGGAAAGCCGGTTCGCAGCGAACGAAAACGGATCACATACTTCTTTGCCGAAAAGGGCAGATGGAACAGGCTTGCTTTTTGCGCCGTTCACGTGGCGTTGCTGACCATCTTTCTCGGCGGATTCCTGACGGCCCAACTCGGAAGCAACGGCAACCTTCCGCTTTATCCGGGCCAAACGACGAATCTCATCTTTGACACGGCTTTTGACCTCGACCGGATGCGGCAGATAACTAAGCAGCTTCCCTTCGAGGTTACCTGCACAGACATCGAGCAGAGGCTGATCCGCCACGACGGGCCGCTGACGGCCAATAATACCATCGACTGGATAACGCGGTTCACCATCCGCGACGAGACGGGCGTCCACACTGCTGAGGTCGGGATGAACCGGCCATACGATCACCGCGGCTATCGCTTTTTTCAGGCGAGCTTTGTACCGATCGGGCGGGCACGAACCGTTCGAATGGCTGTCACGAATGCTTCGACCCGGTCAACCGAAGAGGTCACACTCGAGCGCGACGGGACGCATCAGCTTGCGGATGGGACGAAACTGATATTCAGCGAGTTTCGCGGGGATTTCGTCATTGGGCCCGAGGACCCGAACGAGGATACGACCTCTTATCCCAATCCGGCAGCGATCATTCATGTTGCTCCGCGGGGTGGCGGACTTGAGACGGCGACCGTGTTTGGGCCGGAGATGGCGGACATTCCCGCCGCAAAGAAGCCCTACGGCGGTTACACATTTCGGATGCTTGATTTCGAACGCGTCTCACACCAGCATGTTCTTGCCGTCCAGCGTGATCCGGGCTCGACAGTGGTCTATATCGGATTTGGATTGCTGACGCTTACGCTTGCCGGGGTGTTTGGCTTCTCGCACCGACGGGTTTGGGCGGCGGTCGAAAAGGGTGCGGACGGAAACTCCGAGGTAACATTCGGCGGGCACACGAACCGTAACCCGAACGGATTTGATGAACAGTTTGATGAGCTGATGCGCAGTGTTGAAGGCGTCAGGGAGGAAAGGGAATGAACGGACACTCGATCACTTATCCGCAGGCGGCAGCCGCGGTTGAGCCCGCGAGCAGAACGAAAGGCGTTCAGGGGCACATGCCTTTCCTGATCGCGATGACGGCAGCGGCGGCCATCTTCGGCCTTCGGTTCGCAATCGGCGGCGAGCGGTTCATCGGCGATGAGGCTTTAATGATTCTTGCCCTCGCAGCGTATCTGACCGCTGCGATCTTCTACCTGACCAATTTCTATGCTCCATTCCGCTTTGCCGAGCGTCTCGGGCTTTGGGCGGCCGGGATCGGTGTTGCGCTCAACCTGGCAAGCTGGCTTGTCCGCTGGGTCGCTGCTTATGATCGTGAATTGGCGATATTTCAGTCGCAGGGCCGCTCGGCTGCGGAGATGCCTTGGCTTTTTCGCTATGTGCCGTTCGCGAATCTCTACGACCTAAGCCTTGCGTTCGCGTTCGGTGCCGGTGTGACAACGCTGATCGTGATGCGCCGACGCGAGCTTCGCGGTATAGCCGCGATCGCGCTCCCGCTGGCGGCGATAATCCTTGTCCTCGCCCGCTTCATCGGCGGCGAGTTCGTTGACCTGCCGCCGGTGCTCGATTCATATTGGCGGCCGATACATGTTGGGGTAGCTTCGATCGCATATGGTGTCGGGCTGGTTTGTTTCGCTGTTGCGGTTCTTTATCTATTGAAGGACGGGTTACGTCCAGAGAAGATGGCATTTTGGAACGCCGCGTTCGTGCTCGGGGTCTTCGCGACCATATCGCGTTTCGGTGTTTTTTCTTTTGACACTTTCGCTACCTACGCGTCTTCTGTTTTTGTCGGGACCTCGCGTGCATCGATCCCGCTGCGTGCCGATCTTCCCTACGTCGGCTGGCTGATCGTCGCCGCTGCTGTTCTGTTGCTGGCCTCGCTCGGGGCGTGGGCTTCGTTTATTTCCAGTGGCAGAAAGAGGGAGCAGCATATCGGCCTTGGGCTGATGGCCGCCTCGCTAGTCGCTCAGGGTGCCGCGATAGGGATGCTCGTATATCAGGTACGGACGCTTACGAACGTCGTTTCGCGGATCGCTCCTGAGCAGTACGAACGCTTCGGCATCTGGATGCTTCAGCAGCAAGGTGCGACGTCGCAGCAGATCGCGACAGTTCCGGCGATGCAGATTGCCGGCATGGCCGACACCTGGATCCGCCAGAACAGCGATTCGCTGCGGTTGAGCCTTAACGCAAACCCGGTCGAGCTCGCGGCTTTGATAACCGCCTTTACCGGAACGTTCTTTATCGTGCTGATGGCCGCCAAGCCGGACCGGATCCGCGAGTCACTTCCAGCCGCGGCCATACTGGACGGGCTGATGTACAAACTCGGCGGCATAACATTTGCAGGTTTAGCATTGCTGCTCATAACCGGAGCCGTGTGGGCGAATGAATCCTGGGGGCGATACTGGGGTTGGGACGCCAAAGAAACAGGTGCTCTGGTCGCGTGGCTGACCTATGCCGGGTTCCTCCATTCGCGAGTAACTTATGGTTGGCAGGGCCGGCGGTCGGCATACTTCGCGATCGTTGCATTTCTATTCATCATTTTTACGTATCTCGGTGTAAGCTATTTGCTGCCCGGGCTTCACTCGTACGCATAACACCATGATCAACAAAGAGAACAT
>CAZGLZ010000182.1:0-3968 GCA_964526245.1 uncultured Chloracidobacterium sp. | reverse complement strand
GAAAGCGTATATTTTCCGACTAGCCCGATCTTTTTCAGATCGCGTTCCGTTGCTTTTTTGAATTCTCGCAAGCGACCCGGCGGAAATGAAAAATGCCATCCGGAAGCTAGGTGAATATGGATCTGACCCTTTTTATAGTATGCCGAAGATGCAGCCGGCTCGGTAACCTGGCGTTCTTTAGCTGCTTCTATTTGTCGTCTAAACTCGGCGTCGCTAATTGCTTGTTTATCAACTTTCATTCGTAAATTTTCTTCCACTCATCCAGTAAAAATTCCTGATTTAGAGCTGCTAGTTCGAGCGCGGCACGCATTCGCCTCAGCGGCATCCCCCTAATATCTCTGATAGAGGGCAGTTCGACATCATCGCCGAGAAGGATCACAACCTCGTCTCCGCCATGGAAAACATGGACATGCGGCGGCCCGTGGTCCCTCGTCCTGATCCGAAAAGAAAAGCCATCTGTCCGAAGCACGGTTGGCATAAGAATAATAACCTATCAGTTGGGTTTCTGCAAGAACATTTCAAACTATGTGTAAAAACCGAGATTACGACTCTGAACGCATTCTACATCAATTGTGCAAGTCAAAGCTCTCATCGCAAGGCTTTGACTATGCAGGGTTTGCCGCTCCAATTTGTACAGTTTGTGTTAGGCGGTTTTGGAGAGTGCTTTCACCTTACGGAGGTTTGCGACGCCCCACTCGGCAAATTTATCGAGGATCGGGCCGATGGAGCGGCCGAAATCGGTAAGCGAATACTCGACCTTTGGCGGCACCTCGCGATAAACGTTTCGCTTGACGAGGCCGAGCGATTCAAGCTCGCGGAGCTGCTGCGAGAGCATCTTTTCGGTGATGGCGCCGAGCGAACGGCGGAGCTCGCCGAACCGCATAGTCGGGGTGTTGTAGAGCTTCCAGAGAATGCGGCCCTTCCACTTTCCGCTGAGCATCTCGATGCTGGCTTCGACAGGGCAAAAGCCGAGCTGAACTTCGTCACATTTCTTCTTCATACTATCTATTTGGATGGTATCGCCCCGAGCAGGTAATACTATCTCAGACAGTCAAGGAGGATATTCAATGAGCTTGAAAGATGCAAACGCAGTTACCCCCTCGCGGCCGAAACGGGTCGCGATCGTGATAGCAAATCCGGCCGTTTCGGATACGACGGGCTGGCCGGTCGGCTTCTGGTGGTCGGAGCTTACGCACCCATATTACGAGATGACGGAAAAGGGCTACGAGGTTGAGATCTTTTCACCCGCGGGCGGGCGGTGCGAGGCGGACGCGATGAGCGACCCACGCGATCCGAGCGGCTACTCGGCCTCGGACCTGATAACGATGGGCTTTATCAATACGCCCTCGCTGGCAGCTCTGGTCGAGGAGACGAAAAGTGTCAGCGAGATAAACGTAGCCGATTTTGATGCGATCGTCATCGCCGGCGGGCAGGCACCGATGTTCACGTTCGAAAAGGCGACGGAGCTTCACGGGAAGTTCGTCGATTTCTATGAAGCAGGAAAGATCGCGGCGGCACTTTGCCACGGTGTAGCGATCCTCAAGTTTGCAAAGCTCTCGAACGGCGAGCATCTGGCGAAGGGCAAAACGGTCACCGGCTTTGCAAACGTGGAAGAGGACTTTGCCGACCAGGCCGTGTGGGATTACGGAATGCTGCTTGAGGGCCAGCACATTATGCCCTGGCGGGTCGAGGATGCGATGAACGAGATCGGCGCAAACTACATTCAGGCAGGGATGTGGCGCGGTTTTGCGGTCCGCGATGGTAACCTGATCACCGGACAACAGAACTTTTCGGGCGGCGAGACGGCCCGGTTGATAATTCAGGCACTGGGAGAATAAAGATGAAGATAGCAATCATTGGGGCAGGAAATGTCGGGGCAACGCTCGGCCGGAGGTTCGCGGAGATCGGGCACACGATCACTTTTGGAGTGCCGCGGCCGGATGAATACGCGGATGCAGATCTGGCAGGGCCGGCGATGGCGGTCACGGCGGCTGCGAGCGACGCGGATGCCGTTTTGCTTGCGGTGCCGTATGGAGCGGCGAAAGACGTCATCGATGCATGCGGAGGGCTTGCGGGGAAAATAGTGATCGACGCGACAAATCCGCTCGGGATGACGCCGGAGGGGCTCAGCTTGACGACCGGGTTTACGACCTCCGGAGCCGAGGAGATTGCCGCGGCCGCTCCTGATGCAAAGATCGTAAAGTGTTTTAATCAAACGGGTTTTGCGAATATGGCGGCGCCGGCAGGTTCAATGATGTTCGTCTGCGGGGACGACCCTGAGGCCAATGAGACGGTCTGCAAACTCGCGTCTGAAATTGGTTTCGACGCGATCACGATCGGCGGCCTCGACAAGGCCCGCCTGCTTGAACCGCTTGCGATGCTCTGGATCCATCTTTCCGCAACGACCGACCTCAAACGCGACTTTGCGTTCAAGATCGAACGACGCTGATAATTCGCAACAAAAAAGAAAAAGGCCCGCTACATTGAGTGGGCCTTTTCTCGTTGCGAGTGATGATTCTCTACATATGGATCGTCAGGTCGTGGACGCCTTCGGCGGCTTCCATTACGGATTCCGAGACGGTCGGGTGGGCGTGGATAACGCGGCCGAGTTCGTCTGCGGTGGTCTCAAGGGCCATGGCGACGCAGGCTTCGGCGAGAAGTTCGGTCGCGAGCGGGCCGATGATGTGGACGCCGAGGACCTCGTCGTATTTCTTTTCGGCGACGATCTTGACGAAGCCGTCGGTTTCGCCGAGGATGCGTGCCTTGCCGCTCGCCGAGAAGGGGAACTTGCCGACCTTAACGTCGTAACCGGCTTCCTTCGCCTTTGCTTCGGTCAGGCCGACACTGGCGACCTCGGGATCGCAGTAGGTGCAGTTCGGGACGAGGTTCTGCTTGATCGGCTCGACCTTTTTGCCTGCGATCTTCTCGACGACCAAGATGCCTTCCTTCGAAGCGAGGTGTGCGAGCCATGCGGTGTCGATCACATCACCAATGGCGTAAATGCCTGGTTCATCGGTCTCGCAATAGTCGTTGACCTTGATGGTTCCGCCGGGATTGACGACGACCTTTGTCTTCTCGAGGCCGAGGCCTTCGAGATACGGCATGCGGCCGACGGCGACGAGCAGCATCTCCGCCTCGAACGAAACGTCCTCGCCCTTGGCATTTTTGCCGGAGACCTTTACGCCTTTTTTGTTCTTTTCAAGTTTGTCGAGCTTGATGCCGGTCTCGCATTTGATGCCCTGCTTTTTGAAGGCACGAGCGAGTTCTTTCGAGACATCTGCGTCCTCGATCGGGACGATGCGGTCGAGCAATTCGACAACTGTGGTATCGCAGCCGAAGCGGTGATAAACGCTCGCGAACTCAACGCCTACGGCGCCCGAGCCCATCACGATCATCGATTTCGGGACGCTTTGAAGTTCGAGGATCTGGTCGGAATTAACGACTTGCTTGCCATCTACCTCAAAGCCGGGGATCGGGCGAACGACGGATCCGGTGGCGATAATGATGTTCTTGGTGTCGATCGTCTCTTTCTTGCCGTCGGCAAGTGCGACCTCTACCTTGCCCTTGCCGGCGATCTTGCCGTGGCCGTTGAAAACGGTGACCTTGTTCTTTTTCATCAGGTAGGTCACACCGGCGGCGTTCTTATCGACGATGCTCGACTTGTAGTTTTGAACGCCGGCCCAGTCGTAGCCGACATCTTTGGCTTTCAATCCGAACTTTTCGAATTCATTCGCTTTCTGTAAAAGGTGAGCTGCGTTAAGAAGCGCCTTGGTCGGGATACAGCCTCGGAGGCCGCAGGTGCCGCCGAGTTTTGCATCTTTTTCCTTTTCGATTATCGCGACCTTAAGCCCGAGTTGTGCTCCGCGGACCGCTGCTACGTAGCCGCCGGGGCCGGCACCGATGATAGTTACGTCAAATTGTTCTGCCAATGCTTTATTCCTCGTTCTGATAAAGGTTTACTGCAAAAC
>CAZGLZ010000181.1:0-4013 GCA_964526245.1 uncultured Chloracidobacterium sp. | reverse complement strand
TTGTCGGCATTTGGCACGCGTTCGGCGACCTTTATTTCGCCGACCCGCAGATCGACCTTGATGAAATCGTCGATGGTGATAAAGTTGTCCGTTTCAGCCTGGGCGTCCGCCGACACGGGCGGTTCTGATTGGCCGCCCGCCGACACGGGCGTTTCTGACGGAATGCTTTCTTTTATTTCGCTCATTATTTTGCTTTTATCGATCCTTGGGAAAATTCCTTCGGCCGCTCCGATCGCCGCTCCGGCTTCGAGTCCGCCCCATTTTAAGCTTGCCGGGTCAAGCCGGGCGAGATCATCGCCGAGCCCAAGTTGGGCGAAGATCTGCTCGGCCGAGCCCGGCATCACCGGAAAGACCATCGCCCCGATCCAGCGGAGCGTCTCGGCAGCCCTGTAAAGCACGGCGTTCAGCGTCTCCGCCTGCCGTTCGTCCTTGACGAGCTCCCAGGGCTTTGCGTCCGAGATCATTTTGTCGATGCGGGCGATGACCGCCCAAATGCCCTCAAGTGCCTGGCTGAACTCAAAATTATCGAACCGACGCAGAAACTCATCGCGGGCATGTTCGAGCACGTGAACTATCTCGCCGCCATCGGGGTCAAGCCCAGCTCGCCTTGCGTGGATGTAGTTCTCTTCGGCGATCTTGCCGCTTGGCACGCGACCATCTCGATATTTATGAAGCATCGAGACCGTGCGGCTCAGCAGATTGCCGAGCCCGCTCGCAAGGTCCGCATTTGCCCGGTCGATCAGGTTCTCATAGCCAAATTTGCCGTCCTGCCCGAAGACCATTTCCCGCAGGCAGAAATAGCGGACCGCATCGACCTGAAAATGCTTATGAAGCAGATCGACGTCGATCACATTACCGAGCGTCTTGCCCATTTTGCGGCCGTCGGCATCAAGCCACATCCCGTGGGCGTAAACGGTCTTCGGCAGCGGCAGCCCGGCGGCCTTCAGGAATGAGAACCAATAGACCGTGTGGAAGCGAAGAATGTCCTTTCCGACGAGATGGACGGCATTTTGCCAAAATTTCTCAAATCCCGGCGCATTTTCGCGGTCGTTCCCGTATCCGAGGGCCGTGATGTAGTTCGAAAGGGCGTCGAGCCAGACGTACATTACGTGATCGTCATCGCCCGGAACAGGCACGCCCCACGCGACCGACCGCTTCTCGCGGCTGATCGAGAGATCCTGTAACCCGCCTTTTATGAATGAAATAACCTCGTTACGCCGAGAATCCGGATTAAGTATTTCTCGATCGCCCTCGATGGTCGCAAGAAGGAATTCATCGTAGTCCGAAAGCCGAAAGAAATAGCTCTCTTCAGAGACGCGGTCAAGCGGACGCTCGTGGATAAGACAATTTGGAATCTCTGAACCTTCGGGGGTAACGTACTCATCTTCCTGCTTAAATGCCGCACATGGCGCACAGAACCAACCCTCATAGTGGCCCTTGTAAATATTGTCGTTGCCCTTCGGCGTTTTCCCAGACGCGATCTGCTGCCAAAGATGCCGGACGCCTTCGTAATGAAACGGCTCGGTCGTCCGCATGAAGATGTCGTAACCGCCGCTCTCGGGCCCAAGGCCGAAGTCGGCAAACATCCGCTTGAGCTCGCCCGCGATGAAATCGACCTGTTCCTGCGGGCTCTTTCCCGCTTTCTCGGCCGCCCGTTGGATATTAATGCCGTGTTCGTCGGTGCCGGTGAGAAAAAAGACCTCGAACCCACGCTGCTTCTTGTAGCGGTGCAGGACATCCGCGACGATGGTCGTGTAAAGATGCCCGAGGTGCGGCAGGCTGTTGGCGTAATAGATCGGGGTTGTGACGTAAAACGAGTTCATTTGCGAAAAATAAAAAGTGTAGCGTTTATTGGCAATTTTCGCCACACGCTACACTTTTGCTTGTTCGAGTTTGAGACTATTTGCCCATTCGCTTCTTATCGGCGTCGGCGAACTCATCGGTCTCAAGATACCGCGGCATTGCAGCGGCGTTTGCGATCTTAAGTCCGATCGCGAGCCCAAGTTCGGCATTCTGCACCATCGCCGCGGCGTCCCACCAGTCATAGTATTGGTCCGAAGGCTGGTGATAGTATTTCGCCGTGTAATTACTAAAGAACTCGAGAGCAGTTCCCTCCAGCGGTTTTACGAAGTCGTCACCATGGCGAAGCGAGACGGCCGGCACGCCTACCTTCGCGAACGGAAAATGATCCGAGCGGAAAAAGAAGCCCTGTTCGGGCCTCATGTCGCCCTCTAGCGTCATCGAGCGTTCGCTCGCCACCGATTGGACGATCTGATTCAAGGTCGAACGTTCAACTCCAAGTGCCGAGAAATCCTTGGTTCGGCCGAAGAAGTTGACACCGTCGATATTGACGTTTCCGGCGATCTTGTTGAGCGGAATAAGCGGATTCTGGGCGAAGTATTCAGCACCGAGCAGTCCCTGTTCTTCGGCGGCGGGAAAGAGGAAATAGATCGAGCGCTTCGGCCGTTCGGCCTTCTTCATCTTGGCGATCGCTTCACCGATACCTATCACCGCCGAGACGCCCGAAGCATTATCATACGCTCCGTTGTAAATTCGGTCGCCGGTCGCGTCGGGCTCACCGATCCCAAGGTGGTCCCAGTGTGCGGTGTATAGCACGTATTGATCGCGGAGGGCCTTGTCGCTTCCCTCGATCTTGCCGACGATGTTCGGTGAGTCGAACGTGCTCGTTTCGGCTTTAAGGTCGATCTTGACCCTGAGCCCGGTTTTAACGGGTCGGAAGTCGCGGGTCGCGGCCTTTTTCCGAAGGCCTTCAAAATCGACACCGGCCTGCTCCATCATCGCCGCTGCGGTATCATTCGTCACCCAGGACATCAGATCGAGATAAGGCGTTTTGCTGCCCGGTTCACGTAGTATCTCGGACCGAGGCCCGCCGAAAGATGTACGCACGACATTCCAGCCGTAACCGGCCGATTCGTTCGTATGGATAAGGATCACGCCGGCGGCTCCGCGACGAGCGGCCTCTTCATACTTGTAGGTCCAACGTCCGTAGTATGTCAGCGCCTTGCCGCCAAAAAGGTTCGGTTCCTCTGCGGTCGCGGGCGGGTCGTTGACCATGATCATCAGAATCTTGCCGCGATAATCCTCCGCCGGGCCGCTGTAGTCGTTCCACTTATAGAGCGGAGCATCAACGCCGTAGCCCATAAAGACCACATCAGCATCGACCGAAACGTTGCTTCGCTGTGCCCCGGTCGTCGCGACAAAGTCGTCACCGAACTTGAAATTCCTGGTGTTGCTGCCGCGGCTGACGGTCAACTGCGTCGCCGGATCGACCTTTACGCCGACCAGCTTCACATTCTGAAAATAGCTCTTGCCGTTGCCCGGCTTGATGCCGGCGGCCTTCATCTGGGCCGCGATGTAGTCGGCCGCCTTTTTGCTACCGGCATTTCCCGGCCCGCGGCCCTCGAAATCGTCGGCCGAAAGCCGCTTGACGCGCTCACGCATCTTTGCGCCATCAAATCTGCCCTCCATCGTCTGCGCCGGGAGTCCGCCGGCCAGAACGGACATCGAAACAACGAACAAAAGTATCTTTTTCATAGCTAAAGTTGTGTCTGAAGTGTCGGAACCCGACAGCTAAACAAGTCTCTGAAGTTAAAGTTAGCCCTTAATTAGCGCCATCGCCTCGGCACGCGTACGCGGGTCGCGACGGAAGCCGCCGAGAACAGCCGATGTTATCGTGATCGCCCCCGGCTTCTTGACGCCGCGGAGCGTCATGCAGGTATGCTCGGCCTCGATAACGACCATTACGCCGAGCGGCTTTAGGCCATCGAAAAGCGTATTGGCGATCTCCTGTGTCAGCCGTTCCTGAACCTGCAAACGGCGGGAAAAGATCTCGGCAATGCGGGCGAGCTTTGAGAGCCCGACGATCCGCCCGCCCTTTGGAATATACGCAATATGGCATTTCCCGACGAAAGGTGCCAAGTGGTGCTCGCAGACCGATGCGATCGAGATGTCCTTGACCAACACCATTTCGTCGTGCGAGTCGCCCGGCAAAG
>CAZGLZ010000180.1:0-4052 GCA_964526245.1 uncultured Chloracidobacterium sp. | reverse complement strand
TCGATCAGCGGTTTGGTCTGCTCGTCATAGGTCGCGAGCCGCGTTCCGACGCTCTCTTCATTGTCGTCCGCCCGATGGGCCAACTCCGCTTCCGGGTGAAGGTCACAGCGGCCTTCTACTTTCGGCGGCTTAGAGTAAATATTGTAGATCTCACCGCAGACCGGGCAAGACCTCCGGCCCGTCAACCGACGCATCAGTTCCTCACGCGGGACATCGACCTCGATGGCGAGGATCTCGAATCCTTGCTCGGTCGCCAGGCCCTCGAGCTGCTCGGCCTGAACGGCCGTCCGCGGATAGCCGTCAAGAATGTACCCGCCGCGGCAATCCTCCCGCGAAGTGCGGTCCTTTACCATCCGGTAGGTGACCTCGTCAGGGACGAGCTTTCCGGACCGCATAATCTCCTGCACTTCGCGGGCGAGCGGTGTATCGAGCGTTTTCATCTCGCGGAACATATCTCCGGTCGAGATCTGCGGGATGCCCTTCCGCTCCTCAAGGAGCCGTGCCTGGGTTCCCTTTCCCGCTCCGGGTGCTCCGATAAGTACGACGATCTTATTCATCACTTTAGTAGAAACGGAGAAAAGGAGAAGAGGAGTTGAGGAGAAATTCGCAACGCTCGCGCTCTCCCTTTCTCCTCTTCTCTCCCACTCTGTTTCTAGTTGCGGCGTCCGCGAAGCCGCGATCCGGCACCGAGGAAGCCTTCGTAATTGCGCATCACGAGTTGTGCTTCGATCTGCGCGGCGGTATCCATTGCAACGCCGACCAAAATCAGCAGCGACGTTCCGCCAAAGAAGAACTGATAGCCGAGCCCGGTCGGTATCCAGCTAAGCCCGGGCGTTGCCGTCAGAAATGCGTCAAGGCTATCGCCGATGAACGGCAGCCGGGCGACGCGAAAGCCGCTCAGCAGAACCTGCGGGACGAACGCGACGAGAGCAAGGTAAATTGCTCCGACGGTCGTCAGCCGCGTCAGGATGCCGTTAAGATATTCAGCCGTCGGCGCTCCGGGCCGGATGCCGGGGATGAAGCCGCCGTGTTTGCGGAGGTTATCCGAAACGTCGTCCACGTTGAAGATGATCGTTATGTAGAAGAACGTAAAGATCACGATCAACGAGATGAAAACGAGTTCGTACCACGGATCGCCGCCATGGAACTGTGCAAAGAACTGAACGATCCGCGACCACGTCGAGGTCTGGTCGTTCGGGTCCGGCGGAAACGCGCTTATCACCGTCTGCGGCATCGCCAGAACCGACGAAGCGAAGATGACCGGGATGACGCCGCCCATGTTTATCTTGAGCGGCAGGCTGGTCTCCTGCCCGCGGAAGGTCTGGTTCCCGACCTTACGGCTGGCGTAGCTGATGGCGATCTTCCGGCGGGCCGACTCGACATAAACGATGACGGCGATGAGCGCGATCATTACCGCGACGAGGAAGATGACGCCAAGCGTCTGGAGCGGGTCGCCGGCCCGGACGCGGTCCGCGACCTGGATAACTGCACTCGGCAAGCCGATTACGATACCGGCGAAGATGAGCAGCGAGATGCCGTTGCCGACGCCGCGTTCGGTGATCTGCTCACCGAGCCACATCACAAAAATGGTACCGGTCGTGAGGGTCACGACGATCATCAGGGTCGCCGGCCAGGTGTTCTCGATAATGCCGCTTCGCGAAAGCCAGGTCGCGACAAAGAACGTCTGCAGCAAACAGAGTACGAGCGTCAGGTAACGAGTGTATTGGTTGAGCTTCTGGCGGCCGACCTCGCCCTCTTCCTGGATCTTTTTGACGGCAGGCGAGAGAACCGGCATAAGCTGCATGATGATCGACGCCGTAATGTACGGCATGACACCAAGAGCAAAGACCGAGATGGTGCGGAAGTTTCCGCCCGAGAATAGGTCAAGAACGCCGAGCAGCGTGTTGGCGATCTCGCCCCACATCTGCTCAAGCCGGACCTTATCGATACCAGGCGCCGAAACATGTGCCCCAAGCCGGTAAACGGCAAGCAGCGAAAGCGTAAAGATGATACGCTTCCGCAGCTCGGGGATGCTGAACATGTTCTGGATGGCGCTTAAAAACTTCTCCATATAATTCAGTGGCCAGTGTTCAGTGGCCTGTGGTCAGGGTAAGGGCGGCGGTTGACGCTATCGCTTCCGGCCGCCTTTCGCTGCACACTATGCTTCTGCTTTCGCTGCCTTCTCAATGACCGCAGCCGTGCCGCCGGCCTTTTCGATCTTGTCGATCGCGGTCTTGGTGAACCGGTGCGCCGAGATCTTGAGCGACTTGGTGATCTCGCCGTTGCCGAGGATGACCACATCGTGCTTTGCCTTCTTGATCAGTCCGCGTTCGTGAAGGATCTCCGGAGTGACCTCATCGCCGGCGTTGAAGTTCGCCTCGATCTTCGCGAGGCTGATCTCAAGCCACTGCTTTTTGAAGATGTTGGTGAAACCGCGCTTCGGCAAGCGACGCTGGAGCGGCATCTGCCCGCCCTCGAATCCGGGACGGCTGCTGTAGCCCGAGCGTGACTTCTGGCCCTTATGGCCACGGCCCGAGGTCTTTCCGAGTCCCGATCCGGGGCCGCGGCCGACCCGCTTCTTCTTATGGGTCGAGCCCGGTGCCGGCTTAAGATTATTAAGTGATAATGCCATTTTCGTTTCCTCTTTCGCGTACTGAACTTCTTTCAGACACTAAAGACGCGGATACTCATTTATCGCCCTAGAAAAGAGCTTACGAGTCTCCGCGAGATATCTCAAGTTAATCAACGATACGGAGAAGGTGCGGGACCTTCGCAACGATGCCGCGCATCGACGGAGTATCTTCCCGCTCGACCGTCTGGTTCAGCTTGGTGATGCCGAGAGCCCGGACGATGTCCTTCTGCTTCTTGGCATAGCCGATCGAGCTCCGGTAATACTGGATCCGGATCTTGCCGTCCGTTTTGTTTTCTGCTTTCTTTGCCATAACTTTAGTTTCGAGGTTTCAAAGTTTCGAAGTTGCGAAGTTAATGATCGGAACTTCGCAACTTCGCAACATCGCAACTCTAGGCTAACTCTTCGACCTGCTTGCCGCGGAGGCGTGCGACCTCCATCGGGTCCTTCATCCGCGAGAGTCCGTTAAAGGTGGCACGCACGACGTTGTGTGCATTGCTCGACCCGAGGATCTTCGTCCGGACATTGTGAACGCCGAGTGCCTGCATAACGAGGCGGACCGCACCGCCGGCGATAACTCCGGTACCCTCGGCAGCGGGCTTGAGGAGCACGCGTCCGGCACCGAATTCGCCGATCAGCTCGTGCGGAAGGGTTCCTTCGATCAGCGGAACGCGGATGAGGTTATTCTTTGCCGCCTCGACCGCTTTCTTGATCGCGTTCGGAACTTCCTTCGCCTTGCCCGTACCGAAGCCGACGTGGCCCGATTCGTCACCGACGATGACGAGTGCGGCGAACGACATATTCTTACCGCCCTTTACGACCTTGGTAACTCGATTGATCTGAACGAGAAAATCCTTGAGGATGAGCCCGTTCGGAGAAATTCGCTGCTTATTCATCATTCTTCTCGCCTTCGGCTGAGTCGCCGGCCGCGGCAGCCTTTGCCGCCTCTTCCTTATTCAATCCGTTGGCACGCGTGGCATCGATAAGGGCCTTGACGCGTCCGTGGTAAACATAACCGCCGCGGTCAAAGACCACATTCGAGACGCCGGCTGCGACCGCCCTTTCGGCTATCGCCTTGCCAACACGCGCCGCGGCCTCGATGTTGCCGCCGGTCGAGCCTGCAAGTGCCTTTTCGGTGGTCGAAGCGCTTGCGATCGTGCGGCCGTTCTCATCGTCGATCACCTGAGCGTAGATGTGATTCAGGCTCCGGTAAACCGCCAGGCGAGGACGCTCTGCCGATCCGCTTACTTTCTTGCGGATCCGGGTGTGCACACCGCGTCGGATATCTGCTCTGCTTTTCTGTGCCATAATCTTAGTTATTTGTGAATCGTAAATCGTAAATGGTTTGCACTATTTACTATTCACGATTCACGATTTACTACTTACCTGTTTTGCCCGGCTTCAGCCTGTAATACTTATCGGC
>CAZGLZ010000179.1:0-4099 GCA_964526245.1 uncultured Chloracidobacterium sp. | reverse complement strand
GTTTGGGCGTTCATAGGCGTTTGGTTTGAGAGCGGCCGAGAGGAATTGCGGCCGGGTCGAGGCTATTCGGTATCGTTGATCAGGTCGTCAACCGTGACCTTTTTCTTTTCCGGTGTCGGCTTCGGGGCTTCGGCCGCCTTCTGGCGTTCTCGTTCTTTTGCCGCTGCGGCTTGCTGCTTGCGGCGTGTTTCGTCGGGATTATCCGCTGCCCGCGTTTCCGGTTCGGTCGGAGTGTTTTCAGTAACGGTGGCCGGAGCTTGTTCGGTTGATGCGGGCTCGGCCGGCTGCGGTTCGGGCTGAGGTTGTACGGGTTGAGATACGACCGCTGCCGGAGCAACAGTCGGCGAGGCCGGCGCATCGCCACCGGAGAAAACTACGAACCAGATCGCGGCAATTACGACCACGAAAAGCGCTCCACCACCGGCGATCAATGGCAGCATGGACCGCGAGGCCGGCGGTTCCGAAAATGCAAAGTCCGCCTCGCTGTCGTCCTTCATTGGGAACCTGAACGGCTCTTCGAACGTGCTTGCCGCAGGTTCCTGCTCTTCGGCCGAAGGCGTGTCCGTGTAGGTCAGATCAACATCGTGCGATTCCGCGGCCGCCGATTCAACGACCCTTTCAGGTTCAGACGGCTCAGAAGGAACACTTGGAGCAGTATCTATCGCTGTCGGCCCAACGGATGCGGCAGGTTGCGGTGGAACGGGCGGTTTGGCGAAGGACGCCGGGCTCTTCGGTTCCTCGATCAGCGAGCCGAGCTCGATCTCGGGGACCGCGGAAACCGGCTTTGCCGGCGCTAAAGGGATCTCAAGCAGTTCGCTCAAGGGCGCAACCTCAACCGACTCGACGACCGGGATCGCCTCGTGCGAGGCGGCGATCACTTCAACCGCCGGCGTCACACCTTTATCTTCCTCAAAGAGCTTTCGCAGCCGGTCGAGCCGCGATGCGGCCGGCATCGCAACTTCATCCACGGGCGTGGCCGGAACAGCAGCGGGCTCGGCCGTTGCAGCCACGACAGGCTTCCCGCGAAGTTTTGAGAGCAATTCTGCGGCTTCGCGTTCGTCCATCGCCTCTTCATGGAGCCTTTCGGACGTAAGCTTCCTCGCTTTCTGCAATTCGGCCCGCATTTCAGCGGCGGCTGAAAATCTGGCGTCGCGGACGATCTGCATCGAGCGCGAGATCACATCAACTATTTCCGGCGGGGCGAGCGGTGCAAAATCCGTTACCGGACGCAACGGGTCCTGGTTGCCCTCGATCAGTTCGATCGTTCGTTCGAGCGCATCGACCGGCTTCTTGCCGGTGATCATGTGATAAAGCGTCGCCCCGGCAGAGTAAACATCGCTCCGCGGGTCGAGCGGCATTCCCATGTCAAACTCGAATTTCTCGCCGAAGTGGTTAATGATGACGTTCTGCGAGGCGGAGTCGAGGTTGTCCCAGATCTGCTCGAGCGGCGAATAAGCAATGTCGCCATCGAAAAGGTTCGGCTGAACGTTGGTCGTAATGTTGAGCCCGCTTTCACCGGCTACGGTAAAGGCAAGAAGCTTTATTCGGCCCTCAGACGTCAGAACAAGATGCTGCGGACGAACGCGCTGATGTATCACGCGCGGTTTGAAGCTATGCAGGTAATCGAGTCCGGCAAGCATCTGGTCTGCCCAGTCCATCACCTGGCTGACCTCAAATCCGATCCCGCCCGCATCAAGCGTTAGGCTGAGCGGGTCGCCATCGACCGATTCGAGCACCAAGAAATGCTTGCCGCTCTCGGAAAAATGGTCGTTGACGTGGATCAACGACTCGTGCCGGATACCTTTTAGCAACGTGCCGCTGTTTACGAAGGTCAGGCGAAGCCGTTCGGAGTCTGCCTCGGCCGCGGCTTTCGGCATCCGCACTTCGCGTACCACGACTCGTGCGTCGCCGGTCGTATCGTAGGCATCCGAGATCAGGAACGGATCCTCCGTGCGGTTCGACGCGGAGAGGTGATATCGTCCGTTATTGAGAAACTGTTGGGTAGCGGGCATAGTATCGGCGAGAAAAAGCGAGGTTCGGCCCGTAGGCTCTTAGAATTATAACACAAGTCGTTAAAAATGGAAGTACAATGTTGAAGATTGTTAAAACCACTCATCGTTTCTACCCGTGCCGGGAGCAGTCCGAATTTACGTGGGAATTATTTAAGTTTGAAACGGAATAACGTTGAAGATAAATTGAGTCTGAAACCGACCCGGAGTCGAAACAAATTACTATGGCCTCGCCTGACCGAAATGAGATCACGCCCGAACCGCTTTACCTGAATCGGCGGAATTTCATCCGTGCGGGCGTTTTTGCCGGTTCGGCTGCCGTGACGGGCCTCATCTATCGCGCATACCGGCCCGATACTATCGCACCTCTGCCCGAAGAAGCACCGCGAGCATTTGGCGAGCTCGCCAAACGCCCGGAGTTTCAGGCCGGAGAGGCGCCGAACTCTTTTGAGGACATAACGAACTACAACAACTTCTACGAGTTTTCGACCAGCAAGACCGCGGTCGCCCGCGAAGCTCAGGCCCTTAAAGCAGACCCATGGAGCGTCGAGGTCGGCGGAATGGTCGAATCTCCACGCACGTACTCGTTACAAGACATCCTGAATTTTCCGCAAGAGGAACGCATTTATAGGTTCCGCTGCGTTGAGGCGTGGTCGATGGTCATTCCGTGGGTCGGGTTTCCGCTCGCCGCACTTCTCGAGCAGGTCAAGCCGACGGCTGAGGCGAAGTATGTTGCGTTCGAGACGGCCTACGATCGCACGGTAATGCAGTCTTCGTTCTCGGCGGGCATCGATTTTCCTTACGTCGAAGGCTTGCGGCTCGACGAGGCCTTGCACCCGCTCACGCTTCTCGCGACCGGGCTTTACGGCCGGCCGATGCCGAAGCAGAATGGTGCTCCCGTCCGCCTTGTCGTTCCGTGGAAATACGGCTTTAAGAGCATCAAGTCGATCGTCCGAATAACTTTGACGGATAAAGAACCGCCGACGACCTGGAACATCGCCGCCCCGCGGGAATACGGTTTTTATTCGAACGTCAATCCTAACGTCGATCATCCCCGGTGGTCGCAGAAAAGGGAACGCCGGATCGGTGAGATCACGATGCGGGAAACGCTAATGTTCAATGGCTACGAGAAAGAGGTCGCCAATCTTTACCGCGGAATGGACCTCGAAAAGTTCTACTAATGGACAACGCCCGCTTCTTAAAACTCATACTGGGCGTGAATGCCCTGCTTCCGCTCGGGCTGCTGCTCTTTGACGCAGCTTCGGGTACGCTCGGAGCAAACCCGATCGAGTATTTCCTGCGGGCGACCGGCGTGATGACCTTGGTGATGCTCCTCGCGACCCTGGCCGTTACGCCGCTTCGGAAGCTGTTTGGCTGGAACATTCTGATCAAGAGCCGGCGAATGCTCGGCCTTCTGGCGTTCCTCTATTGCTCAATACATCTGGTCACCTACAGCATTTTTGACAAGTCCGGCAACTTGACGGCGATCATCGGCGACGTTGCTCAGCGGCCGTTCATTGCGGTCGGAATGGCTGCGTTTCTGGTAATGCTGCCGCTCGCCGTGACCTCGACGAACGGTGCGATAAAGAAGCTGGGTGGGAAGAACTGGCAGCGGTTGCACCGTCTAAGCTATCTGGTTGCGATACTTGGGGTTGTGCACTTTTGGATGATCGTAAAGTCCGATCTTTTTTACCCTGCACTTTTCGCAGCGGGGCTCGCCGTGCTGTTCGGCATTCGGCTCTTCTATCGGCAAACAGCCAAAAATGAAGGTCAAAAGCCAGGCCTTGCGCTCCGTCCGGATTGAAGCGTTTTGCGGAAGTCCGTCCCGTCGATCTCGATCGTACGGCACATCTCATAAAGCCGCGAGCGGAGCCGAACGCCGATCCGATCTTCAAGTGTCTCCTCGCGTTCGTTCGATGTGCGGTCCGGGTAATTTGTCGTGAAGATGGTCACGCGGGCGTCGTTGTAGCGGGTGTTGATGATATACGCCATCGTGTCGCGGACCCAATCCGTCGGCTTCGAGGCTCCGAGTTCATCTAGCACCAAAACCTCCGCATTAAGGACCGGCGCCAGAACGGCCAGTTCCGAGG
>CAZGLZ010000178.1:0-4216 GCA_964526245.1 uncultured Chloracidobacterium sp. | reverse complement strand
GGAGAGACGCAAAGCTCTGCACCATCGGCGAGGGCACGAGCGAGATACAGCGGCTTGTAATTGCAAAGAGCCTGCTTCGGACTTAACAAACGAATCCAGCTATGTGAAAATCGGTGAAAAGTTTTGGCAAATTCTGCTTTTCACCGATTTTTTTTCGCATCTTTCGCGGTCATTTTCGCGGCGGCCCTCGCCGGCGGATGTGGCGATGCGGCGGCTCGCGATAATGAAGCCCTGAAGAACGACGCCCCGACACTCCAGCGGCTTGAGGCGATAAACACCAGATTGGTCAGCGCGAACAACATCAAGCAAGAGGATTTTATTTGGATAAAGGAGATCGAAAAGCGCTACCCGAAAGCCGAGCTTGTCAGGAGAGTGATGCGAAACGCATTGGTTGCTCGCTCCGATTGGCAGGCCGTCATCGACTTCCTTGGCTCTGAGGAAGGCCTGGCGCGTGATGACAAATTGACGTTGGCAGGAGCTCACTACAAGCTTGGCAATTTTGAAAAGACAGCAACATTACTTGAACCGCTAAAGAATTCTGAGCCAAGGGATGTTCCCGCGTTGACGCTACTTGCTCGAAGCAAGTATGCGATGGGAGATGCGTCAGCGTGTATCGCCATCCTGTCGCCGATCGAGGGACAGCTTTCGAGTTCTGGAACGAAGGACGAACTCGCACTTCTTGGCCTCGCTTACCTCGATCAACAGAACTACGACGAAGCGATCCGGGTGTTCAAGTCGGTTCAGGAACTAGACCCGACGGACATCGCCTCCGCCAATGGCCTAAGCCGAGCATTCTATGCCAAGGGCGACATGGCAAAAGCGGACGAATATCGCAAACGCACCGAGGCTGCGCAATCGAACAGAGCATCAATGGAGATCCGCGGACGGAACTTCGTCCAGCAAAGCTACCGTTTGGAAGCCGCGTGGGCAGGCAAGAACTACGAAGAAGTCGTCCGGCTTTGTCGCGAGATGTTGACCACGGCAGAAGGAGCAAACCGGCAGGCCGTTTATCAATACCTTGTTCTGGCCTATCGTGCACTTGGACGAGACGCCGAGGCCGAGGCCGCTGCCAACGAAGCCGGAAAGACTGCACAGATACGATGAAACCGCGCTTACGATATTTGATCCTGATGGCACTTGCGGTGATCCTGCCGTCAGGCTGCCGAGATAGTTCGGATACGAAGGCGGAACCGCCGCGTTCAGCTGGTATCGAACTGGCCTTTGCCGATCGAACTGGCCAAAGCGGAGTCGTTTTTTCGCACCGTCCGACGCGAACGGAGAAGAAATGGCTTCCGGAAATAATGGGTAGCGGCGTTGCGGTAGTGGACATCGACCGAGACGGTGACGCCGATATCTTGCTAGTGAA
The DNA here is from genome assembly GCA_964526245.1 of uncultured Chloracidobacterium sp. GTDB lineage: Bacteria > Acidobacteriota > Blastocatellia > Pyrinomonadales > Pyrinomonadaceae > OLB17. The sequence goes on along the minus strand of CAZGLZ010000178.1, from coordinate 2,850 downwards.
TAGCGGCGCCGTTGGATCTCAGGCTCGTCCGTCCGATGCCGGCAACAAGCTTTTTTTGAATGACGGAAAAGGCGGCTTTTCAGATGCGACCGAAACTTGGGGCTTTAGCGGAATCGGTTACGGGCAAGGGATAGCGGTCGGCGATGTGGACGGCGACGGATGGCCCGACGTATTCCTTACCGAGCTTAACGGAGATAACCGGCTTCTCCGCAATACCGGTGAGAAATTTGAGGATATTACTGCAAAAGCCCGCATTCCAAATGACGGTAAATGGGCAACGAGCGCCGGATTTCTTGACATAGATAACGATGGCGATCTGGACCTATACGTGGTTCGGTATGTGATCTTTTCAACCGAAAACGATAAGGCCGCATTTCGTAATCGCATTCAGATATACCCGACACCGATCCTTTTTGATGCGGTTGCAGATCAGATCTTGATAAACAATGGAAGCGGTGTTTTCTCGGACGAAAGCTCCCGTTTCGGGATCACCGCCGCACCCAAAAAAGGGCTCGCCCTTGCGATCGGCGATATAGATCTGAACGGACGGTCGGATATCTATGTGGCAAACGACACCGAAGCGAATCAGCTTTGGCTCAATGAACCGTCGGGCCTCCTCCGGGAGATCTGCGGGATCGCCGGATGCGCTTACAGCGATATGGGGACCGGCGAAGGCAGCATGGGCGCCGACTTTAGCGATTTTGACAGCAACGGCCGACCAGACATCACCGTAACGAATTTTCAGGATGAGGTCACATCCATCTATAGCCAAACATCTCCGCTGCTGTTTGAGGAGATCGCAGACCGTGTCGGCATCGGGGCCGCGTCGCGGGCACGGCTTAGCTTCGGCATCGATTTTTTTGACGCGAATAACGACGGGCTTGAGGATCTGCTCTTCGTTAACGGCCATATCGAGGACAACATCAACCTGAACTCGGACACGGTCACGTTTCCGCAGCAGAACTCGCTATTTCTCAACACCGGCGACGGAAAATTCCGGGATGTAAGCGATACTTCGGGCGATGCTTTGAAGGATATCCAAGTTAGCCGCGGCCTCGCGACCGGCGACCTTAATGGTGACGGCCTGATCGACTTCGTCGTAAACAACAACGGCGGAACTGCTCAGGTCGCTTTCAATACTTCGAAAGAGCCGGGCAAGTTTGTTCTGCTTTGGCTCGAAGGCTCAAAGGCAAATCGCAGTGCGATCGGTGCCCGGCTGGTCGCGAAGATCGGTGAGCGGACCATCGAGCGGCAGGTGATGGGAGCTCAGAGCTATCTTTCGATGAGCGACCTGCGGGTCCACTTCGGGCTCGGCCCGGCCGAAAAGATCGACGAATTGACCATCCACTGGCCTGGTTCCGAAAAGCAGGTGATCAACGACGTTCCGGGCGGGGCGTTCTATTACATTCGCGAGGGCAATTCTCCGGTCGTCTTCGTACCGGGCGAAAAACGGATCGAGCCTTGATCTGTTCGAGTTTTCAACATGCTGCGATCCCGAAAGTTGATACTTTTCGTTTCAGTTCTGCTGGCGGGCTGCGGCAATTTGCCTGACGCGTCGTCGCCAAAGCACGCCGAGGCGGTTCGGAGCTTCTATGTCGGCTTGGCCGCTCTCGACGTTGGCGATGATCGCCGTGCACGATCGGAACTTGAGAAAGCGACGCAATCTGCTCCGGGCGAACCCGCAGCGTGGAATAACCTCGCAGTCCTCCAGCTTCGCCAACGCGATCTGGAAGGTGCGAGAACCTCCATCGATCAGGCTTCAAAGCTAGCTCCGGAAAGTTCCCTGATCACAATAAATTCCGCAACCATTGCATTGCAGCAGGGCGATAGCGGCAAAGCAACAACGGAGCTTGAGATGGCCATTTCGCTTGCTCCGGACAATCTCACGCCGCTTTACCTTTTGGCTGACCTCCTCGAACGCGAGGCAAACATTCCCGAAGCACTACAGCTTTTTCGGCGGATCGCGGAGAAAGCTCCGGAGAATCTTGCCGCCCGCATCGAGGTCGCCCGGCTCGAGGCCAGAAGCGGCAATACGGATAACCTGAAAAATACCTTCGCCGCGATCGAACAGTTCTCAACGAAACTCTCACCCGAGGGCTCTCTGCAGCTTGCCGAACTCCGCTCGGCCGTCGAGAGCGGAAACACGCAAGCAGCCGCTGCAGCCGTTTCGTTTCTCCGCAATGTCCTGCTCCGCGAGCCGTGGTTTCGGCAGGCGATCGCCGAATTTAAGCCATCCGAAACGATGATCGGCACGCCGCTCTATAAGCCGCTGAAGCTCGCGGCGCCCAATTTCAGCCCGGCCGAGCCCGACCGCGAGATAACCTTTACCGCTGAGCCGCTTGGCGGCGACGTTTCCGCTTTTGCGTTGCCGATCTATTTGAATGCTGACGGCGAGACCAAGACCGCACGCGCGGCCGGCGAGAAGTTCTTCGTCGGCGAACAGGCTCTAGAGACTCAAGTAAACCGGGTCGATCAGATCGCTCAGTTCGACTTCGATTTCGACTTTCGCAATGACCTCGCCTTTGCATCATCATCGGGGTTGAAAATATTCAAACAAGGCGAAGACGGAACCTTCGCGGACGTGACCGTTGCCACGAAACTCAATAGTTCGATCCTCAGCCGTTCGTATGACGGCGTTTGGCCGCTCGACGTTGAGCACGACGGCGACCTTGATCTCATCGCGGCGTCTTCTGAAGGCCCGACGGTCGTTCTGCAAAACAACGGCGACGGAACATTTGCTGCTGTCGAAACCTTTGCGGGCGTGGCCGGTGTTCGGCAATTTGCCTATGCCGATATCGACGAGGACGGCGACGCTGACGCGCTCCTTTTAACGAAGGACGGCAAACTTCG
>CAZGLZ010000177.1:0-4337 GCA_964526245.1 uncultured Chloracidobacterium sp. | reverse complement strand
CGTGTTTTCCGGCGGCCTGGCCCGTAAGGACAAAGATCCCGGTGCCGATGATCGCCCCGATGCCGAGCATCGTCAGGTCAAGCGAACTGAGCGTCTTCTTAAGGGTATGTTCGCCGGTCTCTTTCGCTTCGGCGATTATCTTATCAATGGATTTGGTCGCAAAAAGTGACATCGTCACCTCCGAGGAATAGGGTTGATTTCGCGGAATTCGGTGGAGGTGTTCGGGTTGAACGCAGATCGCAACACGCGCCGAAAGGCTCGAAACAGAAGTGATTATGCACAGTTCAGGCGTGTTTTCAAGCCAAAAATTACGGCCCCGGGAATTAAATTTCCGGGGCCGCCGATTTCAACAACTTCGTTAGTCGCTCTAGCTTTTTCCGATCGCCTTCAGGTATCGGTTCAGCTCTTCACGAACACGCGGGAAGAGCAGGAGAAGGCCGATCATGTTCGGGAAGACCATCGCGAGGATCATCGCGTCCGAAAACGCGAGGACCGAACCGAGCGAGGCTGCCGCACCGATGACGACAAAGATGCAGAAGAGCAGCTTGAAGGAAAGGTCAGCGGCCGTCGAACGCCCGAAGAGGTACTTCCATGATTGCAGCCCGTAGTACGACCACGAGATCATCGTCGAGAAGGCGAAGAGGACGATCGCTACTGTCAGAACGGCGTTGAAGCCGGGAAGTACATCGTTATAGGCACGTGCGGTGAGGTCAACGCCGTTAACGGCTTGTCCGTCGATCATAACGTTACCGCCGACGCCGCCGTACTGGAAGAAGTCTCCCTGCATATTGAAGAGCACGATAACGATAGCGGTCATCGTACAAATGATCACTGTATCAATGAACGGCTCGAGAAGAGCGACCAAACCTTCGCTGGCCGGATACTTTGTCCTAACGGCCGAGTGAGCGATAGCGGCCGAGCCCGCACCGGCTTCATTCGAGAACGCAGCACGCCGGAAACCCTGAATAATAACGCCCGCGACGCCGCCGACTCCTGCCTCAGGTGTGAAGGCACCCGATATGATCATGCCGATCGCTGCCGGGATCTCGGTAAAGTGAGCAAGGATGATGACGAGCGAGGCGAGAATGTAGATGATCGCCATCAACGGCACGAGCTTGTCCGTCACCTTGGCGATGCGCTTGATGCCGCCGATGATGACGACCGCGACAAGGATCGCCATGATGATGCCGATGACCGTACGCGTCGCACCGCCCTCAAGACCGAGGATCGTTGTTATCTGCGTCGTTGCCTGATTCGCCTGGAAGGCGTTGCCGCCACCGAATGATCCTCCGACGCAGAAGATCGCGAAGATCACAGCGAGCACCTTGCCGAGTCCGCCAAGGCCCTTTTCCGATAGGCCACGCGAGAGGTAATACATCGGGCCGCCGTGGACGGTGCCGTCCTTGTCAATGTCACGATACTTGACGCCGAGGGTACATTCGACGAATTTCGAAGACATTCCGAGCAGGCCCGCTACGATCATCCAGAACGTCGCACCCGGGCCGCCGATGCCGACCGCGATCGCGACGCCGGCGATGTTGCCGAGGCCGACGGTGCCGGAAACTGCCGTTGCGAGAGCCTGAAAATGGTTTACTTCGCCGTGGTGGCCTTCATCCTTGATGGTCTGGACTATATCGCCTTCGTCGGTCATTTCGACCTCGGCCTTCATCGAGTGCGGTTCTTTGTGATCGGGGTCATCGGCCATCTCGATGTCGTCGTACTTACCGCGAACGACGTTAAGCGCCAATGGGAACCTGCGAATATTGACAAAGCCGAACACCAGCGTAAAAAAGACGGCACCGCCGATCAGCAAGTAAAGAACGATCGGCAGATTGAAAGGCTCGGGCAATGGCATCGGATAAAAGACAAGCCATTCCCACCAATCTGCGACCGGCTTGAAAGCTTTATCGATACGTTCATCGATGCCTTCCTGCTGGGCCGCTGCAACGACTGGCAATATAAATGCGGCAAAAAGAGAAAACGCAAGTTTCATGACCTTGTGATTCATTTACACCTCGAGTTACGACAGGTAATTGTTCTAATTTTCGTGTCTGAGCGGCTTGACGGGCCGCGTAATGGGGACAGGTTTAGTTCGTTGCATTGTATAATCGGCTTTTATTATTTACAAGCGAAGCGATGAGCGAAACTAAACGACACTCTTTCGGCGATATGCCGCCGGATGAATTCCTTGCTGCCGGCGGAAGCGTTTTGGAGTTCATCAACGACTACTTCGAACAGCTCGAAAAGCTTCCTGTCCTTGCCCGGACGGAGCCCGGATGGCTGACCGAGCAACTTCCCGCCGCCGCACCCGAAACGGGCGAAGGCTTCGAGGCGATCATCGCCGACGTCGAGCGGCTGATACTGCCGGCTGTCACGAACTGGAACCACCCGAACTTCCACGGCCTTTTTTCAACATCGACATCGGGCCCCGGCATTCTCGGCGAAACGCTCTCGGCCGCCTTTGATATGAAGTCGATGCTATGGCGGACCGCGCCTGCCTCGACCGAATTGGAAGACGTAACTCTCGGCTGGCTCCGGCAAATGCTCGGCCTGCCGGAGGATTTCGAGGGCATCATTTACGACACGGCATCGGTCTCGACGATGCACGCGATCGCCGCCGCGCGCGAGCGGGCCGGGCTTAACATCCGCGAGCTTGGGATGAGCGGCCGGCCGGACCTTCCGCTGCTCTGCATTTACGCGAGCGAGCATGTGCATTCCTCGATCGACAAGGCGTGCATCACGCTCGGGCTCGGGACGCGCAGCTTAAGAAAGATCGCCTGTAACGAGCGGTTCGAAATGAGGGCAGATGAACTTCGCCGGGCGATCGAGGAAGACATCGCGGCGGGCCACCGGCCGATCTGCGTTATCCCGACCATCGGCACGACGTCGTCAACCAGCGTTGATCCGGTCGGCGAGATCGCTGACATTGCGGAAGAATTCGGGCTTTGGATGCACGTTGACGCCGCCTACGCGGGGCCGGCCGCGGCGCTTGAAGAAAAGCGGCATTTCTTTGCCGGTTGGGAGCGTGCGGATTCGATCGTGCTGAACCCGCACAAATGGCTCTTTACGCCCTTTGACCTCTCGGCATTTTATTGCCGCGATATGGTATCGCTAAAGGCCGCGTTCTCGCTCGTGCCCGAATATCTGCGTACCAGCGAGCAGACGACGGTAAAGAACGGGATGGACTACGGCATCCAACTCGGCCGCAGGTTCCGTTCGCTGAAGCTCTGGTTCGTGCTGCGATACTTCGGCCGCAGCGGCATCGTGGCCCGCATCCGCGAGCACTGCCGGCTCGCCAAGCTTTTTGCCTCGTGGATCGAGAAAAGCGGCGACTTCGAGCTTCTTGCACCGGTCAATTTTGCATTGGTTTGCTTCCGGGCATGCCCGCCGGGTATCGAGGACCTCGACGCGTTGAATGAACGGTTGATGAACGACATCAACGCCACAGGCGAAGCCTATATCTCGCACACGAAGCTCGGCGGCAAGCTCGCTCTTCGCGTTTCGATCGGCAGCATCCGCGTCGAAGAAAGACACATTGAAAAGCTTTGGCAGCTTCTTCAGAACGGTGTTTCCGAATCTCCGGCGGCCGGACAGGCGAACTAAAGACCAATGAAGTTCACAAAAGAATCTGTTATCAAGGCAAGCCCCGAACGCGTTTTTGGGTTCCACGAATTGCCCGATGCCTTTGAGCGGCTGGTGCCGCCGTGGGAAGACGCGAAGATCGTGCAGAAGGCAAATATCGCCGAGATCGGCTCGCGGGCGATCATCGAGCAAAAGATATTCGGGCTGATACCGTCGCGTTGGGTCGCCGAGCACACTGCCTACGACCCGCCGCGGATGTTCGAGGATGTGCAGATCTCCGGGCCGTTTGCCAAATGGCGGCATCGGCACATTATTGAGCCGCACGCGGAGGGTGCAGTGCTCCGCGACGAGATAGAGTTTGAGCCGCCGATGAGCATCATAGGCGACCTCGCCGCTCCGCTTTTCATCCTGCCGCGGATAGAGAAGATGTTCGACTACCGCCACCGCGTGACGAAAGAGTGGTGCGAAGGCGGCGAGGAATAGCAACTACTCCGCCCGCAGCACCCAGCCTTTAGGGTCGAGTGTCGGAGCCTCGCCGGTGTAAGTCACGACTCCCTCGTTGTTCTTCATCTCGACACGTTGCGGCTTTCCATTGACCACCACCTCGACCGGCATCGGGAACGGCATGTTGTTCGGCGTCTCCCAGCGTAGAGTAAGGCGGCCCTGCTGTTTTATATTGGCGACGAGCTTCGGTAGCTTTGGCTGTCGGAGATAAACCTCAAAAAACCAATCGAGCTTCATCTTTGATTCGGCCT
>CAZGLZ010000176.1:0-4428 GCA_964526245.1 uncultured Chloracidobacterium sp. | reverse complement strand
TTTGCTGCCCGGGCTTCACTCGTACGCATAACACCATGATCAACAAAGAGAACATTCTATTCTGCATCGTCGGCCTCCTCGGGGGCGTCATTATCGGCTTTATGTTCGCCAATTCAATGAACCAAAAGGCGATGCTCCAGGCCGGACAGGCCAATCAGCAGATGGCTGGGCTTCCTTCGGGGCATCCGAACATTGGCGACACACAGGGCGGCTCGATTCCAGAGGTGCAGGCGGCCATCGATACGGCGCGTGCGGAGCCGCAGAACTTTGACGCACAGATCAAGGCCGCAGAAATGTATTACCAGATACAGCGGTTTGACGGCGCCGTCGAATTCCTTGAGCAAGCGAGAAAGATCAAGCCGGACGATTACAACACCATCGTCAACCTCGCGAATGCCTATTTCGACTCGAACAAATACGAAGAGGCCGAAAAGACGTATCAACTTGCCATTGAGAAAAAGCCCGATGATATAAACGTCCGGACGGACCTCGGACTGACCTACGTATTTCGCCCGAACCCGGATTACGAAAAGGCGATCAAAGAATTCAACGGCGCTTTGGAGAAGAATCCGAACCACATTCAAGCTCTTCAGAACCTGACGGTCGCTTATACGAAGAAAGGCGATGCGGCGAATGCGACGGCGACGCTCGCCCGGTTGAAAACGGCCGATGCGACTAATTCCGCTATCGCGAAGCTTCAATCAGATATCGAGAAGATCGGTCAGAACTGATCGATCCATCAAGGCAACAAAAAGCCGGGCACGTGCCCGGCTTTTCATTTGGAGGAAAGAATTCTAACTCTAACGAACAACTTCTACAGTACAGTGGGCCCGTGCCGCGACCGCCGAAGAAACACTGCCGAGCAGAAAGCGTTCAAGCTTGCTGCCGAATGCATTTGCACCAACGAAGATCGAATCCGCACCCCATTTCTCGGCTTCGTCAACGATGACCCGTTTCGGAGCACCCGGGATGATCATATGGCTTGCCGTTACATTTGCTGCGGCAAGGTCCTTGATCGCGTCAGCGGCTTGCGCCGTCAGCCAATCGGTCTCCGCTTCATTGACCGCTTCGACAGCGGCATTTACCGGCGGGACGAAACGCCCGATCGCCGTCGGCGAGATCGGGTCGGTCACAGAGATCAGCTGTGCCTCAGTGCCTTCGGGCCAAACGCGGGCGGCGACCGAATCGATCGCCGCACGGGCGCCGCGGCTTCCGTCAAAGCCGATGGTCAATCTGATCGGTGTCGGATCCACTTCATTCTTTCCGCGGGCGATGCGAACAGAACACCGTGCTTCGCTGAGCACCTTTTGTGAGACGCTTCCGAGCAGGAACCGACTGAGTGCAGATTGACCCTGCGAGCCTGTAACAATTAGGTCGGGCTTAAGGTCATCTGCCTTTGCCAGAAGTTCCCAGGCCGGCGAGCCATAGGTCGCCTCGGCCGTGATCTCCCAATCGGGAAAGAGCGTCCGCATACGCGACTCGGCATGGTGAGCATAAGCCTCATACTCGGCAAGCGCCCGCTCGCCTTTCTCGCGGCGGCGTTCGACCAAACTGCGAATGTAGGGGTCATCGGTCAGGCTGCCGTTCGCACTCTCTGCCGGCGGTAGCCAAACTTCCGCAACGGACAGTATGAAAGCCTCGCCATTGGCCGGAAGCCCCGCCCGCTTGAGATCATCGAGCGCCGCTTCGGCACAACGCGAGCCATCGTATGCGATCAGTAACTTCATAGTGATCCTGCCTTTGAAACCATTATTCTAGCCCAGGCACGGCGACAAAGTGCAATGGATGTGCCAACAATGCCATTTTCCGCCTGAATCGTTGACTTTCGGCGGTTTGGCCACACGATTCATTTATCTGCGCGAAAAAATTCGCGAAAATGGGCTTGATGCCCGAATTCATTCGCGATATACAATTAGCTGAACACGCCCTGCACGACCTTTGTTTCTCATTCGCATTAAATGTCAGGAAAGAACGAGAGAATACTGATAATCGACGATGACGGCTTCATTCGAATGGCGCTTACCGAAGCTGTTTCAAGTTGGGGCTATGAAACGCACGCCGCCGAGAGCATTGCAGCAGGGACTAAAGCGTTCGAGGAGTTTGAACCTTCGATCGCCTTGATCGACGTCGAGCTTCCGGATGGCTCGGGCATCGACTTGCTCAAAAAACTTAAGGAAGCGAATCCCGAACTCGTTGCGATCATCGTAACCGGCAATGTCGATGTCGCGCATACGGTTGCAGCACTTCGGGCAGGTGCGCATGATTTTATTGGAAAGCCGGTTCGGCTCGAGGAGCTTGAGGTAACCCTCCGCAACGCGGTCGAAACCCGAAAGCTTCGCCGCGAGGTAAAGGCCGCACGAAGGGAACGCGCCGTTGCCCTCACATTTGACGAGATAATCGGCGAATCGCCGGCGATGCAAAAGGCAAAGGAACTCGCCCGCCGCGTTGCCGACTCGGACGTGAATTCGATTCTGCTGCAGGGCGAAACAGGAACCGGAAAGGACCTTTTTGCGCGGGCGATCCATTTCGCGTCTGACCGGGCGAAGGCGCCATATCTAGCGATAAACTGCGCCGCACTTCCCGCGACGCTTATCGAATCAGAGCTTTTCGGCTATGAGAAAGGCGCGTTCACCGACGCGAAGCAGAGAAAGGAAGGGCTTTTCGAACAGGCTCACGGCGGGACCATCTTTCTGGACGAGATCGGCGAAATGGAGCTGCCACTGCAAGCCAAACTCCTTCGGGTACTTGAGAATGGTGTTTTTCGCCGCGTTGGCGGGCTCAAGGACATCAAGCTTGACGCACGAATAATCGCTGCCTCTAATCAGGACCTCAAACGGGCCGGCGAGGACGGCCGATTCCGTTCGGACCTTTACTTTCGGCTTTCGGTCATTCAGGTCGATATCCCGCCGCTCCGCGAGCGCGGCGAGGATGTAATGCTGCTGACCGAGCTTTATATCGCCCGCGTCAACATCAAGCGAAAGCAGAAACCGCTCAAGGGTTTGACGCCCGAGGTCGAACGGATATTTCGAACATATGATTGGAAGGGCAACGTCCGCGAATTGAGGAACGTCATCGAACGAGCGTCGATACTTGAGGACGGCGAGTATGTTACGACATCGCATTTGCCCCACGACATGATCGGTGATCTCGAGACTACGGCGCAGGCCCGCGGCGGTATCGTTTTGCCATCGGGTGGAGTAACGCTCGACGAGGTCGAGGCGGAACTCGCTCGGCAGGCTGTGGACCGAACCTCGGGTAACCTCACACAGGCTGCAAAACTTCTTGGTATCTCCCGCGACCAACTACGATATAAACTTCGAAAGGCCGGTCTCTATGACGCGATCAGCGAAAAGGAATCTGTCGCCGGCGAAAGCGAATGATCGACCACCCGAACAACGAGACCCCGAACGACGATGTCCTAAAGGAACTATCGGACCTTAAGTTTGCGATTGACCAATCCGCGATCGTTGCTATCACGGATCAACGCGGCCGCATCACCTACGTCAACGACAAGTTCTGTGAGATATCAAAGTTCACCCGCGAGGAACTGCTCGGGCAGGACCACCGGATCATCAACTCTGCATACCACCCAAAGGAGTTCATCCGCGAAATTTGGACGACCATTGCCGGGGGCCGCGTTTGGCGCGGTGAGATAAGGAACCGGGCAAAGGACGGCAGTATTTATTGGGTCGATACGACCATCGTGCCGATGCTCGATGCGGACAAAAAGCCATTTCAATACATTGCCATCCGGTACGAGATAACCGAACGCAAATTTGCCGAAGAGCGCATCCGGCAGCAGGCGTCGCTGCTCGAGAAAGCGCAGGATGCGATCATCGTCTGCGACCTGAATTATCACGTCATTTTTTGGAACAAGGGAGCTGAACGCATCTATGGCCGCTCGATCGACGAGGCCCTCGGCCGGCCGTTCAATGATGTCGTTCTTGGCGGAGGGCCGGAACGGATCCTCGAGATTCGGCGGGAGTTTGAGCGTCATGATGAGCACCGTTTTGAAGAACGGCAGTTCAAAAAGGACGGGACTTCATTAGTGGTCGAAAGCCGATGGACACTCGTTCGCGATGACCACGAACAGCCGGATTACATCCTCGTTATAAATACGGACGTCTCCGAAAAACGGAGGACCGAGGAACAGCTTTTCCGCGCCCAGCGGCTTGAATCCATCGGCACGCTTGCCGGCGGCATCGCCCATGACCTTAACAACATTCTTTCGCCGATCCTTATGTCGGTCGGGATGCTAAAGCTCCGGAACCCGGACGCCGAGACCGCGAAGTGGCTCGACATGATCGAGAAAAACACCCAGCGTGGAAGTTCCCTCGTTCAGCAAGTGCTTACCTTTGCCCGCGGGCTAAAGGGCGAACGCGTCGCCGTTCAGGTTCGCCACATCGTAAAAGACCTGATAAAGGTGCT
>CAZGLZ010000175.1:0-4442 GCA_964526245.1 uncultured Chloracidobacterium sp. | reverse complement strand
CAAAACTCTAGGAGATTGTGAATCAGAAATGAAAAATCAGAAAGGTTTCTCGCTTATCGAACTCTTGATCGTCGTCGTGATCATCGGCATCATCGCCGCGATCGCTATCCCGAACCTGCTGGCGGCTCGCCGCTCGGCTAACGAAGGTTCAGCAATTTCGTCCCTCCGTACGCTTCACGGAGCCCAGATGACCTATTCGGCCACCTCGGGTAACGGTAACTTCGCTGGCACGGCCGGCACGGCTGGCATCACCGGCATGCAGGAAATGAACGCTGTTGGACTCGTTGATGCAGTTCTCGCGACCGGTACGAAGAGCAGCTACTCTTTCGTTGGCGACCGCACGGCAGCCTCGACGACAGTTCCGGCTACGTTCTACTTCTCGGGTTTCCCGACCTCGCCGACCGGACTGACCCAGACCGGTACCCGCCGCTTCGGCATCGCGACGGCAGGCGTTATCGTTGCTGACACGACCAACCTGGCGGTTCATTTCGACGCAACCACGATCGAAACTTGCCAGACCGCTCCGGACCCGGCAGCTTGCGCACCGCTCGCCAACTAGTCACCACTTAACAATAATAATAGCCTCGGCGGGATCGTCTTCAGATGTTCCCGCCGAGTTTTTCGTTTCTCATATCTGAGCGGCCGATGCACTGGTACTCCGGTTGTGTTAAAATGCGGGCTGTTTTAATGTGAACATTTTTTCGTATCTCGTAATTTATCCCCGATAGATGCAAACCGAAACCTCCGATGCCGGTACTCTCGGCCGGATAGCGACCATAGCGAGAAATACATTTCGCGAGGCGATTCGCGACCGGATCCTCTACAACCTCGTTGCGTTCGCCCTTTTGATCACGGTCGCAGCGGTGATCCTTGGCGATCTTACCGATGGCCACCAGGCACGTACGACGGTCAACCTCGGCCTCTTTGCGATCCTGATCTTTGGTGTCTTCATTTCGATATTTGTCGGCGTCAGTCTTGTTTCCAAGGAGATCGAGAAGCGGACACTCTTTTCCATTTTCTCGAAACCCGTAAGCCGCACCGAATTCGTCATTGGAAAGTATCTCGGCCTTTGCTTCACGGTTGGGGTGAATGTGTTGATAATGGGCAGCGGCGTTACCGTCGCTCTCGCCTTTGTCGGCGGCCTTGGCCTTCTCGCCCCGGCGTGGAGTGCCATTTATCTGATCTTTCTCGAGCTGACGATAATCATCGCGATCGCAACGCTTTTCTCCACCTTCTCATCGCCATCGCTCTCTGCGTTGCTAACGTTCCTTATCTTCATCATCGGGCATCTGAGCAGTTCGCTGCGGGAACTTGCTACCGGCTTTGCCTCGGGCATCGCAACTATAGTTTTCGAGACGCTCTATTTCCTTTTGCCGAACCTGGGTCTTTTCACATTTCGAACCGAAGCCGCGAATGGTCTGATGCCGAATTCGGCGATGCTACTTGGCGGCACTCTTTATGCCGTTGTTTACGCGATCATTGTGCTCGCAGTTGCCGTCTTGATATTCAGCCGAAGGGATTTCAAGTAGTCGGCCCGGATGATACGATGCCGAAGAACGTCAAACAGCTCATTTTAGTTTCCGCCATTGTCCTGTTCGGTTTCGGCGGGATCTACGGCCTGAGCAACTACATCGAACCGCGATCGGTCCGAATGCCCGAGGCTTATCAGGACGCGGACCTTGCCATCCGGGGAAAGAGTTTAAAGGGATGGACACTCGGTTCAGAGGGGTTGCTTGCCGATTGGTACTGGATGTGGTCGCTTCAGTACATCGGCAACAAGATCGTCAATTCGAACTTGGAGGAGATCAATCTCGACGACCTTCGTTCGCTTAATCCAAAGCTGCTTCATCCTCTGCTCGATAACGCCGCAGAGCTCGACCCAAAGTTCCTCGCCGTCTATTCATACGCGGCGACGGTCTTGCCCGCCGTGGATGCAAAGCTTGCGATCGAGTTGACCGAAAAGGGCATCCGGGAGAATCCCGAGGCATGGCGGCTTCACCAATATTTGGGTTATGTCTATTGGCGGATGAAAGATTACGAGAACGCAGCGCGCGTTTATGAGGAAGGCTCGCGGATAACAGGGGCTCCGCCGTTCATGCGGCAGATGGTCGCCGCAATGAAAACGCAGGGCGGAAGCCGCGAAACGGCCCGCGAGATCTATCTGCAGATGCGCGACCAGGCTGAGGACCAGCAGTCGCGTGAGAATGCCGAGCTTCGGCTTTTGGAGCTCGATGCCCTCGATGAACTTGGTGCGATCAATGCCGCACTGAAGGCCGCGGCTGAACGTACCGGAAAATGCCCCGCCTCGTTGCGGCAGATCGTTCCGTCGCTCCGTGAGGTCAAGCTGCCCGGGGGACGAGCATTTCGCGTTGACTCAAACGGTGACCTAGCCGATCCGCTCGGCTTCCCGTATCGACTAACGCCGGAGGATTGCCGGGCATCGTTGAACGAAACAACTAGGATACCCAAACAGCTCGATTAGTATCCAAAGTATGGAAAACATTGTTGAGATCGAAGGACTTTCGAAGGATTATGAGGTCGGCTTTTGGCGAAAGCGGAAGGTCCGGGCACTGGACGGCCTAAGCCTGAGCGTCGGGCCCGGCGGCATCTTTGGCTTTCTCGGCGGAAACGGTGCCGGCAAGACAACGACCATCAAAATCCTGATGGGACTTCTTTTCCCTACCGAAGGAACGGCAAAGATACTCGGCTCCCCCATCGACGATGTGAAAATGCGGTCGCGGATCGGCTATTGTCCCGAGAATCCGTACTTTTACGATTACCTAACGCCGCTGGAACTGCTCGATTATTTCGGCCGGCTGTTTGGCCTTGATGCTGCAACGCGGAGCTCCCGTTCGGCAGACCTGCTAAATGCCGTCGGGCTCGATGAGGCTGCATGGAAGCGGCAACTCCGGAAATTCTCAAAAGGTATGCAGCAGCGCGTCGGACTTGCTCAGTCCTTGATCAACGAACCCGAGATAGTATTTCTTGATGAACCGATGAGCGGGCTCGACCCCGTCGGCCGACGCGAGATACGCGAACTAATTGCTGGGCTAAAAGCCAAAGGAACATCGGTTTTTATGTCCACGCATATCCTTTCTGATGTCGAGGCACTCTGCGATGAGGTTGCGATCCTGCGAAAGGGCAAGCTCTTTGCGACCGGCGACTTGCAGGAACTTCTAAGCCAAAATACCGGCCGCGGCGGCTTCGAGGTCATCGCCTCGGGCCTCTCGCCGGCCGCCGTCGCACAGATCGAGGCACTCAGCAAGGGATCCGTCGTAACTGCAAAACCGAACGGTATCGCTATCGAGGTTGCGAACGAAGAATCAATCGAGGGAGTGTTGCGAACGATTCGCGACAATTACGGAAAGCTAATCTCCGTGCTGCCGGTCAAGCAATCGCTTGAGGATCTTTTTATCGAAAAGCCCGCCGCGGACTAAAGCGGCTGTTCGGTGCGGATCGCGGTCACCTTCCAGCGAATGTCCGCCCGGTCGTCATTCTGCTTAAAACCGTCGATGGTCAGGTTGACTGTGATGGTCTCGCCAGGGCCGAGGCTAGCGTGCTTCTCCGGTATCGCCAGCAGCCGCTTTTCCTTGATCACCTGCGATTCCGAATTTCTCACGGCAACATTTATCTCCAGCCCGTTGATCGTCCTCGTTCCTTTGTTACGCACCGTACCGCGGATGAACATCGAGATCGTCCCAAATGCGTTCGGCGATTCGACCGTATCGCGGCTCGTCGAGATCACGATGTCGTTCGTCAGTGTTTCAAACTCGGGACTTCCCTCTTTATAAGCCCCCTCAAGCACGGCGACCTTTTGCTCCTCGATCGAGGGCTGAAGCGTCAATATCCAGATCCCGAGCCCCAAAAGCACAAGGCCGACGACGCCTCCGACCATCAGGCCCGCGAGGTTCCGTTTCGGCTTTTCGTTGAAATTATCGAGCGATTCCATTGTCTTTGTGCTCCGGCATTGGTTAGAAATTTGCCTTAGGTTATCATCTCGATTGCCGTTTCTCGAAATGTCACAAGCCGCGGAAAGCCCCTCACACGTTTATTTGGAGGTCGCGTTGCCTCTCCCGGTTCGCCATGGTTTCACCTATCGAATGCCGGCCGAAATGCCGGGTACGGCAAAGCTCGGCGCCCGCGTGGTCGTGCCCTTCGGCAAGCGAAGTTTCACGGGTTACATCATCGGCTTTCCGGAACGGCTGCCTGCCGATGGCTCACTCTCGCCGGATCAGGTTCGGACGATAACCTCGCTTGAAGATGAAGAGCCGCTCATCACGCCCGAGATCTTTGAGCTTACGCGTTGGGCGGCCGACCATTACCTCGCTTCGTGGGGCGAGATGCTGAAGGCCGCATTTCCGGCCGGAATCAACGTAACGGTCGACCGCTCGGTCTCGGTCACAGAACGAGGCCGGCTCGAACTCCGCGATACGAAACGCGAG
>CAZGLZ010000174.1:0-4481 GCA_964526245.1 uncultured Chloracidobacterium sp. | reverse complement strand
TCGAATGGCAGAACCGTGCACATTTTTATGGCATTTCGGCACGGCTTATGCGACAGATCCTTGTCGACCACGCCCGGAACCACGCCGCCCAAAAACGCGGCAGCAATGCCATCCACTTCTCATCTGAAGATATCGACATCCCGGTCGAGCAGCGGGCCGATTCGATCCTAATAGTCGATGAAGTGCTCGGCCGTCTCGCCGCCATCGATGAGCAGCAGGCGAGCATTGTCGAGATGCGCTTCTTCGGCGGGCTCACCAATGCCGAGATCGCCGAGGCTCTTGGCATCTCCAAACGGACCGTCGTCCGCGAATGGCAGTCCGCACGCCTTTGGCTTTACCGCGAGCTGAACAAAACCTGATTTTTTTGTCGTCGCTTTACCGCTTTCTTCGCATTCCGTTTGTAAGAAGCAGATCTCGTGAACCGGCTTACGTATGCGGCCAGAAGATTGGAAAAAAGTGAAAGAGGTCCTTTCGGATGCTCTTGAATTGAGCGAGGCGGAACGGCGGCCTTACCTCGACACGCTGGGCCTTTCGCCCGAGATACGGGCTGAGGTCGAGTCGCTCCTCGCCTTTGAGACCGAATCCGAGGACGTCATGCGTCTCTCGGCGGTCGAGTTCAGCAAGGATTTCTTCCCCGGCGAAGAAGACGAAAAGCTCGTCGGCCAACAGATCGGCAGTTATAGGATCGTCAGGGAGATCGGCTATGGCGGCATGGGCGTCGTTTACCTTGCCGAACGCATTGACGGCAAGTTCGATCAAAAGGTAGCTCTTAAGCTGCTCAAGCGTGAGCTGAACACCTCCGCACTCCGCCGCCGGTTCGAACACGAACGCGAGATACTCGCATCGCTCGAACATCCAAATATCGCCCGCTTGCTTGATGCTGGCACGACCGAGGATCAGGTCCCCTTCATCGCGATGGAATACGTCGACGGCCTTCCGATCGACGCTTATTGCGAAAAGCACGGACTCGGCCTTGGCGATCGGCTCGACCTTTTCCGGAAGGTGTGTTCGGCCGTCAATTTTGCCCATCGGAATCTGGTCGTCCACCGTGACCTCAAGCCCTCGAACATTCTGATCAACGAGGACGGCATACCGAAGCTTCTCGATTTCGGCATCGCAAAGGTCCTTTCGGAGGAGTTTCCCGCTCTCGGGGCCTCGACCGTAACCAACCTCGGCGTGATGACCCCGAGCTATGCCTCGCCCGAGCAGCTTCGCAACGAGAGCGTCACGACCGCGACCGACATATATTCGCTTGGCGTCGTACTCTATGAGCTGCTTACCGGCGCACGGCCGTTTGCTGCGAAAGAGGCCGACCTTCAGGAGATCGTCAAAGCCGTTATCGAGGCCGAGCCGCGTTTGCCCTCAGAGGTGGTCGAGAGCGGTTTGCGGGCGCTCAAGGCAAGCACGCGGGCAAGGACAGAGGTTCTCGCTGAAGATGGACGCGGGGAAGAGGAACGTACGAAGGTTTCGCGGCCCGATACCGGCCGCTCCGAACGCCGCATCACAGAACGCGGCAAGGTCGCGATAAGCGCCGCCGAACTTCGCGGCGACCTGGACAACATTGTCCTAAAGGCTCTCCGCAAAGAGCCCGAGCGGCGTTACACCTCGGCCGAAAATCTCGCCGAGGACATCCACCGCCACCAACGCGGACTTCCGGTCACGGCCCGGCCGAACACCTATTCATACCGCATCGAGCGATTCGTCTCCCGCAACAAGGCCGGTGTGCTCGGAGCCGCTTTCGTCGCTTTGGCCGTCATCGCCGGGATCGCAGCGACCATCTGGCAAGGGCGTGTCGCCCAGGCCGAACGAGCCCGGGCCGAAAAGCGTTTCAACGATGTCCGTTCGCTGGCAAACTCGTATCTCTTCGATGTTTATCCCGAGATCGAGAACCTTGAAGGCTCGCTCAAAGCACGCGAAAAGATACTCACCAACGCTCTCACCTATTTGGACAGTCTTTCGAACGAAGCCGGCGGCGACCTCGCATTGCAGAGCGAACTTGCGACCGCTTACGAGAAGATCGGCGATGTTCAGGGAGCCCTGACGAACTCAAGCCTTGGAAATATTCAAGCCGGACTTGAAAGCTATGGAAAGGCGGCCCGGCTTCGCGAGGCCGTTTACGCGGCGAACCCGGCTGACCTGGAGGCAAAGGAAAAGCTCGCGAACAACTATTACACGACCGCCCGCACGCTTTGGAACGATAGCCAAACGGCAGAGGCAGAAAAGACCTTTGAAAGGACGCTAACGCTCCGCCGAGAACTAGTTGCCGACCTCCCAAATTCGGCCGTCCATCGCAATCGCCTGGCCGTGCTTTTGATCGACTACGCCGCAATTCCGGTCTTCAATTCGCAGACCGAACGGGCCGTCGTATTGCTGGAGGAAGCCTTCGCCATCATTGAAAAGCTGCGTGCCGCCGAACCCGCGAACAGCGAATTCAAGAAATCGCAGACCCGTCTGCTGCGGATGATGGGAAAGGCAAAGGGCACGCTCGGCGATTATGAAGGCGCTATCAGCGGACTTGACCTGGCCATCAGGATCAGCGACGAACTTGCCCGCGAATTTCCGCAAGACTTTCGCGTCCAACGAAGCGTCTGGCTAACGCATACGATCAAATGCGAGGTTTTCATCGACAAGCAGGACGGAATTGCGGCGGTCGAAGCGTGCGTTCCGACGATCGAGTTCCCCGAAAATGCACTGGCCAAGGAACCGGACAATGGCGTCGTTGCCTATGACCTGGCCATCTCGCACTTCAACACCGCGAGGGCATACCGGCTGGCCGGAAACTTCCCGGCGACCATCGAGCAGGCCGGGCGGGCGACCGCTGTAATGCAGCGGCTTAGCGACAAGAACCCCGACGACCTCGAGTACAAACGCAACCTCGCCGTCTACGACACCGAACGCGCCCGGGCCCAGATCGAGATCGGCAGGTTCGCCGATGCCGTACCGGTTCTCGAACGCGTCATCGCGATGATGATCCCGATCGCGGAAAAGGAAGGTGGCCCGACCTATCGCTACGATGTCGCAATGGCCCATCGGCTCGTCGCCAAAGCGTATTTCAACACAGGCCAGCGGCAGCGTGCCGCCGAGCATATCGACAAGGCGATCGCCATCGCCCGCGAACTACGCGAGGCAAATACACTCCGCGACGCCGACAAGAACATCCTCACCGAGCTTGAAAACGAGAAGTTGTCGTACATTGGTGCAAACAAATAGGAGCGGCCAAATATCGGCACGCTCCTTTTCGTTTGTAGTTTCGCCAAGCTTAATCGACGAATTCGATATCGACGTTGTGCGGGATGATGCCTGCTTCGACGCCTTCGGTCAGCAGGCGGCGGACGCCTTCTTTGCCTCGTTCACCGTAGTCGAGCGTTAGATCATTGACCCACATCGCGACGAAGCGGTCGGCGAGTTCGGGTGTCATGTCGCGGGCAAACTGCATCGCGTAGGCAAGTGCGTCCTCGCGGTTCTCCATCGAGTAAAGAATGCTGCGGTGCAGATGCTTTGACACCTGCCGCATCAGTTCCGGCCCGAGGTCGCGGCGGATCGCGTTGCCGCCCATCGGCAGCGGCAGGCCCGTGCGTTCGTACCACCATTCGCCGAGGTCGAGCACCTTGTCGAGCCCCATCTGCTTATAGAAAAGCTGGCCCTCGTGGATAAGCAATCCGGCGTCGGCATCGCCACGCTGAACGGCCTCGATGATCTTGTCGAACGGCACGACGACGTGCTCAAAGTCGCGGTTATAGAGTCGCAATGCGAGATAGGCACTCGTAAGTTCGCCAGGAACAGCGATCTTCATTTTGCCGATCTCCGAGGGGTCGCGAGGCTCCTTCGCCACTACTATCGGACCGTATTTATCGCCGATGCTGGCACCGTGCGGCAGCAACGCATACTTGTCCGAAACGTAAGCGTAGGCGTGAAACGAAATGGCCGTTACGTCGTAAACGCCGTTCTTCGCGTCCTCATTAAGCGTCTGGATGTCCTTGAGGACGTGCTCGAACTTGAGCCCTTCGGTCTCAAGCTTGTTCGTCGCCAGTCCGTAGAACATAAATGCATCGTCCGAATCGGGCGAGTGGGCAACGCTGATGGTCCTGGTTTCGGGAGATTTCTCGGGTTGTGAACTCATATATTAAAGCCTTGAGTAAAAGACATTCGTGTCGTAGAAAACTGTTATTCTACCGCTTTCGTTGTGTTTGGCAAAAAGCGATTCAAGCTCTTTTTCGAGCAGCGGAAATGCCGGGTCGGTCTCGTCCGGCATGTAAGAAGATGAAAGCATCCGCCCGCGGAGCCCGGCGAGGTCGAAATCCTGCCGGTTGGCGAATGTCGCCCTACCAAAATCCGCCCGGAAAAAGCCGCCAAGCACCGCTTCATCGATCTGCTCGTGCCGAACCTCTGCGTAGTCGCGGCCATATTTTAAAAGCAGCTTTTCGTACTCACGCAGAAACTCGGTCGTGTCCAATTGCCGCTCGTTCCAGATCAATGCGACA
>CAZGLZ010000173.1:0-4502 GCA_964526245.1 uncultured Chloracidobacterium sp. | reverse complement strand
ATGATCTCGCTTGCTTTCGCGAGGTCTTCGGGAGTGTTGATGTTGAAAAAGAAGACATCCGAACCGGGAAGAACGGCGAGATCTTCGAAAGGGACCAACCGCGTCCGGACGCGATCCAAAAGCCCGAACATACTCAGCCGTCCATCTGCGATAGCTTTTTCCGCCGCTGACAGGCAGGCCGCGACGCGATACGCGGCACAAAGCGGCTGCGGTGTTCCATCAGGCTGAACCGGGACAACGGCGCCGAGATCGTCCGAGCATTCGCTCAAGAGCTTCTTGAACAGCTCACCGGAAACGAACGGAAGGTCGCACGCCGCCGCAACGAGCCACTCGCTCTGTGCATCCCGCAATGCCGTAAAGAGTCCGACGAGCGGCCCTCCAGCATCGTCGAAACCGGCGGGTGGTGAATCCGTGATCAAGCGCAGCCCCGCGACCTCGATCGGCCGCCTTGCAACGACCGTCACCTCGCTGTCATCAGCTACCTCCGAAAGAGCTTCCGCAATGAAAGCGATAATCCGCTTTCCGCCGAGTTCAACGCTCCATTTCGGCACGCCGAGCCGCTTTCCCTCACCGCCCGCGATAATGTATCCCGATACGTTCATCAAATTTTCGGTTTATGACCAAGGTCATTTTTTGCCCGGCCGCCCTGAAAGATAATTACACCTGACATTACCTGTCGGAGGAGTAATTATGCAAAACCTTTCATCCATGACCGTACGCGAGATCGCCCTTGAAATGCCGCAAACGACAAGGGTCTTCGAGCAATTCAAGATCGATTACTGTTGCGGCGGCAGAAAGCCGATCGCCGAGGCCTGCGAGCGTGCGGGCGTAGATTCGAAGGACGTCATCGAACAGCTTGAGGCGTTATTTACTTCCGGCGTTCCGGCTGACGATTGGGTCGGCAACGCCTCGCTCCACGAGCTTATCTCGCACATCCTTGATAAGCATCACGTTTTTACGAAGAACGAGCTTCGCAGCATCGCACCGCTGATGGACAAGGTCGCCCGCGTCCATGGCGACAACCATTCAGAGCTCATCGAGCTCAAGGCCGCCTTCGAAGAACTCTCTGATGACCTTTTCCCTCATATGATGAAAGAGGAAGAAGTGCTTTTTCCCTTCGTCGAGCGGCTGGTCCGCTGCAAAGAGAAGGGGCTGCCCGCACCGATGCCGCCCTTCGGTACGGTCCGCAACCCGATCCGGATGATGATGAACGAGCACGATACGGCCGGTGATATACTTAGGAAAATGCGGTCGCTCTCGAAGGACTACACTCCGCCGCCCGATGCTTGCCCGAGCTTCACCGGGCTCTATTACCGGCTGGCCGAGCTCGAACGCGACCTTCACGAGCACATTCACCTCGAGAACAACGTCCTCTTCCCGCGTGCCGTTGAGCTGGAAGATGCCGCCTTAGGAGCAGAGGTGTAACGCACAACCGACACGAAATGCAGCAGGCCGCCGAACTCGAACTTGAACGCCCCGCGATCAGGAAAAGCAGGATCGTCCTCCCGATCGAGCACGGATCGTGGGGGTTCTTGTTCGAGCCTCTTGTGGCCGCTTCGGCCGTTGCTTTCTCGGCGGCTGCATTGCCGCTGTCGGTGATGGTGATCGGCGCATTCATGATGCGGCGGCCGTTGCAGATCTTTCTCGCCGACCGGCTCGCCGGCAGGTCGCTTCCGCAAACCCGTATCGCGCTTCAGTTCGTGCTTATCTTCTTCGCGGTGTTTGCCATCGGCCTCGCAGGTTCGCTTCTGACCTCGCCGCTTGTCGCCTTCCTGCCATTTGCGGTGGTTGCCCCGTTCGCGCTTTACCAGATCTATTGCGATGCCTCACGAAAGAACCGGGAGCTCGCTGCTGAATTGACCGGTGCGTTCGTGATGTCCTCGTCGACCGCGGCCATTGCGGTCGCGGGAGGCTTCGCGTGGCCACAGGCTGCCGCGGTCTGGGTGTTCTTTATCGCCAGATTCGTTCCCTCGATCCTGTACGTCCGCAACCGTTTGCGGCTCGAGAAAGGCAAACCGTTCTCGTTCGCGGTGCCTGCCGCTTCGCATTTGGCCGCCCTTATGGTGGTCGCGATGCTCTGGAACGCCGGCCTTCTACCGCTGCTCGCGGTCGTGGTTTTCGCAGTGCTTCTTGCCCGTTCGGTGATCGGGCTTTCGCGCTTCCGGCGTCCGGCAAAGGCAATGAAGATCGGCGTCTGGGAGGTCATTTATGGCCTCGCGGCTGTCCTTTCGCTCATCATCGGTTATCATACGGGCATCTGAACGCGATGGCCGACGTTGAACACAACTCGATATATGGCCCCGTCGATTCCTGGCGGCTAGGGCGTTCGCTTGGCGTGGACGTCCTTTGCGTTGATTCGATCTGCTCGTTCGAGTGCGTCTATTGCCAACTCGGCAAGATCAATCGCGTGACCACCGAACGCGCCGTTTTCGTCCCGACCGAAAAGGTGATCAGCGACCTGGAAGAGGCAGATTGGCAGTCGGCAGACGTGATCACTTTCTCCGGCAGCGGTGAGCCGACGCTTGCGGCCAATCTCGGCGAGATCATCACGGCAATCCGCGACCTGACCGGGAAACCGATCGCCATTTTGACCAACTCGACATTACTTGGCGATGCAGATGTGCGTGCCGAGGCGGGCCTTGCCGACCGCGTTTACTGCAAGCTCGACGCCTGGTCTGAGGATTCGCTCCGCCGCGTTGACCGCCCGGCAGCGGGCGTCAGCCTCGATTCAATAATCGCCGGCATCAGGCAATTCCGGAAGGAGTACATAGGCTTTCTCGGTATCCAAACGATGCTGCTAACGCGGCCCGCCGATACGGACATCGTGCGGCTCGCCGAGCTTTACCGCAAGATCGGCCCGGACGAGATCGAGCTCAATATACCGCTAAGGCCGATCCCGAGCGAGTGGGTGCTCGAATCGCGTGGCAACATTACCGGTCGCCCTGAGGGAATGCATGTCCTTAAAACAATGGAACCGAGAGAGGCGGGCGAGATCGGCAGCCGCATCGCCGGGCTTACGGGCATCCGGGTCATAACGCCCTTCGACCGGCCGGGCACAGAGTAAAAACGAATGCATGAGATAGACATTGACCTCATCGAAATGACGCTCGACGTCATGAAGTATGCCATCAACCGGATCACGGATATGGATCCGCATCTCGGCAAGCCGAAGTCGGAGCGGGAGCTCCGCTCGCTGGTCGGCGAGACCGTAACGCCGTCCGGCATCGGCGGCGAGCGGGCATTCGAGCTTTTCCGTGATGTGCTGGTCAAGGCGAGTGTACCGATCGATCATCCGCGGCATCTCGCTTTCGTGCCGGCCTCGCCGACGCGGGCGGCGATAATGTTCGACCTCGTCACCTCGGCAACCAGCGTCCACGGAGCCTTCTGGATGGAAGGCGGCGGCTGCATCTTTGCCGAGAATGAAGCGATGCGGTGGCTTGTTTCGCTGACCGGTTTACCCGAGGGCGCGTTCGGGGTTTTCACGAGCGGCGGCACGGAAGCAAATCTTTCGGCAATGGTCGCCGCCCGCGAGGCATGGCGAGAGGCAGACCCGTCGCGAGCCACAACCCGCGGGCTGATAATCACCTCGGCCGGTGCTCATTCTTCAGTTCGTGCGATGGCGAAAGTGATCGATGCGGATGTGATGCTGATCGATACCGAAGGCCGGCTCGGGAGCGAGATGTTGGCCGAGCGCATCAGCCTGCTGACGCCGGAAGAACGATCAAGATTCTTTGCCGTGGTCGCAACCGCAGGGACGACCAACGCCGGTATCATCGACGACCTGGAAGGCATAGGGAAGATCTGCCGAGACCTCGGCGTTTGGTTCCATGTTGATGCTGCTTACGGCGGCGGTGCACTTGCGGCACCTTCGGTCCGGCATCATTTCAATGGCATTGAGCTGGCGGACAGCATCACCATTGACCCGCACAAGTGGCTTTTCTCGCCGTATGATTGCGGAGCCGTGATCTATCGCGAGCCGGAGATCGCACGGCGAGCGCATTCGCAGGGCGGCTCGTATCTCGACATTTTTTACGACGAAGGTGCGAGAGGTTTCAACCCGGCCGATTACCAGATACAACTGACGCGCCGTGTCCGCGGGCTTCCGCTTTGGTTCTCGCTCGCGATGCACGGCACCGACCGCTATGCCGTCGCCATCGAACGCGGCATTGAGCTCGCCCGCATCGCCGGCCGGTTGATCGATGCCGCTCCGCACGTCGAACTTGTCCGCGAGCCGAGCCTCTCGTGCGTACTTTATCGCCGGCTCGGCTGGCAGCCCGACGACTACAACCGCTGGACCTACAAAAATCACAGCGACGGCTTTGCCCTCGTCGCTCCGACCAAGTGGCGGTCACACGGAGTTCACGAAACCGTCGCCCGCTTCTGCTTTATCAACCCGGACACGACCGAAAAGGACATCGCCGACATCCTCGAGTCGATGAAGTGACCAACGTTGTCACTGGCCCGGATTTAACTTCACCCATTCGGCGCGGAGGAGGAAGCTT
>CAZGLZ010000172.1:0-4741 GCA_964526245.1 uncultured Chloracidobacterium sp. | reverse complement strand
GTGTTCAACATGACAAAAAAGTGTTGACAAACGTTTTTCTTTCCTGTAACTTTATCTCTCGGTGGACAAAAATCCACCGGCACCCATCGCCACCCGATGCGAACCATTACAACAGAATACACATCGACCGCTTGCTCTTCGTAGCAGTCGCAGAAACTAACGACGAAACGATCTTGATTCACTGCCTTCAGTTGGCCTGTCCTGAAAATCGCCCTTCCGATGCAGTAGATCAATCAAAGGTGGCAAAAATTCTTAACCCGGTGTCTCAAGATCGTCTCGCTTAGTTCCTCAAGAATCACGATCCCAAATACCCAAGACAGGTAACCCAGTCCTATAGGAGCTTAATTACAATGCTGTTCGGTAAAAAGAAAAGCGTCGCCGGCCTCGATATCGGCTCCAGCTCAGTAAAAATGGTAGAGCTTGAGAACAAGTCCAATGGGCTTACGCTCTCGGCTCTTGGCTTTGAGAATCTGCCGGATGAAACCATCATCGACGGCCAGATCATGGAGCTCAACACGGTCTCGAGCGTGATCCAAAGCGTTTGCAGCAACAGCCGATCCTCGGCGGACCGCGTCGTAACCGGTGTCAGCGGCCACTCGGTCATTATCAAGAACATCGTTCTTCCGCCGATGAGTGCCGACGAACTCGAGGAATCGATCGACTGGCACGCCGAAGAGCATATCCCATACGATCTTGCAGACGTCAGCCTCGACTACCAGGTCACGGCCTCGGACAGTGATTCAACGAACGTCCTGATCGCCGCGTGCAAGCGTGAGCGGATCGACAATATCTGCCAGGCGATCCAACTCGCCGGCAAGCAGCCGCAGGTGATCGACGTCGATACCTTCGCCCTGCAGAACTGCTACGAATACAACTACCAGCCGCGTGAGAATCAGGTCGTCACGCTTCTCAACATCGGTGCCTCGACGATGAATGTAAATATCGTCAGGGGCACTCGCTCGCTCTTCAGCCGCGACATCACCGTCGGCGGCAGCCAGTTCACCGACGTCATCCAGCGGAATCTCGGCGTTAGCTTCCAGCAGGCCGAGGCTCTTAAGCGAGGCGTTTCCGGTGTGGCCGAGGGCGTTGAAGAAACGGCGATCGAGCCGCTCGTCGGCAACGTTACCGAGTTGGTCGCGATGGAGATCCAGAAGACATTCGATTTTTATCGTGCGACGACCGAGGACAACGAAACGGTCGTTGAAAAGATCCTTATCTCCGGCGGCGGTTCGAAATTGAATGGCCTTGCCCAGGAGCTTTCGGCCCGGCTTGAGATTCCGGTCGAGGTCCTTGACCCCTTCCGCAACATCAAGGTCGAGTCAGGAAAATTTGACCCCGAATACATAAGCGAGATCATGCCCGAGATGGCGGTTGCCGTTGGTTTGGCCATGAGGGGAGTGATGTAACGATGATCAAAGTAAACCTATTACATTCAGTCACAGAACGTCAGGGCGGAGCGGTCGTAACCGTTGACCGCAAGGTCAGCAGCCCGGCCAGCCGCTTGTTGCTCCTCAGCCTCGCAGTCGGGTTCTTCCTTCTGGCCGTTATCGGCTGGGATGTCATCAGCTCACAGATGGCGAAATCTGATGCCGAGCGACGCCTCGCCGAACAAAAGCAGATCGCTGCCGAGCTCGAGTCCGTAATGAAGGAACAGAAGGAGCTTGAGGAAAAGATCGCAAGCATCGATGCCCGCATCGCAGCTATCAAGAAGCTCCGTGATGAACAGCGTGGCCCGAGTGCTGTACTCGAAGCGATGCGTGAACGTATTGCAATGGTTCCGGGGCTATACCTGCACAGCATCGAGCAGACCGGCGACCAGATCGTGATCAAGGGTAATTCGCCTGACGAATCCGCGATCACGCAATTCGGCCGCAGCCTTGAATTCTCTAACGGGCTTTTCTCGAACTTGAACATCGAGACCGCACGCCAGGAAGTCGCGAATCAGATGGTCGTTGCCAAAGAGGGCCAGGAGGCTCCGAAGATCAATGTGATCAACTTTGTCATCAAGACCTCGTACACACCGTCCAAGGCCGCAGGCTCTGAACAGCCGTCTACGGCAAACGCGGCTGCTCCGGCCAATGCACAGGCCCCGGCCCAAGTTGCCAAGAACTAGCACACGGCGAGCCGCCGACAATAAACGAATTATTAGAAGGACAAGACAATGATAGACAAACTCAAATCCTTACAGTGGTATGTCCAACTGCTCATTCTCGTTGGGATCTCATCGCTGCTCTACGGTGCCGTTTGGTACTTCGTGACCAGCGAGACACGGGCCGAGGTCGCGAAACTCGACACCGAGATCGCACAGTTGACGGCCAAGAACGAGGCCGCCAGAGTTGCAACGCAGCGAATCAACGAATTCCGGGCCCTTTATGCCAGCAAGTCGGCTGAGTATGAGGAACTGAAGGTCCTTCTTCCGGAACAACGTGAGATCACGAACGTCCTCCAGGGGCTTCAGGATAACGCAAAGGATTCGAGGCTGGTCGTGATGCGGTTCTCGCCGCGTGATGATACGCAGCAGGAATCGATCATGGCGAAGCCGGTCGAGGTTGAAGTGGACAGCAACTTTAACAACATCCGCGACTTCTTCGACAAGATGGCGAAGCTTCCCCGTATCGTTTCCATCACCGACTTCAAGATCAATCAGCTCGACAAGCAAACCGCTGACAAGACGGTCCACGCACAGTTCCTGCTGACCGCATATTACGCTGATCCGGAAGCACTTACCGCCAAACCCGCCGCTCCGGCGAAGCCGGGAGCAAAGCCGGCCGCTCCGAAACCCGGTGCACCCGCGGCCCCCGCCCCGGCAGCCAAGTAAGCGAGCATCGCCGGACCACTCACACCGTCCTATTCACCAGGAAAGCGAGAGAAAGTTATGACTACGAGAACCAATGTTTTGCGAAAGATCGGAATCGGACTTGCGGCGGCAGCTTCCGTCGTGATCTTCGGAGATTCGATCGTCAGTGCCCAGTCACGCGACCCGTTCGCGAAGCCGGGCTGGGCCCGAACCCGCGACAAAGTCCCCGGCAACACGGGAAGCGGCTCAGCAAAATCCGGCCCCGCAGAAGTGACGAATCTCGGAGCACCGCCGATCGAACAGCGGATCGCCTACTACAAACAGCTTCGCGAAGCTGCAGTTGCCGGCGGCCAGGAACTGCCAAAGGTTACCAGCGTGCTTACGCTTAACGAGATGGCCGTTACCGGCATCTTCAGAACCCCACGCGGTCTTGCAGCCATGGTAGAGGCTGTGCCGATCAAGCTTTCGTACACGATCTATCCCGGCGAGAAATTCTTTGACGGGCAGCTCGTAGCGGTCGAAGAGAATCAGCTCATCTTCCGTCGGGTGACGAAAATGAGCAATGGCAAGTTCGTCGCTTCAGTAGAGAACAAGCTTTTGCGGCAGTACACCGATCGTCAACAGATCCAGGGAACTGCTCCGTCCCAGACGGCAACCGCATCGCAGAGCGGAAACGCAGCCGTGCCGCCTCCGGCACCGTCGACCGTATCGATCGTCTCGCCGCTCGATGAGATGAATAAGCAGGCGGCCGAACCGGCCGAGCAGAAGGCTCCTGCAAAGGGCAAGCGGACGACCCGCGTCGCCCGTCGTCCGTAAGTTCTTTATAAAGTGCTCGGGCCGCATTTCGTCCGGCACGGAAACAGGTTTAGTCAGGCTTGCCGAGTTCTCGGCCCAAGCCAAAATTGCAACGGAGGAAACATGAAATCTCTTCTCAATACCACCGGCCGCGTAAAGACGCTGCTATTAGCCCTTTCGATCCTGATGCTGCTGGGAATTACCGTCCCCGCACAGAAGATCGAATCCCGCCAGCAAGGTAGAATGTACGGTGACCCGGGTTTCCGCGGTGAGCCGATCAGCCTAAAGATCGTGAACATGGACGTTCGTGATGTGCTCGGTTATATCACGGAACAGTACGGCATCAACTTTGTCATCGACAAGTCCGTCCAGGCCGTTCCTGTCACGGTGAACGTAAACGAAGTGCCGTGGAACATCGCCCTCGACTCGATCCTTCGCTCGCAGGAGCTCGCGATACAGGTCAACGGGCCGATCCTTCGGGTTGCGGATGCTAAAACGCTTGCGACCGAAGGTGAGATCCTTCGGCAGGCGATGGATACGCAGCTTGATTCTTCGCCTCTCTTTACAGAATTTATCCGGCTGAATTACGCCCGAGCATTCGGAGCGATCGGCCGCGGAACCGCGACCAGCGGCACTACCGCAGGTTCGGGAGGACGCTCGGCCGGCGGCAGCGGGGGAGGTTCGTCCTCGGGTTCGTCGCAGAGCGGTTCATCCTCGGCCGGCGGACAGCAGGAAGGCTTGCTCCCGATCATCAAGCGACGGCTTTCACGCCGCGGCTCGATCGAAACGGATGCACGCAGCAACTCGCTGATCATCACGGACGTTCGTGAAAATCTTGAAGCCATCAAGCAGCTTGTTGCGGTCCTTGACCAGCCTGAACCGCAGGTCGAGATCGAAGCCCGGATCGTCGTCGCCACGCGAGCATTTAGCCGTGACGTTGGGGTCCAGCTTTCAGGACTTGTCGTCGGTGCCCGCGGAAGCGGTGCAGGCGGCTCGACCTTGCCGGAATCACCGATCGATCCGCGAATCAACGTTCCGTCGAGCCTTCCGAACGGTTCGATCAACAACAATCTTGCATCGCAGATCGCAAACACTGCGATCGGCTTAACGACCGGTGTTTTCGGAACGGCACAGATCAATATGCTGATC
>CAZGLZ010000171.1:0-4752 GCA_964526245.1 uncultured Chloracidobacterium sp. | reverse complement strand
GTGGTCAGTGGTCAGTGGTCAGTGGTCAGTGGTCAGTGGTCAGTGGTCAGTGGTCGGTGGTCAGGGTTCAGAATCTGAAATCCGAATTCTTGAATTCACCATTCACATTTCACCATTCACCATTCACCATTCACCACTTACCCCTCGTCCCTTGTCCCTCGCCCCTAAATTGCTACTAATTGTCTGTTGATCGCCGCATACAATGCGTATACCGTGAAAACTCCCCTCCTTGTTTAGGAGGGGTGGCACCGCTTCGGTGACGGGGTGGTAGCTCTTAGGGTTTCGCTCCCAATTGACCACTCTCCATTATCCATTGTCCATTGGACGAATAATGCCGCACCCCGTCAACAAAAAGCTGCTCAAACAGTTCGGCGACCGCATCCGCCGCCTCCGCACCACCCGCGGCCTAACCCAAGAACAACTCGCCGAAAGCTCCCCTCCTGCCTGAGGAGGGGTGGCCGAAAGCCGGGGTGGTGGGAGCCTTCCACCGCACCTACATCGGCATGATCGAACGCGGCGGGTATAATTGTGCTGTGGACCGATTAACGAAGGAAAAGAGAAGTTGGCTGATGAGCCGAGTGGGTTCGAAAGATACCACCCCCGAACTAATCGTTCGATCACTAGTTCACAAACTTGGCTTTCGATTCAGATTGCATTACAAAAAACTACCTGGAAAACCCGACCTTGCCTTTCCTGGACGCAAAAAGGTCATTTTTGTTCATGGTTGCTTTTGGCACGGTCACAAAAACTGCCGTAAGGGATGTCTGCCAAAATCAAATCTGGAGGTCTGGGCGACAAAGCGATCGCGTAACAAGGCCAGAGATCAGCAGGTAGCCAAATCTATCCGTCTAGAGGGCTGGCGGGTGTTGACTATCTGGCAATGCGAAACTGAGAATATAGATCGGCTACAATCCAAGCTGATTAGGTTCCTAACTTGATACATGTTCACACGTCGGCCTCTGCGAACGTTGGAAAGAATCGGTATATTCGTCTAAACTTATCAATGTCCTCTTTGTCAATCGGAATTTGAGCTGGTACCATTCCGTCCGGGAAGTCCCTCTCGATTGCCCGCATTTCCCTAAAAGTAAGCAGTGGCGTTTCAATTTCATAGAAGTCGTCACCGCTACAATAGAACTCCAAATCGGAAAAACCACAACTCGCAAGAACATTCCGCTGACCTTCATCATAAAGAATTCCTCCGACGGTCAGAATCTTCATTCCATCGGCATATCTAAAATTGAAGATCTGGTCATACCCGATCTTACTGTTCTGCGGCAATACACCATTCCGCTGCTTCAATGCCTCCTGAATCTGGTTACTAATGATCATTCTATAGACTGCAGCCATACCCCATCCCGCCAAGTCTTTGCTCTCCAAATTAGGCGGGACCAAATCCGCTCCAAGTTTCTTCTTTAGCAACTCAATTGGGGTTGCAATGTCATTCTCTTCGCTATCCTTGATGGCTCCAGGTCGAGGTATACAGACCGTCACGATAAGAACGCTGCCCGGGGCCGCCTTGTTACAAATGGTCGAAACATCACCCAATACATCGAGAGTTAGTGTCGTATCGTAGTCGAGCCAAAAGATCGTGCGGGGCTCCCACGAGAGGCGCGGCAAAACGGTCTGCGAGTACCCGAATCTCATTTTTATTGAGTTGTACGGTCGGTTGAACTCGAACCGACTTTGTACGGTTACGTCATCCGTTGCCTCGATACTTATCATCTCGACGAATCCTAAAGCTCTATGGAAAAGTGAGAAGTCGCTGAAGTAAACCGAACCAAACCCGACATAGCGGTAAGAGTCGACTCTGGCAAATGGCGCCAAGCGACGAAATGCTTCGACGAACATTTTGCGCTCCACCGATTTGGCTGGACGAAGCCGATAGTCAATTTTTCGATAGCTGTCAGGCACTTTCATCCGCCTCCATCTGCATGAAATAGTCGAACGTTCTCTCGCCGACTTCCTTAAGCTTAGTTACACCAAGCAATTCCTTGGCAAGGTCTGCTCGCTCGGACGGAACCGTGTACGAAATTCGATTCTCCTTTGGTTTTGGCTTTGACGGCTGTGGTTCTGGAAAGTCGAATAATGTTCGTTCGGGTAACTCCTGCAAACGAACTTCTCCCGCACGGCGAATCGCTTCCGTCAGAAGGCTATCTTCGGAGTCTATCTCCGCGTCGACCTTATTGAGAAAGTCAATTACCTGCCTCATCGCCAAGATCATCTCAGGTTTTACCGCCTGATATACGGTCGATTCAGTGTCGAGACCACTCTTCGTCGTATTCCATGGCAGCAAGTCCGCATTGTCACACGCGAACCTAACGTATCCGCGGAATCGAGCAAACTGTCCATGAGCCTTGGGAATCTTGACGTTTTCGAATTCCTCATCCCAACCTGTAACTCGAGTCTTGTCTGCTCGAAGAATCATCCGTCCATTACACGAAATGTACCAGCCTGACTTGTCAGGATCGGAGTCTTTTACGACACCGGCATAGATATCGACGTGAACCGTGGGCTGGTCTTCGAACTCGAAATTCTTAGTCTGTCTAATTGGCTTGATTTCAGACGAGGACAGCAGTTTGGCCTCATCGTGTGTGAGTGTATATTCATTTACTTCTATAACGAGGCCCTTAGCCAAGGATTCCTGGTGCTTAGCCCTGAGGTCATCAATCAACCGTAGTTTGAAGTTCTCGGTTCGAAACTCAGCCGCAATACTTTCGTGCAGGTCTGTAACCGTTATGCTTGTACCGCAATCTCGGATATCGTGATTAACGTCCTCATGTAGCTCCTTGAAGTCAAAGGCCCAAATTTCCTTGCCGTTAGCATCTACTTGCTTGCGCCAATCATCAACGTCGACTTCGAGGATGAAGTCGGAACTTTCGGCGATCGAAACAATATTAAAAGTCTTCCCAATCTTAAATAATGATCGCTTCATGCCCACGCCAAACTGCCCGACAGATCCTTTCGTCTTCGGCATATCAGCGGGACGACCGAAACGAAACGCGTAGTGGATCGCAATTTCCGAAGGGATCCCACCGCAGTTATCTTCAATCGAGAAGCTCTCGCCGTTAAAATTAACTCTTACGAACAGACCTTCGTATGTCTCCTGAGAAATCCGGAGAGCTCCGTCGATGGAATTATCAACAAGGTCCGCGATTGCAGCGTTCAGCAGAACATCCCGCACCAAAATGGATATGAAGAAGTCTTTAGTAGGCGAAGCGTCGATCTGTGGGGGCATACTTTATTGATATTGAATGGTCAAAATTCCAGTTTTGAAATCACAGCGTCAAGTAATCTTTCAGCAACCAAAGGGCTAACGCTGTTGCCTATCTGACGAAAACTATGCCATTTGGTCGGATGAAATATAAACCAATCCGGAAATCCTTGCAATCGAGCGGCTTCCCGCGGAGTGATGACCCGCGGTTCGGTGGGATGAACCGGGCGAATTGCTTGATAGCTTCCCTTATCTCGATTGGTTCCTGCTCGGAGCGTTGGGCAGAACCCCTCAGGATCAAGACGCACCGCTCGCGATGTCGAATCCGTTTGTCCAGCCTTAAGCTTCGAGAAGCGCTCGACAACTTTGGGCACGTGCTTGGTACCCTGACAACCGGAGGTGCGACCGGTTTCGAGATACTCTTCGATTGCGGATTTTTCGCCGATCCCTTGAGGAACGTGACCGGTCACTTTGCTCATGAACGCAGTGCCGTTTTTCTTCACGACCTTCAACCACTCGGAGCCTTCCCGCTCCCAATCGTCCGATATCTTTACGGGCAGACCTTGAAGAGCCATCGAAACGGTGATCGTTTCGGCTTCGGCTGGAGCATCGAAGTCATTAATGGTAAATTCCGAAGTGAATTTGCTTGTATCGTATCCAAAAAAGAAGATACGTGTCCGTGTCGTAGGTGCACCGTAGTCAGACGCTCTGACCGGGAACGGGTCGAGCATCGTGTAGCATTTCGGAACTTTCGCCAATGCATTTTGCCTCATTTTCTCGTACTTAGGGGTCATTATTCCCGGAACGTTTTCAGCTAGGAAGAACGAAGGCCGTAATTGATCGACAAGACGGAAAAAGTGCCCGAACAGGTGGTTTCGTCCGTCGTTACCATTTCGACGACCGATATTGCTGAACCCCTGACAAGGCGGCCCGCCAATTAGACCCGTTAACTCACCAACCTTAAGGCCAATGGCCTTTAGCAGTTGAGACCCAGTTAGTTTGCGAATGTCTTTCTCTAGGTGGATCGTATTAGGGAAGTTTCTGGCGTGGGAAGCAATAGCGATCGGATCGTTCTCAACCGCGGCGACAACCTTGAAGCCAGCTCGAGCAGCTCCAAGACTGAAACCGCCTACCCCTGAGAAGAGGTCGACAACTGTGGGCATTTGAGACAAACGAGATCCTCCAATAAGGCGAGCTTGGAACAATATATAGTGGTATATCTAATTTGTCTAGCTACAGGCTGTAGTCTAGTGGGACCTATACAGCCGACAGCCGAAGACCTAAATCAATAGCCGACTAATAAAATGCCCTTGAGCGGTAAGCGTAATCGGGCGGAGATATAGAGGGTTTCGAGGAACGTGAAAATCTTTGTGAAGTCGTCGCTGCCGCTCGTGCGTTGCGGAGATTCTGTGACGTTTCAGTGTGCGGATCTCGTTCCGAGCTTTGAAATCTGGCTTGCGAGAGGCCCAGAGTTCTTGGAACGTCGCCGAGCGGACAATCTTTTCAAACTTGATAGGTATCATCGAGTGAAACCATATCGA
>CAZGLZ010000170.1:0-4909 GCA_964526245.1 uncultured Chloracidobacterium sp. | reverse complement strand
ACCGGTAAGCACCGAACGGTGGCGAGCGAGGAAGTGCTTTCGGTGTCGGAGGTTGATGAAGCCGCAGCCAAATAAACTCACGCTCTCGCGGGCCGAGGTTGCCGCCATCATTGATTACGTTTATTGGCACGTTCGGCCTACGAGCGGCACCGGCCGCAGGGTTTGGGAACGGATGAATGACTTTCTCAACCAAACGAATACCGCTGCCCAGGCAAAGACAGATCAGAACCTAATTGCGACGGAAGGGGAAAATGGATAACGAGAAACAATCTGAATGTGAGGGATGCAAGCTGCGTGATAAGCGTATTCGCGACCTCGAACAAATGATGCGGACGATCGCCGAGGCGGTCGATGAGGCAGACGGACGAATCAAAGCCGACCTACGCGACCGCGACCTCGAACTACTCGGGAGGGCAACATGGCAAAAGAACGGCTTGTAAACACGCGATTCTGGCGAGACTCTTACGTGCTCGACCTCGCAACGGACGAGCGGCTGCTGTTCCTTTGGGCATTGACCAACCCGGCGACCGAGCTGTGCGGAGCGTACGAGGCGGCTCTGCCGATCATCGCGCTTGAGACGGGAATTGAGCGGAGCCGCATCGTCGAGATAATGGCGAAGTTCGAAGCCGCGGGCAAGATGCTTTACCGCGACGGCTGGGTGGTTGTTCGCAACTACGCGAAGCACCAGCACGGCACCTCGCCGAAAATTCAGGCCGGGATCGAACGCTCGCTGGCCGAGTGCCCGGAGTGGATACGGGATACGGTTTCAAAGCCTATCGATAGGGTATCGAAGGGTATAGATACTTCATCGCACTCTAACTTAAACCCTAACTTAAACTCTCACCCTAAAGCGGCGAAGAAGATCGGGCCTGCGGCCTCGGAGCTTCAGACATGGATGGACGCCATTGCAGAGGTTCTCGGGGTTAAGAGCGGCCGCGACCTCGCAGACGCGGACCGGTGGGAATCCGTGGTATCGACGGCGATCCGCGAAGAACGCGACCTGCCGAGATTCCTTTCGGTAATCAAGGCCGAACAGGTGCGATGCTCCGAGACGCCGCAATTCTTCTCTCCGAAAAACTGCCTCAAGGTTTTACAGATCTCGGACGCCCCATCAACCAACGGCAATGGGAAAGACAAGGCGGCGAAGTCGAAGGCCATCGAGCAATGCAGCCTGTGCGACGAGGGCGGGCTGCGGGACTACTACAAGCCGGACGGATCATTCGACCGGCGAGACGTTTGCAATCATAAATGACACAAGCACTTATCAAACACGAACCAAGGCGGGAACACTTTCTCGAAAAGCCGCTGCCGTCAAATGAGGACGCGGAACGGGCCACTCTCGGAGCGATCATCCTAGAACCGCGGTTCATGGCCGTGGTCGCCGAGGAACTGAAGCCCGAGGACTTCTATTCGCCGATGCACCGAATGGTGTATGCGGCCATGCTTTCCTTGTTCGAGGCGAACCGGCCGATAGATCCGCTTGAGATAAGCGAAACGATCAAACGGCAGAACGGCACGGACCGGAACGGGAATACATCCGGGGTTGTTGGCGGCGTCTCAACCATTTCAAACCTGACTTGGGGGCTGCCGCATTTCGACCTGGATCACGGAGCCGAGCAGGTTCGCACATTCGCTCAAAAGGTCCGCAAAACGTCGCGGGTGCGTCACCTGATCCGCACCTGCCATCAGTTGATCGAGGATGCCGTCAGCGAGGAGCACGAACCGGACGCGATGCTTGACCGGGCTCAGACGGTCATTAACCACGTCTGCACCACGGATGCCAAAAAGTCGTTCACATCGATCGGCGAGTTGAGCATCCAGATCGCCCAACACATTCGCGACCTACGGGCGAACCTCGTTTCACCATACGGGCTGTTCACGCGGTTTCATCGCTTCGACACCATAACGAATGGACTGCAGAAGGCGAATCTCTATGTGCTTGGCGGACGACCAGGCCAGGGCAAATCGGCCTTTGCGGCCCAGCTCGCAGTCAACGTCACCGAAGCAGATCCCGGAGCGGTCGTTGCCATCTTCTCGCTCGAGATGTCAAAGAAGGAATACACCGAGCGGCTGATCGCGTCAGAGGCTCAGGTGGAACTCAACAAGGTGCGTTCGGGCGTAATGACGAATGAAATGCTTGAGCGTGTTGACCGGGCAACGGCCAACCTGGCCGGACTCAATATCGAGATAGACGATGCGAGTTCGCGGTCGGCGACGTCGATGCGTTCTCAGCTTCTGCGGTTGCAGCATGAGAAGCGGCGGCTGGACCTTGTGATCGTTGACTTCATTCAGCGTATGACTACCACGCGGCGGACCGACAGCCGGCAGCAGGAAGTCTCGCGGATCGCTCAGGAATTGAAATCGCTTGCGAAGGATTTCGATGTACCGGTAGTCGCCCTTTCCAGCCTGAACCGGGCACCGGAGGGCCGGGCGGACGGGCGGCCGAAGATGGCAGATCTGCGCGAATCGGGCGACATCGAATCCGAGGCCGACATGGTTGCATTTATCTACCGGCCGGAGCGTTACGGCCAGAGTTCGGACGAGACAGAGGCCGAACTGATCATCGACAAAAACCGTCATGGCCCGACCGAAACGGTGCGGCTGCGATTTGTCGGGCAATTCACGCGGTTTGGAAACCCATTGACGTAAGGAGAAACACCAGATGCCTAAGTATGCAGCAAAGACCGAGGTTTCGGTCGAGAAGTCACGAATGGAGGTTGAGCAGATCTTATCCCGTTACGGGGCTAAGGCGTTCAGCTATGGATGGGACGCAGAACGGGCGATTGTCGCTTTTCTTGCGTTCGACCGGCAGGTCAGATTCGAGCTGCCAATGCCGGATAAAGACGACCCGGAGATAACGCACTACGTTGACCGGTACGGCCATAAGCAGGAGCGATCGGCCGGCGCCGCCGAGAAGGAGTTCGAGCAAGCCAAGCGTCAGCGGTGGCGGGCTCTGGCCCTGGTCATCAAGGCCAAGCTCGAGGCGGTCGAGTGCGGAATTTCAGAGTTTGAGGACGAGTTCTTAGCGAATATCGTCTTGCCGGACGGTTCGACCGTCGGCAGCCAGGTCCGGGGCCGGATCAAAGAAGCCTACGATAGCGGCGTGATGCCAACCCGGTTGCTGCTTGGGGCAGGAGGGACAGAGAATGATGCGTGACGACGAAAAACGAGAGGCGATGCTTGCAGCAGCGAAACAGCAATGGATGTGTGAGAAAAATATGTATTTTCTCAAAGACCGGGCACCTGAGTCTATGGTGTCGTTCGCTCTTGCTCAGATGCAACCGCTCGAAGCCCGCATCGCCGAACTGGAGCGGCGGCTTGCGGTGGCGGTCGATGCGTTGGAGTGGATCGAGGCGTATGACAACTATACACTGAGTTTGTCTGCTCCATCGAAGAAGGCGTCTGAAGCCCTAGACCAGATACGCGGCGGAGCGGCGGCGGAGGTGAAGGGTGAAATCAATAAAACTTAGCTCTAATGGACGGCGGTTGCTTGAAAGGCTCAGATCGGAACTCAATATAAACCTCCCTGATGATACTGTCATTCGGCGCACATACGCAGGCTATTGGCAGAAAGCGGCGGGAGCTTTTAGCTGGTTCTTTTATTCGCCGTCCGAAACGATTACTTACGATGTCGGCAGTTCAGAGCGTGTGCGTGATCTGGTTATGTGCAAGAAAATCAGGCTTCTTGAATCAGGCGGGATCATAGAACTTATTTGCGAGGAGCCGCCTACCCAGATACGCGGCGGTGCGGCAGGAAAGCCCGATGGGAAGGAGGGAAAGAGTGATGAGTGACAAGGGACGAGGGACGAGGGACGAGGCGGAAGACAGGGCGGCGGAGGCATACACTCGAACGCTAAAGTTACTGGGTTGTCGTCCCAGTGAAGTTATTAGCAAGCGGATGGCATTTCGGAAAGGGTTTTGGCGGGGTTACGAAGCCGCCGTCGCCGCCGAGCGGGAGCGGATCATCGCGGAGCTGGAGGCTCTTTTGCAGATCGGCCGCTTCGAGCACGATACAGATCGCGAGTTCACGTTGGGTGATGCGATAAAAATAGTGAAGGGAGGCGAAGATGTGGCGACGAATTAGGCATTTATTCTTTCACGAATGGGGCGAGATACAGTCGTGGCGTAGTCCGCTTTGGGGGCCGAAGCCGCCATCTGTTCTGTATCGGAGATGCAAGATGTGTAATGCAGAGAAAATCCGGCGGGTCAGCGATACGGGGTTTTGGTGGCAGACGGTTAAGGTGAAGGGAGGCGAAGATGAAACTAACAAATGACGCGATCAATCAGGCGGCGGCGGAATTGCTCGGCTACTGCAATCACGAGTGGGGCGAGCGTTATGAGGCGGGGTCGGATACGCTCGGAGGAGTCTTTCTGTTTGTGCAATGCGGCAAGTGTCAGAACGAAACTCTATACGGTGATTTTGACGAGGATAGGCCCAACTTCATCCACGACGCCAACGCGGTGCGTGAGTTGGTGCGGTGGTTTATGGAGGGTGCTCGCCCAGACCAAGAAGATAAATTCGAGGAATTTGTTTACGGTTCTCTGGATGCCCTCGCCAAGCCGCCAAAGTACATCACGCTCGCTATTCTTTACGCAGTGGGCAAGATTACGATCCAAGATGCGTGCGAGGCGATGGAGGGCGATGATGAGTGAATATTTAGAGTTTTGGCTTGCCCGTATGGTCGCGGAAACGATTTGGGCGTTGGGTGTGATTGCTGCTTTCATTATCTTACTACTCGTCGGCTACGGCAGCTTGGTTTTATGGGATAAGTGGGATGAAAGGAAACGGCGGAGGAAAAGCAAATGAATGACTTCGACCCGTCAATAATCGATATTGCCCACCCTGGCGTCTGCGGCCGCTGCCCGCCGGTCCGGATCTGGCTGATATGATCCAGGGCGAACACCACAC
>CAZGLZ010000169.1:0-4934 GCA_964526245.1 uncultured Chloracidobacterium sp. | reverse complement strand
ACAAATGCCGCGGTCGAGAGCGTCTGGAGGTCGGAACCCGAGAGGTCCAGCCGGCGGCCAAGTTCGACCGAGTGTTCCCGGACTCGTTCCGCATGCCGGCGGGCAAGCGGATCCTTCAGGTCCACCATCTCTGCAAGCACGTTGACGAGCCCGTCGCGCATTGAGCGCAGCCGCATTCGCAGCCGTTCGTTCTGCATCTGGAGTTGCCGCTGGGCTTTAAGCGTTTCAAAGTGCTGAAGAGCACGAACGACGGTCTGCTGCAGATCCTCATTGATCCAGGGCTTTGCGATGTACTTGTAAACGACACCGGAGTTGATCGCTTCGACGAGGGCTTCGGCATCGGTGTAACCGGTCAGCATAATGCGGACGGTCTGCGGGCGGAGTTCGGCGGCACGTTTGAGGAATTCGATACCGGTCATTCCCGGCATTCTTTGGTCCGAGATGATGAGTGCGATGTCGTGAACCTCAAGCAAGGCAAGGGCCTCGCTGCCCGAGGCCGCCGAGATCACCTCGTACTGCCCACGAAAAAGCCGTTCCAGAAGGCGCAGGTTTGCGGTCTCATCATCAACGAAAAGTATCTTATACTGCATAGTCGTAATTCCTCACTTCCTTGTTATACGGGTTTTGGGAGCGTGCCCGCTTCGGGTCAGCATTACGCGGAAGGCAGACACGAAATGTGCTACCCTCGCCCGGGCGAGATCGCACCTCGATCCGGCCGCCATGGCGCTCAACGATCCCGAACGAGATCGAAAGCCCGAGCCCGGTCCCTTCACCGACCGCTTTGGTCGTGAAAAAGGGATCGAAGATCCGGCCGATCACTTCGGGCGTCATCCCGACGCCGTCGTCGATGATCTCGACAACGACATCATCGCCTGAGCAATATGTCTTTATCTGAACTGTTCCACCGCTCTTTTCTACGGCCTGGGCGGCATTGACGAGCAGGTTGGTCCAAACCTGATTCAGTTGTGCGGCAAATGCATCAATGGGGGGCAGTTCACCATATTCCCGCAATAGGTGAACTGTTCCCCCACTGAAGTACCGCGACAAGATACGGATGGTGGACTCTATTCCCTCGTGCAGATCGGTCTTTTTAAACTCGGCCTCATCGAGGCGAGAAAAAGTCCGAAGGTTCTGCACAATATCACGAACCCGTTCCGCTCCGTCGCGGCAGTCTGAAAGTACAGAGTCGAGATCAACGATCGTCTGTTCGAAAGCGATCTCAGACTTTATCTTCGCTGCCTGTTCGGCGGCTTGAGCATCAAGCGGCAGCGAATCGTAGAAAAGAACCAGCTTCAGGATATCTGCAAGGTAAACCCTGAGCAGATCCAGATTCCCGTAGAGAAACCCGACGGGATTATTCAATTCGTGGGCAATGCCCGCTGCGAGCTGGCCGATCGAGGCCATTTTCTCGCTATGGATTATCTGCGCTTGGAGCCGCTCGAGCTGTTCCTTCTTTCGGACAAGCTCCTGGTTGCGTATCTCGAGGTCGCGCTTGTACTGCCGGGCACTTTTGAGCAGCGTGCTCCGTTCAAGAGCCCTCTCAACGGTCAGCAGCAGCACGTCCTGATCGCACGGCTTTATCAAATAATCGGCGGCCCCGAGCCTAACTGCATCAAGTGCACGCTGCGGCCGGTCAACACCGGAAACGACCAACACCGGCGTCTCCCTGTGTTCTTCGACTATCTTCCGAAGCAATTCGATCCCCGAAAGCCCCGGCATGATTATGTCGGTGATAACGATGTCAAAGGCCTGCTCACGAAGCAGCCCGATCGCCTCGAGGGCGGATTCGGCCTCGAAACATTCGTACGAGTCTTCGAGGTACTTGCGAAAGGTCGTTCTTACGACCGCAGAGTCATCTACGATCAAGACCTTTGGCGAACGGCCATCTGTGCCGTAGGCCGAGAACCCCGCTGACGGGAAAGGCGCAGTGAACGCCTCGGTGGGAGTTTCCGTGATGTTCATCAGAACTAAACCTTGCTCTAAATGCCGGAAGTGCGAAACACACCAGACCAGCGCCTTCTACTGAGCAAAAGCCGTTCCGCGCATGAAGAAACTGTACACACGATAGAAGATCAATCATTGCAACAATTAAAATAATCGTAACGGCGTGTTTATTGCCCCTAAGTGTCAAAAAGCTGAGGAGAAATGGAACGCAGTGGGGCAAAACTCCCCACACCCGGAAATACTCTACCAATGCGGTGCACCCCGATTCGGAAACCATCAGTGTTTTGCTAGAATCTCAACGGCAGTTCAAAACCTGATACCGATTCAATGTTCATTTCTCTTGCAGAAGAAGGCGAAGGCCGAACAGGCAACGAATCTTCATTCGATAAGGACGTCGTTCTTGCAGGCCGCGATGCGAACGAGTGCGACATCGCGTTCGATCGGCAGCAGTTTCCGATGGTCTCGCGGAAGCACGGAGCCTTTCATTGGATGAACGGCATCTGGTACATCGAGGACCTTGGCTCGAGCTATGGGACATTTTTGAACGGCGAACGGGTTACCTATCCTCGTGAGCTTGAGCCCGGCAGCGTTGTGCAGTTCGGGGAAAATGGACCGAAGATAAGGGTCATCTCGTTTGAGCCGGGCCGTAAAGCCGAGCCTGTGCCGGCCGCCGCTCCGCCGCCCGAACCCGCCGGGAATGTTCCGGCACCGCCGCCGTCGGCCTGGGATTCGGCGCCAAAAGTTCAGGTTTCGGTTTCTCCTGCAGTCGCCCAGAAACCAATTCAAGCCGGTACGGCACTCGAGTTTGTCTCGGACAGTTCGCGTCCGGCTTTTCAGATCAAGTCCGCATCGGTCTGGCTCGGCCGCGACCCGAGCTGCGAGGTCGTTTTCGACGCTTCGTCGGCGACCGTTTCGCGAAGACATGCCGAGGTTCGGCTCGAGAACGGGCAACTCCTGATCGCTGATAACAACAGCTTTAACGGCACTCTGGTCAACGGCCAACGGATCAGCGGAGTGCGGCCGCTTGCTTCGGGCGATGAGGTGCAGCTCGGAAGCGGCGGGCCGATCCTTCGCGTTCACGCCGGAGCGGCCCCGCCGCCGAAACCGCCTTCCTCGCCGCAATTTCGGGCGGAGGACACGGGCCAGCGGACGATGGTG
Organism: uncultured Chloracidobacterium sp.; assembly: GCA_964526245.1. Taxonomy (GTDB): domain Bacteria; phylum Acidobacteriota; class Blastocatellia; order Pyrinomonadales; family Pyrinomonadaceae; genus OLB17. The sequence goes on along the minus strand of CAZGLZ010000169.1, from coordinate 1,832 downwards.
CTTAAACTCGATCCGACCGGCGGGCTCAAGGGAGCCGACCCCGCGGCGGCCGAGTTGATCCTCTCAAAGGCGATCCCGGAGGGCGGTGCCATAACCGTTGGCCGGGGCGAGGGCTGCGAGGTAAGGCTCGACGGCCTGCAGATCTCAAACCGCCACGCCCGTTTTAGCCGGAGCGGGCAGGGAATCATTGTCGAGGATCTCGGTTCGACGAACGGCACTTTCGTCAATGGCAGCAGGACGGCGAAACAGCAGATCGCTACCACGGATGTTGTTCAGATCGGGTCGTTCACGCTCCGCGTTGACGCGGCCGGGACGCTTGGCGTTTTTGATGCTCGGTCGAAAACGCGGATCGACGTCATGGCGGTTTCGAGCGACGTGAAGGGCCGGCTGTTCGCCCCTACGGCGAGGCTGATCGATGCGGTCTCGCTTTCGATCCAACCGAATGAGTTCGTCGGATTGCTTGGCCCATCGGGAGCGGGGAAAAGCACCTTGATGGAAGCGATGTGCGGCGTACGTCCGGCGACCGAAGGAAGCGTTCTCTTTAACAGCCTCGACCTCAAAAGCCATTTTCATTCGCTCAAACAATCGATCGGCTACGTCCCGCAGGACGACATTATCCATCGCGAACTTTCGGTCTATCGGACGCTCTATCATGTTGCAAAGCTGCGGCTATCGAAGGATGCGTCCTCGGTCGAAATCAGAAAGACCATTGACGAAGTGCTCGATGTGACCGGTTTGGCAGACCGGCGAGACCTCCCCGTGAGCAAGCTCTCGGGCGGACAGCGAAAGCGCGTCTCGATCGCGGTCGAGCTACTGACGCGGCCATCGGCGATTTTTCTCGACGAGCCGACGTCGGGCCTCGACCCTGCGACAGAGTTTCGAATAATGCAGCTTTTTCGGCAGATCGCCGAATCCGGCCGAACGGTCGTGATGACGACACATGCGATGGAGAATGTCGCGATGTTCGACAAGATCGCCGTACTAATGCTCGGAAAGCTGGTCTTTTTTGGCCCGCCCGAGGACGCACTAAGGCACTTTGGCGTTGCGACCTTCCGCGAGCTTTACGACAAGCTCGAGGAGCCGGTCGAACGCGAGGCGGCCGATCGGCCAACGGCGGACCGTTCGGTCATCGCGGGCGGAGTTGCGGAGACTTGGCGGCGGAAATTTGACTCAACGCCTATCCATCGGCAGTACGTCGAAGAGCCGCTGAAGCAGCTCGGAGCGGTCGGGGCGTCGCGGGCAGGAAAGAGTTCGAGGCTTGGCATTTTCGGGTCGGTACGACAGTTTGTTACTCTCTCGCGGCGTTACATTGAGGTGCTCGCAAAGGACAAGTTGAACCTCGCCGTGATATTTCTGCAGGCGCCGATAATAGCCCTGATGACCTTTCTCGTGATGGGGGCCGAGCAGCCGCGTGATTTCGTTTACTTCATCCTCGCCATCGTTTCGATCTGGTTCGGGACGGCCGTTGCCGCACGCGAGATCATCCGCGAGCGGCCGGTCTATCGCCGTGAAAGGATGTTCAATCTCGGCATCATTCCGTATCTTGCCTCAAAGCTGTTCGTGCTCGGCCTGATCGTATCTGTGCAGTGCTTTCTGCTCTTCGGGCCGCTTAAGTTTTTTGATGTAGTCGGGTTGATGCCGATGCCGGGAGAACTATTCGGGATCCCGCAACTGTGGGCGACGCTCTTGACCGGTCTGATCGGCGTGGCACTCGGGCTTTTTGTCTCAACGATCGTCCGGACAAGCGAGATGGCGACGAGCCTTGTGCCGTTGATACTCGTCCCGCAAATACTTTTCTCGGGAATAGTCGGCGTTCCGGCGGGCATTAGTAA
>CAZGLZ010000168.1:0-4944 GCA_964526245.1 uncultured Chloracidobacterium sp. | reverse complement strand
ACATCACCTTCGTGATCGCTGCCGTCAATGTCGTCTTGCCGTGGTCCACGTGCCCGATCGTACCAATGTTCACGTGCGGCTTGCTCCGGTCGAATTTCTCTTTGCTCATCTTCTCTCCTAAAGTTTTGAGTTCCAGCTTTGGCTGGCTTCTTTTTTACGGATGCCGCCCAAAGGCGGTACTCCAAACTAACTACTTGCTCCCTTCACTTTCGCGATGATCTCTTCGGCGACGTTCCGCGGTGCTTCCGCATAACGCTCAAAGTGCATCGACGAGGTTGCCCGTCCCTGCGTTGCCGAACGAAGGTCGGTCGTGTAACCGAACATTTCCGAAAGCGGAACGAACGCGGTCACGACCTGGACATTGCCCGGACGCGGCTCCATCTTTTCGATCTGGCCGCGGCGGCGGTTAAGGTCGCCATTGACCGAACCCATGTATTCTTCGGGCGTTACCACCTCGACCTTCATGATCGGCTCGAGCAGTACCGGCTTCGCCTTTTTGACCGCGTCCTGGAACGCAAGCGAACCGGCGATGTGGAACGAACGCTCATCCGAGTCCACTTCGTGATAAGAACCGAAAACGAGGCTCGCCTTGATATCCACGAGTTCGTATCCGGCGAGGAATCCGCGACGCATCGCGTCCCTGATACCTTCCGAGACCGGCTTGATAAACTGACGCGGGATCGCTCCGCCCGTGATCTTGTCTTCAAAAACGAAGCCTTCGCCCGGAGCCGGTTCGATCTCAAGCTCGACGTGGCCGAACTGGCCGCGGCCGCCGGACTGCTTCTTGAAGATCTCTTTGCCCGGAGCTCCCAAGGTGATCGTTTCGCGGTAGGCAACCTGCGGCTTACCGACGTTCGCCTCGACGCCGAACTCACGCTTCATACGATCAACGATGATCTCGAGGTGAAGTTCGCCCATTCCGGCGATGATTGTCTGGCCGGTCTCATGGTCGGTAGAAACCTGGAACGACGGGTCTTCCTGAGCGAGGCGGTTAAGCGCGACGCCCATCTTGTCCTGGTCGGCACGGGTTTTCGGTTCGACCGCAACACGCACGACCGGATCAGGAAATTCCATCGATTCGAGCACGATCTGCTTCGTCTCGTCCGAGATGGTATCGCCGGTCGTGACGTTCTTCATGCCGCCGATCGCAACGATCTCACCCGCCGATGCGGTCTCGACGTCCTCACGCTTATTGGCGTGCATGAGCATCAGGCGGCCGACGCGCTCTTTCGAATTTTTGATCGTGTTGTAAACGTAAGAACCTGAATTTACGGTACCTGAATAGATGCGGACAAAGGCGAGCTGGCCAAGGTGCTTATCGGCCATCAGCTTGAAGACGAGGCCCGAAAACGGTGCCTTCGGGTCTGCCGGACGCGGCTCAGCCTCATCGGTCTTAGGATTGATTCCTTCGACGGCTTCGATATCAAGCGGGCTCGGGAGGTAATCAACGACCGCGTCGAGGAGCGTCTGAACGCCCTTGTTCTTGAACGCCGAACCGGTCACGACCGGAACGATCTTAAGCTCGAGCGTGCCCTTGCGAAGGCCTTTGCGGATCTCGTCGGCAGTAACTTCCTCGCCCTCGAGATACTTCATCATCAGGTCGTCATCGATCGCCGAAACGGCCTCGACCAACTTCTCACGCCACGCCTTTGCAGAATCGGCGAGCTCGGCCGGGATCTCGACGACCTCGTACTCCGCTCCCTTGGTCTCGTCCTTCCAAACGAGGCCCTTCATTTCGATCAGGTCGATAACGCCCCTGAGCTTGTCTTCTTCGCCGATCGGGATCTGGAGAGCGACGGCGTTTGCGCCGAGGCGGGTTAGGATCGAATCAAAACTGCGTTCGAACGAGGCACCGGCACGATCGAGCTTGTTGATAAAGCAAATACGCGGAACCTTGTACTTATCGGCCTGACGCCAAACGGTTTCGGATTGCGGCTCGACACCGGCAACGCCGTCAAACACGGCGACGGCTCCGTCAAGAACACGCAGCGAACGCTCGACCTCCATCGTAAAATCGACGTGGCCCGGCGTATCAATGATGTTGATGCGGTGCTCAACGCCGTTACGCTTCCAGAAGCAGGTCGTGGCCGCGGAGGTAATGGTGATACCGCGTTCCTGTTCCTGTTCCATCCAGTCCATCGTCGCGGTGCCTTCGTGGACCTCGCCGATCTTGTGCGACACGCCCGTATAGAAAAGGACGCGCTCGGTCGTCGTGGTCTTGCCCGCGTCGATGTGGGCCATGATCCCGATGTTTCTGAATTTGTCTAAACTGATCTGTGCCATTACAACTGTTTAACCGCCGAGACGCGGAGTCGCAGAGCAAAACAGAAACGATACTCAGCGTTTCTGCGTCTCTGCGGTAAAAACTTCCCTAGAACCGATAATGTGCGAACGCCTTGTTCGCTTCGGCCATGCGGTGGACGTCGTCCTTCTTCTTAACGGCTCCGCCGCGGCCCTGAGTTGAATCCAAAAGTTCGCCGACGAGGCGGTCTTTCATCGTTTTTTCGCTGCGGTTGCGAGCGTTGCCGACGATCCAGCGGATCGCAAGGGCGTAACGCCGGTCGCGGCTGACCTCAAGCGGCACCTGATAGGTGGCACCACCGATGCGGCGCGACTTGACCTCAACGGTCGGGGCGACGGTCTCGACAGCCTTTTTGAAGACCTTCAGCGGCTCTTCGCCGGTCTTTTCGGCGATCTTGTCCATCGCGCTGTAAAAGATGGCCTCGGCCGTGCTCTTCTTGCCTTCCCACATCATGCCGTTGATGAACTTGGTCACCAGCGTGCTCCCGAAGATCGGATCGGGCAGTATCTCTCGTCGTGTCGCAACTCTTCTTCTTGCCATATCTGTTTAGTAAGCAGTTAGCCGTGAGCCGTAAGCAGTTTTTCCGATCTCTCGGCTCACTGCTCGCCGCTCACCGCTCACCTATTTCGCTCCCTTCGGACGCTTCGCACCGTATTTCGAACGGGCCTGATTGCGGTTCGCGACGCCTGAAGCATCGAGCGTTCCGCGGATGATGTGGTAACGCACACCCGGAAGGTCCTTTACACGGCCGCCGCGGATGAGCACGATCGAGTGCTCCTGCAGGTTGTGGCCGATACCCGGAATGTAGGTCGTAACCTCGATCTGGTTTGTCAGGCGGACACGAGCGACCTTACGAAGTGCCGAGTTCGGCTTCTTCGGTGTCGAGGTGTAAACACGCGTGCAAACGCCACGCTTCTGCGGGTTTGCCTGCAGAGCGGGGCTGGCCGTTTTATATTTGACCCTTTGGCGTCCTTTGCGAACTAATTGATTGATAGTCGGCATTTTTTTCTTCGTAACCGGCAAATAACGACCGGCTTTCTTATCATCGCTTGAAGCAAACGCACTTTCCGTCAGCCTCTATTTAAAAAGACAAAAGCGAACCGTTACCTGACTCTTGCCGAAACTTGTTCGGCAGTTAGCTCAAGCAGCCAATGCTGATTGAATTAAGGTGATTGCTATGTCCCCAGAAAGCCCGTCTTTGCTGTAGCGTGGCAATGAAGAGCGGTTTCAAAACCGCATACGATCTCCGGGCATCGTTGGTGCGATGCCGTTTACGCTACACTTCATGACTTGGGCTTTCAAACATTTCTGCCGTGCAGACGCTCTCGCGAACCGCTCAGCAGCCCAGACCGTCAAAGTCCGAAACTTCAGATATTATGATTTTAAGAAATTTGTGTCAAGCGGGGAGCGGGCGGTTGGACGAGGAACTGTCAAGGGCGCCTATTTGGCTCGATCTCCTTTGGGCCAAAATCAGTTATCAATCGCCTCAAACTCGGGACATATCTGATTTCATAGGACTCGATAAGTAGATTCTCGGTAAGACAATCGGCCCCTGAATAACCACAAGGAGAATTAGACAGGCCCGGAAAGAGGACGATATCCATCGTCATCTTACCTGTACTCGAATTTACGACGAGGAACTCCGGAAAATTAGCAGATATGAATCCCGATTTTGTGACCTGGAGTCTGTAGAGGCCAGGCGCAATAGGCAAAGAGAAGATGCCGGAGGCACTCGAATTGGTCGATGTTATCGCACCTGTTGCACCTGTCGCCCGGATCTGAGCACCGGGGACAAGCGCACCATTCGGGTCAAATACCTTTCCAGTTAGGACAATCTCGCGGCCGCTACTCTCCGCAATACCTGTTTCGGCATACGCAACGGTTGATAAAGCCAAAACACCAAAAAGAAAAATCAAGAAACGCATAACCCTATCCCCAAAGTGTTTGCCGATGATCAATCTCGAAACATCAAGCAGCGGCGCCGGTTCCGAGGACATCGACGATGGCTTTGCCGATGTCGGCGGGTGATTCGACAACGCGGATGCCGGCTTCGGTCAGGGCCTTCATTTTCTCGGCGGCGGTGCCTTTTCCGCCGGAGATGATGGCGCCGGCGTGGCCCATGCGGCGTCCGGGAGGTGCCGTTTGGCCGGCGATGAAGGCGACGATCGGCTTTGTGACGTTGTCTTTTGCGTAGGCGGCGGCGTCCTCTTCGGCTGTTCCGCCGATCTCGCCGATCATTACTATCGCGTCGGTTTCGTCGTCTTCTTGAAAGAGCCGAAGAGCGTCGGTGTGTGTCGTGCCGATTATCGGGTCGCCGCCGATTCCGATGGCGGTAGATTGGCCGAGGCCCAATGCGGTCAATTGGCCAACGGCCTCATAGGTGAGCGTCCCCGAGCGGGAAACGACGCCGATCCGGCCTTCCTTATGTATATGGCCGGGCATAATGCCGATCTTGCACTTGCCGGGCGAGATGATGCCGGGGCAGTTCGGCCCGATCATTCGCGTCGAGCGTGTGCTCAGATACTCATTTGCCTTGACCATGTCGGCGACCGGAATTCCCTCGGTTATGCACACGACGAGCGGCAGCCCCGCATCGGCGGCTTCCATTATCGCGTCCGCGGCAAATGCCGGCGGCACATAAA
>CAZGLZ010000167.1:0-4958 GCA_964526245.1 uncultured Chloracidobacterium sp. | reverse complement strand
CTGATTCGACCGCGTCGCGGGCCTCTTGCTGAGCTACAAGATCTTTATCGCCCATTGACAGCGTTACCGGGAAGAGCCGGAGCTAGAGATTATTTGGACTTCAATTTGCTGCGGTCGTTCTCTGAGATCTCAGAGCTGCCCGAGCCGGAAGCGAGCTGCTTGCCGCCGCCCTGCAATGCTTTTTCGTCCGGGCTATAGCCGACCTTGCCGCCCTTCGGGATGACGCGCTCGACCTCTTGATGCGGACGCGGAATAACGTGGACGCTGATAAGTTCGCCCACACGGCGTGCCGCTGCGGCACCGGCATCGGTCGCGGCCTTTACCGCTCCGACGTCGCCGCGGACGAATATGGTCACATATCCGGCGCCGATATATTCTTTGCCGACCAGCTGAACATTTGCGGCCTTGACCATCGCATCTGCGGCCTCAACGCCGCCGACGAAACCTTTGGTCTCGACCATTCCAAGTGCCTCTAAACTCATCGATCTAGCTCCCTGTTGTGTTGCGGCATGGCCGCCGAGATGGCTTCCCTGCCGTATTTGATCAATGTGTAAACGTATCACGCGTAGCGCGGAATAATCAAGCAACCCCGCCGAAAGCCGCGACGAGGCATCCAATTGACATCACGTTGTTTTCAGGGCTATATTTCAAGTTTACGGAAACGTCGGCCGCAATTGGCTCCGAAACGGCCTACCGATCGAAAAAAATGTCTCAATCCCTTGGAGAAAAACTGCGAGAGGCTCGCGAGGAGCGAGGTTTATCGATCGGCGAGGTGGCGGAGCAAACGCGCATCTCGCCGCTCTACCTTGAATCGATCGAACGCGACGACTATAAGCCGCTCCCGGGCGGCATCTTCAATAAGGGCTTCGTTAAGTCCTATGCAAAGTTCGTTGGGCTTGATGAGAACGATGCCGTACAGGAATACTCGCGGATCGTTGCGAAGACCGAGGGGCTTGAAGATAAGGAACTCCGTGTTTACAAATCCGAAGTACTGACAGATGACAACGTTGCGGGATCGATGGTCCCGACCCTGATCTTCGCCGGAATCGTGCTGGCGGTCGTCACGGGCGGCGTTCTTTTCCTGGTCAATTATCTGCAAAACCAGCCTTCGGCCCCGGAAGCGAACGCGAACGCCAATGCGAATGCCAACCGGGCGGCCGCGGCACCGACGCCGACGCCTGCCCCGAGCTTTAATGAAATTAAGATCGAGTTCACGCCGACGGTAGAAGCGATCAGCCTAACCTCGGTGGTTGACGGCAGGCAGATCTCGGAGGTCGTGCCGACCGGAACGGCAAAGGTAATAACTGCCCGAGAGAGCATCAGGCTCAGTTACTACCGGGGGTTTGCGGATAAGGTAGAACTTAAGCTTAACGGTAAAGCGATACAGCCGCCGCCAGCTCCGGCACGCGGAAGTTCGGTGACGTTCACTATCGATAAGACGAATGCGGAGGCGATCTACTCAGCGGGCCGCTTTGTAGAGGCGGGCGAACCCGCGGCAAGCCCGACGGCGACGCCCGCTGCTGCGCCGACTACGGCTGCGACTGCGACACCGGCTCCGGCTGCTCCGTCGACGCCCGGACTTACTCCCGGACCGGTGATTCGAGGAAACGCGGCAACGCCGGCACCCGCACGAACAGCGACACCGGCCGCTCGTGCAACGCCGACGCCGAGGCCCGCGGCAACGCCAACGCCCTAATGATGCGATACGCGCCTAACGAAACGCACAAAACTTCGCCAAAACACATGATTTGCGCCGCCTGCTGATAGCTGCGGGCTTTTTTGTAAATAGATACGCTCTTATATGAACATCGACGAAATAAAAGAAGGCCTTACATTTGACGACGTGATGCTCATCCCGAATTTTTCGGAGGTGCTGCCCGGCGAGGTCGATACACGGACGCGGTTCAGCCGCGGCATCGAGCTCAATATCCCGCTTTGCTCGTCGGCGATGGATACGGTAACGGAGGCCGCGCTCGCGATCGCACTTGCTCAGCAGGGCGGCATCGGCGTGATACACAAGAACCTTTCGATCGAGGAACAGGCCGAGGAGGTCGATAAGGTAAAGCGAAGCGAATCCGGGATGATCGTTGACCCGGTCACGATCAACCAGAAGGCTCTCGTTTCCGAGGCTCTTCACATTATGGAACGCTACAAGATCAGCGGCGTTCCGGTGATCGACGAGAACGGTTTTCTGGTCGGCATAATAACCAACCGCGACCTGCGGTTCGAAACGCGGTTCGACATTCCCGTCGCGGAGGTGATGACGCCGCAGCCTTTGGTAACCGTTCCGGTCGGGACGACACTCGACGAAGCGAAGGTCAAGCTCCAAAAACACCGGATCGAAAAACTCCTGGTCGTTGATGACGACGGCCACCTCAAGGGCCTGATCACGGTGAAGGACATTCAAAAGGCAATTCGCTTCCCGAATGCCGCAAAGGACGACCTCGGCCGGCTCCTTTGCGCAGCGGCGGTCGGTGCGACGGGCGACTTTCTCGAGCGGGCGACCGCACTGGTCAATTCACGTGTAGATGCAATAGTTGTCGATACGGCCCATGGCCACAGCTCGCGTGTGCTTGAGGCCGTCAAGGCGATCAAGGGCAAGTTCCCGGAAATGCAGGTAATTGCAGGTAATGTGGCGACAGAGGAAGGCACCTCGGCCCTCATCTCGGCGGGCGTTGACGCCGTAAAGATCGGCATCGGGCCCGGTTCGATCTGCACGACCCGCGTGGTAACGGGGGCCGGAGTTCCGCAGATCACCGCCGTAACCAACGCCGTAAATGCCGCTAAAGGTACGGACGTCCCGGTGATCGCCGATGGAGGCGTTAAGTTCTCGGGCGATGTGGTCAAGGCGATTGCAGCCGGTGCGAATACGGTTATGATCGGCTCGCTCTTTGCCGGAACTGAGGAAGCACCGGGCGAAGTGATCCTGTTTCAGGGCCGCAGCTTTAAGACCTATCGCGGAATGGGCTCGATCGGGGCAATGAAGAAGGGTTCGAGCGACCGCTATGCGCAGGAGGCGACGACCGTAGATTCAAAGTTCGTTCCTGAGGGCATCGAGGGCCGCGTGGCTTACAAAGGCTCGGTCGCGGACATGGTAACGCAGCTCATCGGCGGGCTTCGTGCCGGCATGGGCTACACCGGCTGCCGCAGCATTGCGGAACTGCAGGCCAACGCCCGCTTCGTCCGCATCACATCAGCGGGCCTCCGCGAATCGCACGTCCACGACGTGATCATTACCAAAGAAGCGCCGAACTACCGGCTCGAATCATAAGCCGGGAGGAAAAATCAGGTTTCGAGGTCGAGCGAGAGCTGTTCCCATTCAGCGGTGCGGCGTTCGATCTCGGACTCGGTTTCGGTGATCAGGCGGGCGAGTTCGGCGATGCGTTCGGCGTTGGCAGCCGTTGCGGGTTCGGACATTTCGGCTGAAAAGCGTGCGAGCCGGTCCTCGGCCTCGGCGATCAACTCCTCAAGCCGGGCGACGCGTTCCTTCATCTGCCGAAGCTGGTTTTTGCTGAATCGGCTTTCGGCTGCCTTAGCCGCGGGCGAAGAGGCCGAACCATTCGCTGGAGGTGCAGCGTCGGCCGCGAGATCCGCAGGGCTTGAAACGGCCGCACCAACGTTCGCTGCGACGGCGGTTGCCGGACGCTTGCCGATCTTCCAGTCGTGGTATTCGGTATAGTTGCCGCTGAAGCAATCCACGCCGTCCAGCTCAAATGCAAGAATTTGCGTCGCGATCTTATCGAGAAAAAAGCGGTCGTGGCTGACGGTGATGATCGTGCCGTCATATTCGCGGAGCGCATCTTCCAATGCTTCGCGTGACGGGATATCGAGGTGGTTCGTCGGCTCGTCGAGTACCAGGACGTTCTTTCGCGAATAGATCAGTTTTGCGAGAGCAAGCCTTCCCTTCTCGCCGCCCGAAAGGTCGCCCACACGTTTGAAGACATCCTCGCCAAAAAAGAGAAACCGGGCAAGAAAAGAGCGAAGCGTGCCGTTATCGGCGAGCGGATCGACGCGGCGGAGCTCCTGAATTATCTCATTCGCCGGATGCAGTTCGTCAAGGTTCTGGGCATAGTAGCCGATGTCGGCCTTGGTACCCCAAATGAATTTGCCGTCGAGTTCGCGGATCTGCCCGAGAATTGTCTTGAGGAACGTTGTTTTGCCGGTGCCGTTCGCCCCGATAATGCCGAGAGCCTCGCCGCGATGGAGCGAAAGGTTGATGCCCGAGGCGAGGATCTTGTCACCATAGCCGATCGCGAGGTCCTCGGCCATCAGGACGTTATTGCCCGTCCGTTCGACCTTCTTTAGTCCAAAGCTGCCGCCCGACCTGTCCGCGATGACCGCTTCGACGCGTTCCATCCGCTCGAGCATATTGCGGCGGGATTTTGCTTGCTTGGTCTTTTGCCCTTCAATGTTGCGGCGAATGAACTCCTGCGTTTTGTTGATCAGGGCCTGCTGGTTCTCGTATTCCCGCTGCTGCTGCTCGCGGCGGAGCTCACGCTCGACGAGGAACTTTGAGTAGTTGCCCTTGTAGCTAACTGCCCTGCCGTTCTCGATCTCGATGATCCGATCGGTCGTTCGGTCAAGAAAATAACGGTCGTGGCTTATGACGACATAGGCTTTGTCGTACTCCGAAAGAAAGCTCTCGAGCCACTCGACGGCATTTACGTCAAGATGGTTCGTCGGCTCATCAAGCAAGAGAACATCGGCCCCGGAGAGAAGCAAGCGAGCCATACCGAGGCGGTTCTTCTGCCCACCCGAGAGAATCCCGGTATCGAGCGACCACTGCTCGCGTGCAAAGCCGAGACCGAGGAGGATCGCTTCTGCACGTGCCGCATATGTAAAACCATCGGCCTGCTCAAAGCGGATCTGAAGGTCGGCATAGCGGTCGAGCGTTTCGGCCGAATGGTCCGTCTCCATCTGCTTTTCGAGCCGCCGCATCTCAGCCTCGATGTCGTGGA
>CAZGLZ010000166.1:0-5251 GCA_964526245.1 uncultured Chloracidobacterium sp. | reverse complement strand
ATCTTGATTTCTCGTTCGCGACCGACCCATATCTGCCGCTCGAGGCTGAATATCAGTTGACCCGAAAGTGCCTTGAGGTCTGTGCCGAGTTTCGCGTTCCGGTCGCAATCGTCACAAAATCGCCGCTCGTCACCCGCGACCTCGACGTCCTCAAACGCCTCTCAAAGCTCTCGGTCTTTTTCTCGCTTCCGTTTCTCACAAAGGAGCGGTCGAACCCATTCGAGCCCTATACGCCCGTCCCCGAGGCTCGCTTTCGGGCGATGAAGACGCTCTCAGACGAGGGCATCACCACCGGAATCGGCATCGCACCGGTGATCCCCGGTTACAACGAATCGGACATTCCCGGCCTGCTTGAGCGTGCCAAGGAGTGCGGTGCCCGCCGGGCTTTTATGTCGATGCTGCACATTGATACCGATTCGATCGAGCAATACTTTGTCCAGAAGATGAACGAACGCCTGCCGGAAACCCGCGTCCGCAAGATCATCAACACAATGCACCGCGAACGCGGCGGAAGCCTCCGCCACCGCAGCTACAAAGAGCGGATGACCGGCCGGACCGAGCAATGGGACGTGACCGTCAAGCTTTTTGAGTTTCACGCCAAACGCCTCGGCTTCAAACAACACGAAGCTTCTCAGGAACAGAAGCCCGAGGCCACTCCGGCACAGCAGTCGCTCTTTTGAGTTCGGATCTTGAGGGGAAATACACGATGCGGAATGTGATCAAACCATCCTGATAATCCTGTCCATCCTGTTAGAATTAAAGAATGCAGAACCGTATCGAAGTATTTGAACAGATGCTTGCGGCCGACCCGGAGAACACGATGGTGATGTTCGGGCTTGCGAAGGAATATGAGAAGGCGGGCGAGCACCCGAAAGTGATCGAGATGCTCGAAAGTTATCTTGCCAAGGCCGACGACGAGGGCAACGCCTACGGCACGCTCGCCCAGGCATATCTCGCCACCGGCCAACGCGAAAAGGCGATCGAGGCATACACCAAAGGCATCGAGGTCTCAATGGCCCACGGCCACCCCTCAATGGCAAACGAATATCGAATGACGCTTGACATGGATCTCGCGGACTAGAATATTGCGACGCTCAGAATTACGAAATATTGCAAACGGGCTGTTAGGCACCTTCGTTAGCCGAAACAACGACATTGACGGCTTCTGGGGACTCGGCGTGTTGCGGTCTTTCGCTGACTCAACAGGCGTTCAACAGATAACTATCGATCTTCTGGAAACAGATGCCCAACCGCATGTTGTTGAATCCTGTAAACAGCATCACAGAGTCTGGCTTCGAAAGTCCCTAGAGACAAAGAGTATTCCAATGGAGTTTTTATCCGTTGCTCGAATCAAGGTTAGCTTTTTCTCAACTTTCGATTCTTTTCCTGCTCTGGTGAAGGATACGCGAGGCCTTCCGTACGAATGCTTTGTCGAGATCAAAGTCGGGACCGGAACGACATCGAATGCGACCAAGTCAGGTGTTTGCGCACCGAATGATCCGCGAATAGACAGGATTAGTGGAAGGCCACCGTCATATGGCAATGACGCTCCATTTTGATTTCGGATTATGATTTTTACGTCGGCTATTGGACTAGGTTGGTTAAATCGAAGGCTTTTTCTGTTCCGCCCCAGCTTCGAGCAGTATTTTCTTTACCTCGTCGTTGATGGTGACATCGGCCGCCGTCTTTCCGTCATCGTCACGCACGCGTACGTCCGACCCCGCCGTGATCAATCTTTTGACGGTAGCTGCATTCCCCGCCTCGGCAGCCCACATTAGTGCCGTATAGCCACGGCTATCCCTCAAATTGACGTCGGCTCCTCGACGCAGAAGCACGTCAACAATGATCTCGTCGTGCGCCCTCATCAACGCCGTCACCTTTCCCGCGTTGGTCATATTGACCGTTGCCAGTCCACGGTCGAGCATTGCTTCGATGACGTCTACCCGACCATCCGAGGCAGCCTGAAAAAAGGCGTGTTCGCCCCAATTGAACTGATAGCTTTCAACACCGACGGCAGGATCGGCACCCGCCTCGAGCAAAATTTGTTTCAGCCTTTGATGGCCAAGCTTGGCTGCAATACTATAAGCAGAACTTGAATCGCCGTCTTTGAAGTTCACATCGGCACCCGAGGCAACCAATAGTTTGACAAGCCGGACATCTTCTTGCGATACCGATTCCATCAAAGGCGTTCGCAAGGACCCCTTGTTTACATCTGCCCCGGCGTCGATCAATAACTTCGCGATCGTAAATCGGTCTTCCGGGTCGTTGATCTCAACAGCATTAGCAAGCGGCAACATCAATATCGACGGGTCTTTGGAATTCACGTCTGCGCCCGCATTTATAAGAAGTTTCACTATCCCGGGCCGCGAGGCTACGATCGCGTAGTTCAGTACCGAGTTACCGCAATCGTCGGTCATCTTGGCATCAACGCCACGTCGCAGGAGTTCGCTGACTTGCGGCTCATTGTTACGGTTGACCGCTTCCAAAAGACCACGTTCAGTGTCCGTTTTGGCGGTGCACTCCCGACTGTCGACGGTGAAGCGGACCTGTGCACTCGAAATCGAGACGCCAAACAACAGCAACGCGATGAGAATTAAACTACGGGAGCTAGACATTGCCATCCTCCGATCGAAAAAATTAGATGTTGATGATTATACAACGCGTGTCAATGACTTCGCTGCGGGAGTAATTTTGAGAAAAGCCCTCCGACCATTCCGAAAACGGCGTCCATCGCAGTAACCGTAGTGACCGTGTAGGCAATCTCAGTAAAGCTAAGCTCCACACCCGGATCACCCGGTCCGATGTACCACGAGATCGACCACCCGATGGTCGAATCGACTAATCCCAGGATCGCACCGCAAAAGGGGGCAAATAGAAGTCCGCAGCGGCGAGCAGCAACAAAACCAAAGATAGCAACGATTAGAATCGAGATCGGAATGAACGAAGAGTAAGGGATCTGGGCTTGCTGCGATATCACCGCGAGTGCCGTATCGACGACACAGACGATCACGGCTCCTAAAAGAACGATCTGAGCAAACGCGCGTGTCATCGGTTCTGTTAGTTTGAACAAGGTGAGACGGTCGCGGTCTTTATCCTTACCGGTTTCGCCGGTTTCTCATCGCTAACCTCTGCTTTATTTATCGCATCAACGACATCCATTCCCTTGATGACCTTTCCGAAGGCGGCGAAGGAGCCGTCAAGGTGCGGGGCGTCGCCGACGAGGATGAAGAAATTCGTCGTAGCGGTGTTCGCCTCTTCGCCGCGGGCCATTGAGAGAATCCCGCGGGTGTGGAGCACCTTGTTCGGTTCGTCCGGCAGCGTCCGCCGGCCCCGCGAGCCGATCTCGAATGTCACTCCGCCCTCGCGGGTCCAAAAGTTGCCGCCCTGGATAACGAATCCGGGCACGACGCGGTCGAAGGTCGTTGTGTTCAGGTAGCCGAGTTCGGCTATGTTCAGGAAGCTGCGGACGCTCTCGGGGGCGTGTTCCGGATACATTTCTGCGATGATGATGCCGGCATCCGTGTCGAGCGTAACGCATTTCTTCGCCATCGTTGCGACGTCCGCCCCGTCAAAGGGCTCTGCTTTTTTTTGCTGCTCGGCGGGCCGCGAATTGGCCTTTGCCGGCTCCTTTTCGGGCGGCGTCTGCGAGCTTGCGGCGAAAGAAAGGGCGGCAACGAAAAGCGAAATAGCGAGCATCCTCATACTCAAGGATTTTCCGCCAAAACCGAATCGGGTGTAAAGTGTATCGAACGCCTTATCTGATCTCATTGGAGTTTACTATGAACCATCGCCGTCCGGCCTTTATGGCCCTTTTGCTCTTGTTAGCGTTTTCGATCTCGGGTGTTGCCCAACGCGAGCTCGGCGTCCGCCCGACCGAGACCGGCGGGCCGCTGCTTGCTGAGCAGGCCGTTTTTGATGTCCTGACCTACGATGTTTCGCTGCGGATCGACCCAAAGAATAAATGGATCACCGGAACGACCGTTATGACCGCAAAGATGGTCAAGCCCGCAAGCGAGATCATCCTTCACCTCGATGGCGCGATGAAGATCGACCGCATCTTTGGCGAATCGAGCGAACGCGACCGGCAAGGCGGGCTCCGCTATGAGCACAAGGACGGCAAGATCCGTATCACCTTCCCCGCGGCAAAGCGGGCAGGCGAGGCCTTTGAGACCATCATCACCTATTCGGGCCGTCCGGTGGTCGCTCCGCGGCCGCCATGGGTTGGCGGCTTTATGTGGGAAAAAACACCGAGCGGTGCCGACTGGGTCTCGGTCGCCCTGCAGAACGACGGCGCCGATCTCTACATCCCGATAAAGGACCATCCGTCCGACAAGGCCGATCAGGTCGCGATGCGGATCACCGTCCCCGACCTGCTCGTCGTCGCCGGGCCCGGAAAGCTGCAGGAAACGACGAAGAACGGCGACGGAACCTCGACCTACTACTGGCTGATGACGAATCCGATCCCGAATTACTCGATCGTCTTCAACGCCGCTCCGTATCGCGTCATTAAAGATTCGATGCCGAGCGTTGCCGGCGGGACGATCCCGATCGAGTTCTACATCCTGCCCGAGAGCTACGACAAGGCGGCGAAGCTGATCGCCGAGACGAAAAAGTACGTCGAGTTCTACGAGAAATATCTCGGGCCTTATCCGTTCCGCTCTCAGAAGCTCGGCACGGCCGAAACGCCGCACCTCGGCATGGAGCACTCAACCATGCTCGCCTACGGCAACAAGTTTCAAACCAACGAGCACGGCTTCGATTGGCTTCAGCTTCACGAACTCGGCCACGAGTGGTGGGCAAATCTCGTGACGGCCCGCGACTGGAAAGACTTTTGGATACACGAAGGTTTTCAGTCCTTTATGGACACGCTTTACCTAGAGCATCTTGGGAAAAAGGACGCCTATTTTGCCGCGATGAAGGGACGCGCCCGCCGGACGCGAAACATGCAGCCGGTCGCACCCCGCGAGGCGAAATTTGCTTACGAGGTCTATCTCGCCGCACCGGATTTCATCCAGAGCGATGGCGACATTTACGGCAAAGGAGCGGTCGTGCTCCACACGCTTCGCTACCTGATCGGCGACGACGCGTTCTTCCGCTCGCTTCGCAAGATGGCATACCCGACACCCGCAATGGAGCGGATGACCGATGGCCGGCAAACTCGGCTCGTTGATACCGAAGACTTCCGCCGCATCGCTGAGGCCGAATCAAAGATGAAGCTCGATTGGTTTTTTGAGGTTTATCTCCGACAGCC
>CAZGLZ010000165.1:0-5604 GCA_964526245.1 uncultured Chloracidobacterium sp. | reverse complement strand
GCGTTCGCAATGCCGAGGTCAGGGGTTCGATCCCCCTCATCTCCACCAGAATCGAGAAGCGTGGCTCAGCGTTGGCCACGCTTTTTGTATGCCCGGACGTGTTCCGGAACTTCGATCACGTTTGAGAGTTTCGCGTCAGCGATAGGTTCGCCGGCAAACGTTTCAAGCGGGACGATCCCGGCCCAGACGTTCATCTCGTAATCCTCTTCATCATCTTTGGGATCGCCGGTGCGGATCTTTGCCGAGGCCTCTTCGATCGGGAGCCGCAGGACCGACGTCGCTTTCATTTCAAGTTCATTTGGCCAGCGGATCTCGGGCCAACGGCCGGGGATGATGTGCTCGGTAAAGGCCTCGAGTGCCGCGTATTTTTCGTCGGCGTCGGTAACAAGTTCGGCCCGGCCGAGCACGACAACCGAACGGTAGTTGATCGAATGATGAAACGCCGACCGGGCAAGCACGAGCCCATCTACATGCGTCACCGTAACGCAAACCTCGACGCCCGCCGCGAGATTTCGCAACATCCGGCTGGCCGATGAACCATGAATATAAAGTTCATCGCCGACGCGGGCGTACCCGGTCGGGATCACATACGGCTGGCCCTCAACTACAAAGCCTACATGGCAGATAAACCCCGCGTCGAGGATCGAATAGATCGTCTCGCGGTCATAAGCCCCGCGAGCGGGAAGCCGCTTGACCTTTGTCCTTTCGGTTTTCGTTACAGTCGTCATCACTTACACAGACGCGAGACAGTGCGATCTTCGGACTTGCCGCCACACGTCTTCGTCATTTACAGCTCATCCAGTCATCGCCGGAGCCGATCTCGGCGATGAGCGGAGCGTCGAGAATCGCGGCGGCTTCCATTTCGTGTTTGATGATCTCGGAGGCCTGCTCGACCTCGCCCTTCGGAGCTTCGAAGAGAAGTTCGTCGTGGACCTGCATTATCATCTTTGTCTCAAGGCCGGCGTCGCGGAGAGCTTTGGCGACGTTGATCATCGCTATCTTGACGATGTCGCTCGCGGTGCCCTGAATTGGCATGTTGATCGCCTCGCGTTCGGCCCGCGAGCGGACGGCGAAGTTGCGGTCCTTTATGCCGGGAAAATAGCGGCGGCGGCCAAAAAGCGATGTGACATAACCCTTCTCGCGAGCCTCCTCGGGGATGCGGTCCATGTAGGCACGGATGCCTTTATAAGTTTCGAAGTAGTCGTCGATCACCTTGCGAGCTTCCTGTTTTGAGATGCCGACGCGTTGCGAGAGCCCGAACGCCTCGACCGCATAGGCGATGCCGAAGTTGACGATCTTCGCAAGCCGACGCTTTTCCTTCAGGTCCTTTTCATCGGTCGCGCCAAAGACGAGCCGTGCCGTCTTGGCATGGATGTCCTCGTTGTTCTGATAGGCCTCGAGCATCACCGGGTCTTTGGTGATGTGGGCCAGAATGCGGAGCTCGAGCTGCGAATAATCGGCAGAGATCAGCTTGTTGCCGGCTTCGGGGATGAATGCCTTGCGGATCTGCTGGCCCATTTCGGTGCGGACCGGGATGTTCTGCAGGTTCGGCTCCGTCGAGCTGAGCCGGCCGGTCGCCGCAACGGTCTGGTTGAGCACGCCGTGGATTCGGCCATCGGTGCCGACCATCTTCGGGAGCGAATCGGCATAGGTCGCCTTGAGCTTGTCCATCTCGCGATAATCGATAATGAGTTGGGCTATCTCGTGGTCAACGGCAAGCTCGGCAAGTACGTCCTTGCTGGTCGAGATCTGGCCGGTCGCCGTCTTTTTGCCGGTCGCGATGTTGAGGTCCTGAAAGACCTCGCCGACCTGCTTTGGCGAGCCGATGTTGAACTCGCGGCCGGCGATCTTAAAGACACGCTCCGAAAGGGTTTCGAGTTCCTTTGAGATCTTTTCGGAGAAGTCGTGCAGAGCCTCGGAGTCGATCTTCATCCCGGCGGTTTCGATATCGGCAAGGATCGCTTCGAGCGGGACCTCGATCTCATCATAAATGCGGGTCAGTTCGTCCTCGGCGATCTTTTTCCGAAACTGCGGAACAAGCTGATAGACCATATCGGCACGCTCGGCCGCCGCGAAACCGCTCGCCGTAAAGCCCTCGGGCGTGTCGATTGGCGGATAGGCGTCGAGGTGATTTTGAGCAAGGAAGTCGAGCGAGAAGTTCGACCGGCCTGAGTCGAGCAGATATGCCGCTATCATCGGGTCTTCTTTCACCTCGCGGGGCTCGATGCCAATGGCCCGCAGCACGCCAAGATTGCGTTTGTAATCGTGGCATGCTTTCGTCATATACGGATTAGCGAATGTGTCGCCAAGCATCCGCACGGCATAATCGCTCCCGCCCTCAAACCCTTGCAGGTCAACGAAATGCGAGACGCGGGGAGCATACGAAATGGCGATGCCGAGCGGTGCGGCCTTATCAAATGCGCTGTGGCGGTCGCCGGTGTTCGAATCATCAACTTCAAATGCCCACTTCTCCTTCTCCCAAAGCGTACGGATCAGCTTGTCGAGCGCTTCGCGGGTTTTTACGGTCTCGTATTTTCGCTCGATGCGGTCGGAAGCGGCCTCGCTGCCGTGCATGTCAAAGAGCGTGGCGGCGTCGGAAAATTCCTTGGTCAGCGAGTTGAACTCAAGCTCGCGGAAGAGTTCATACGCCTTCTGGCGGTCGGGCTCGCGGAAGCGAAGCTGGTCAAGGTCGAGTTCGATCGGCACTTCGCAATGGACGGTCGCGAGCTCTAGCGACTGGCGGATGATCTCCTGATTGTTCTGCAGGCTTTCGCGATAGGTCTTGTGCGTGACCTTGTCGGCATTTTCCATCGCACCGATGGCCGAACCGAATTCCTGCACAAGCTTGAGAGCCCCTTTTTCGCCGATGCCGGGTGCTCCGGGGATGTTGTCGATCGAATCGCCCATCAGCCCGAGCAGGTCGATGATCTTCGAGGGCGGCACGCCAAACTTAGCCTCGACCCAGGCCTCGTCGCACCACTCGATCGGCGGGACGGGCACCTTTCGTTTTACGTTTGCCGAGTTCTGCCGCATGGCGATGACGTAAGGGTCACGGACCAACTGACAGAGATCCTTATCGTTCGAGACGATCACCGCCTGCAGCTTCTTTTCGGCAGCCTTCTTGGCAAGCGTGCCGATGATGTCGTCGGCCTCGTAGCCGTCGTATTTCAGGATCGGCAGGTTAAACGCCTCGCAAACGCGAACGATGAAGGGAAGCTGGGCCGCAAGATCCTCGGGCATTTCTTCGCGGTTGGCCTTGTATGCCTCGTAGGAATCATGGCGGAAGGTCGGTGCCGCCGTGTCAAAAACTGCCGCAATATAGTCGGGCTTTTCGTCGTTGATCAGCTTACGGAGCATGTTCGTAAAAACGAAAACGGCCTGCGTCACCTGGCCCTTGCTATTGCGGAGCGGCTCCTGGCGGGCACCCATCGGGGCAAAGTAGGCCCGAAAGATGTGCGACATCGAATCGATCAGAAATACGCGCTTCATTTCGGTGTAGTGTAGCCGATTGTCGCCGCCGAGCGAAGCATCGCTTTCGAGTGAAAGCTTTGGGTCTAGCGTTTGACAAGGAAAATCGCGGATTGGTATTCTTTCTGTTCGCGCTTTTGGCGTGAATGTTTTGTCCGGTTCGTCTAGGGGTCTAGGACACCGCCCTTTCACGGCGGCAACACGGGTTCGAATCCCGTACCGGATACCATCTTTTTACAGGGTTTCGACATCATAGTGGTTTGATCTCAAGTTCGCTTGCACAACAGGCGAACTTTATTATTTTATACTTGAGAGTTATGCGAAAGCGGTTTGTATTGAGTTTTGCGGTGGTCTGCCTGGCGGCGGCCGCGGCCTTTGGCCAGCAGCGGGTGACGGATTCTGTGTTGGTGATGCCGTTCGAAAATGTTTCGAACAAGCCGGAGTTCAACTGGATCGGCGAGAGCTTTGCGCTTTCGCTCTCCGAGCTGCTTCAGGTGCCGGGGCTCAATGTCGTTTCGAACAGCGAGCGAAAGCTGATCCAACAGCGGCTTCGCGTGCCGCTGGCGAGCATCCCGAGCCTTGCGACTTCGCTGCGGCTTGCACGCGAGAGCAATGCGACGCTGCTCGTTTCCGGCAAGTACACGATAATCCCGGCACAGGATGACCTTGCCGCGACGCTCAACGTAACCGCCCGAGTCATCCGCGTGAACGAAGGCCGCTTTTTGAGCGAGGACCTGCCCGACGGACGGCGGATAACCCGCGACATCGCGCTCAACGACGCGCTCGGCAACCTGCAAACGATGCAGGGACAGATCGCCTATCAGGTCTTGTATCAACGCGACAAGGCTCTGCCCTTCTCGCAAAATCAGTTGATCGAAACGGCAACGAAGATCCCGGCCCGGGCATTTGAGGCCTACATCAAAGGCTTGCTCACGCAAGATCCGATGTTCCGCGAGAACTTTTTCAAGAACGCTTTGCGGCTTTATTCGGATTCGGGTGCGGCCGGCGATTTCGGCGAAGCGGCGCTCGAACTCGGGCATCTTTTCTACGGGCAGCGGAAGTTCAACGACGCGATCGATGCGTTTCAGCGCGTGGTCAATGCCGAGCGGGCCTGCAGTGAAAAGGCACGCGGCGAGAACCGCCCGGCCAACTGCAACGATGAGGCCTATGCCGAGGCATCGTTCTACATGGGCGTTATCCGTTGGCAGCAGTCGGACTTCGAACAGGCACTCGCCGTGCTACGGCCGCTCTCGGAGGAACTGAAGATCACGAGCCTTTACAACATGCTCGGAGCGATCGCGGTTCAGGCCTCGCAGGCCGAAAAGCGTGACGAGGCCCGGCAGGCGGCTCTGCTGGCCGAGGGCATCGGCTTTCTCGAAAAGGCACACGCCAATGCCGAGGACGACCTGGCGATCAAGTTCAATCTCTCGTTCGCACATTTTCTCAACGGCACCTACACTTCGGCGGCAGAATATCTGAAAGAACTCGTGGCGGCGGCTCCGAAGGACGGCGAGGCGTTTTACGTACTTGCAAAGACGTTGGCGGAGTTGAAGGACGAGAGTGCAGCGGACGTGGACAATCAGGCGCGGACGCAGCTTGCGGCAGGGAACCGCTATGCAACGCTCGAGCGGGATTGGACGCGGGCAAAGACGATAACAGATATGAAGCTGCGGGTCGTCCAGCCGCAGAGAAAGGATTTTGTCTCGGTAGTGCTGAGCCAGCGGGAAGCGGCACCGATAGTCCGACCGGTAAGCAGCACCGACGCTCTGCTGGCTCAGGCAAAGAAGGAATATCAGGCCGGCGAGGACGACAAGGCGATGGAGACGATCCGCCGGGTTTTGGTCAGCGAGCCGATGAGCGCCGAGAGCTATTTGATACTCGGCAAGATTCACCTCCGCCGCGGCGACCGCGACCAGGCGACGAGCGCGATGAAGACGGCACTTTTCTGGGACAACCGGCTGCTCGATGCTCACGTCGCGCTCGGTCGGATCTATCTCGAACGCGGCGATTGCCAGCAGGCGCGGACGTTCGCTGCATCGGCGGCGGAACTCGATGGCGAGAACTCGGAGGTCAGTTCTCTGCAGAGGCTTGCGGAGCGGTGTTCCAAATAGTGCAAAGGCTGAACGCGGCCGCATT
>CAZGLZ010000164.1:4619-5607 GCA_964526245.1 uncultured Chloracidobacterium sp. | reverse complement strand
ACTGTGACCGCCTCAATCAACTCTTTCCCAAGCGCCAGATTCGCCGCGATCGCCGCTGAAAGTATGCACCCCGTGCCGTGGGTCGAGGTCGTTTCTATATACTCGCCCGCGATCTCGTGCCTGACGCCGCTGATGAACAGATGATCGACCGCCTTTGCCGGGTCCGAGCCGGGAATGCGGTGGCCGCCTTTTATCAGTACACAGCGGGCACCAAGTTCGTGCATCACCTCGGCGGCTCGATCGAGGTCGTCATCGGCTTCGATCGCGATTCCCGCGATCCGCTCCGCCTCGGCAAGGTTCGGTGTTACGACCGCCGCCATCGGAAAAAGTCGCCGCGTCAGCGATCGAAGTGCGGCATCGTCGATCAGGTCAAATCCGGAGGTCGAACGAACCACCGGATCGACCACCAACGGCACGTCCGGGATCGTCCCAAGAACCCTTGCAACTGCCTCTATCACCTCGGCCGAAGGGAGCATTCCCGTTTTGACCGCCCCAAGCGAATAATCGTCGAGTAACGGCATTATTTGCCGCTCGACCACCTCGCCCGATTGATTTTCCGAACCGAAAACGCCTTGGGTGTTCTGATAGGTCAGCGAGGTCACCGCCGCTGCCGGAAAGCATCCGAACGCGGCAAATGCCCGGACATCGGCGAGAATTCCTGCCCCTCCTGAAGGGTCAAGCCCGGCGATACTCAAACAGACTTTCTGAAGTTCTTTCATTGAATTGTCACTTCGCCCGAGCCGCAAATTCCCTGATCCTTTCAGGCGTGTTCAGAGCACGTATCCCGGCAACGCCCGCTGCTCCAGTCGCCAATACCTGCCCGAGATCGTTCACCGAAACTCCGCCGAGAGCGATCACCGGGAAACCGTCGAATTTCTCAACGGCCGCCCGGAGTCTCTCAATTCCGGCCGGCTCACCTTTCCCCGGCGACGCGAAAACGGGGCTGAAGGTTGCAAAGTCCGCTACGCCGTTCTTGGCCGCCAAGAGT
>CAZGLZ010000164.1:0-4609 GCA_964526245.1 uncultured Chloracidobacterium sp. | reverse complement strand
AACTCCGATCAGGAATCCGGAGCCGAATGCCGTTCGGACCGCGTCCGCCGGCAGTCCGTTTGCCGGCAAATGAACGCCGGCCGCTCCGGCTGCCGCAGCAACATCCGGCCGCCCGTTGACGATCACGCCGAGCCCGCTTCCCTTCGTTGCTGAAACGACCGAACTCGTTAATTCGAAAAGCGACCTCGCAGAAAGCCGCTTCTCGCGTATCTGAAAAAGCCCAACGCCGGACTCCGCAGCGGCAACCGCATTCGCTCGTATCCGTGCAAGCTGCTCGTCAAAGTTTGAGGCCTCCGCAAGCCCTTCTGTTATTGGGTAAATTATCGGCGCGGAAAGCATATCTAGTTTTCCGGTTTGGGCGGCTTGCCCTGAAGCAAAGCGACGCTCTGGCGAAAGTGGACGATCTCCCAAAACGCGATGAAGAGATTCAACACGCCAAGACCGGTCACTCCACCGCGAACCCAGTTCGAAGCGACGGTTCGCTGAAGCACAGGATAGCCGGTCACATCTGTCAGGTACACGAGGAGATAATTCTCACTCCATAGTCCGAACATCGTGTCCCATGGCGCAAGTATGAGATACACCCCGAGCAAGAGGCACAGTGTGATAAAAAAAATGACGGTCAGTCTCTCGACCATACCGTCAAAGTATAACCCCGGGAAACGTGACAAACAACCGAATCAGGCAGCGACGGACATCCGCTCAAGCCGCTGTGAGACGTCGCGAAAACCGACGTTCTCGATATAGACTTTTTCGAAGAACGCAGCAGCCGTTCGCGTATCGCCATCGCTTTCGCAGGAGTGTGCGTATTCGTACCAAAGCCCTTGCTGCTCCTCCGGCGAGAGCCCTTTTACCTCAAGCGCCCGCTCATACCACGTGCGTGCCAGGTGCGGCTTGCCGATGCTCATGAAGCAATGGCCGAGCATGTTTGCACAAGAATAGAACCTGCGAGTGCCGTCGTTCGGGCCGACCAAGCCGGCGGCGTCCTGAAACTCGCGGATCGCATCTTCGCTGAGCCCCATTTCCTGATAGGCGATCGCCGTGTTGTAGTGAGTTTCAAAATCGGCCGAGCTGTCCTGGTCGATCGGGTCGAGCCCGAGGTCGGTAAAGAGGTCGTCGAGCTCGGAGCTTTGAACCAAAAGCGATTCCGCAGGAACAGCAACAGGCTCTGAGGCAATCACCGCTACCGGTTCTATCGGCCCCGCCGCACCTGACCGCTTGATCGCCTCGAGCAGTTCTACGACCTCGGGCCTCGGCCCAAATTCATTTCTAAGGTCATCGGCAGCGCTCAACGCAAGGTCGTTGTAACCGCTGTCCAGATAAAACTTAATGCTGTCGATCTCACGCGAAAGCCGATCAAGCGAATCGCCGTCAAGATCGCCCGTTCCGTTCGTTTGAGCAGCGGCGGGCGCTGGCGACCCTGCTGGCTCAGCCGCGGCACCACTCGTCTCAAGCTCGAACGCTGCCGGAGCAAGTTCAACCTTGGGCTGCGAACCGTTCGACGTTTCCGCCGGTGCGCCGAAGAACCGCGCATCAAATGAATTCGCAAAGGTATTCGAATCCTCAAATCCGTGTAGCTCGTTGATCTCCGCAAGTCGCTGTGCGAGGTAAACCTCGTTCGGGCAAAGCATCGTCAACTGCATCAGCGCCGACCGCTCGTCCTCGACCGCTTCGGCCTCGCGGGCAGCGGAGGCGAGCAATTTCAGAACATCGACGTAGCGAGTCTCCTCCTTCTGCCATGATGCAACGGCCGCATCAAGCTTCAGAAGCTCAAGATCCATCGGGGCCGCTTCCCGCAGGCGGGCGACGTGATAGGCGAGCTCTTCGAGCCGGCCGTCATTCAATAAATGTTCTGAAGCTGCGACCAGCATCCGTATCGCGGCCGTGTGGTCTTCATGCTCAAAATAGTAGTTCGAGAGCTCGAGTAATAGCGGATAACTCTTCGGCTCCGTGGCAACGATCTCTTGTACAGTTGCCTCAGCATCCGCCGGACTCCCGTTGGCAAGCTCGCATTCGAACAGGAGTTTTCCGATCTCCGGGTCCCCGGGCTGTTCGCTATGGATGCCCTCCAACATCTCGCGAGCCTCCGTGTGCCCACCTTGTTTCCACTTCAGTTCGACAAACGCCCGAAGAGCTTTAGGCGAGAACCGGTCCGCGGCTATCGCACGCCGGAATGCATTCTCCGCATCCTCGGTCTTTCCCGATCGCAAATGACGCTCGCCAATCTCGACGAATGCCGCTACGGCCTCGGCTGCGTCGCCCTCGCCCAGATAAGTCTCGCCAATGTGCTCGAGCACGTCTATGTTGCGCGGGTCAAGTGAAGCGATCTGCTTCCAGATCGCCAGGGCCTCGACCTTTCGGCCGTTCTTTTCGTAATCCTCAGCAAGAGTGACGTAATGCGACTTGGCCTCGACGACGGAACCCTTCTGCCGGTAAAGTTCGGCAAGCTGGGCAGACATATCGGGCGTGAGCGGAGCGATCCGGCTCATCTTATTAAAAACGGCGATCGCCTTTGCCGCGAATCCCTGGCTTGAATAGTGCTCGGCAACTCCACGGAAACACTTTAGGGCCCCATCCGGATCATTATCCTTTACGTAGAGGTCACCAAGCATATTGAGAGTCACCACATCGGACGGATCGTGTGAAGTAACTCGTCGGTATTCCCCTATCGCCGCGCGGAGTTTGCCCTGTGAGAGATACTTTTCCGCATTTCGCATTGCGAGTTTCTTGTCAAAAGCCATGGTTTTGCCTGAGAAATGAAATCTGTATGTATCCCGATTGGTGAGAAAGACGGAATATACTGCCGCTCTACTGAAGAGGCACTGAAGGAGAAGGCTCGCCTTCATATACGAGATTACAGAATGTGCAAAAATGTGTCAATTATTTTTGAACATTTTTTGTTAGTGTTTGTCACTTTGCATTGACTCCCTCAGCCTTTGATTTTTGCCTGCTCAGGTCTTAGGCTAACATTTCGCCTTTGAGACTATCGCCATGTCCGATGTAAGTGCAGTTATACTTGCCGGCGGAAAGGGCACGCGTCTGCGGCCGCTTACCGTCTTTACGCCAAAGCCGATCGTGCCGATGATGAACCGGCCGTTCATCGCATTTCAGCTTGAAATGCTTGCAGCGGCCGGCGTCGAAAAGGCCGTCCTTTCGCTCAGCTATCAGCCGAACAAGATCGAGGATGCGATCGGCGACGGTTCTCAGTATCGCTCAAAGGTCAGCTTTGTGACCGAGCCGCATCCGCTCGGCACAAGCGGTGCGTTTCGTTATGCGGCGGACGAGACCTCGCAGACCTTCGTCGTCCTAAATGGTGACATACTTACGGATATCGATCTTGCGAAGGTGCTTGAGCAGCATCGCACGGCCAAGGCGGACGCCACTATCGTCCTTGTCGAGGTCGAAGACCCGACCCGCTACGGGCTGGTCGAAACCGATGACGATGGACGCGTCGAGCGCTTTCTTGAAAAGCCGAAGGCCGAGGACGTCCCAAATCTCCGTTCGCGGAACATCAACGCCGGTATCTACGTTCTTGAACGGTCAGTGCTCGACCTGATCCCGAAGAACGCGCACTCGTCATTCGAATTCAACATCTTTCCGGCGATGCTAGAAAAGGGGCTGAACTTCCGTTCATATTTGCTCAGCAACGGATATTGGCGGGATATTGGCAATCCTTCAAGCTATCTGCAGGCTCATATGGACTTTTTGGCGGGCCGAATCGGCGTTTCTCTGCGCGAAAACTCGGCTCACAGCGAAATAGCGACGGCCGCATCGGTCGATGGTGTTTCGCTCATCGGCGAGGGTTGCGTGATAAAGCCGAACGCCGCCGTGCGAAATTCGGTCCTTGGCCCCGGGGTGATGCTCGAAGAGAAAGCCGTTGTCGAGAACTCGGTGATCTGGGCACATACGCGGATCGCGGCCGGGGCCGCAGTTCACGGCTCGGTCGTCGGGCGAAGTTCGTTCATCGGCCGAAGCAGTTCGATCACCGACGGTACCGTGCTTGGCGACAAGGCCACGATACCGGACTATTCGATCACCTAGACACTTTCGAAATGCCCGAATTACCCGAGGTCCAACTCGTCGCCAGCCATCTCGACCTGCTCGTCCGCGGCCGCCGGATCGAGCAAGCGATGCTCCACC
The DNA here is from genome assembly GCA_964526245.1 of uncultured Chloracidobacterium sp. Classification (GTDB taxonomy): domain Bacteria; phylum Acidobacteriota; class Blastocatellia; order Pyrinomonadales; family Pyrinomonadaceae; genus OLB17. The sequence continues at coordinate 469 of CAZGLZ010000164.1, read as the reverse complement.
GCCCGAGGCTCGCACCCGCTTTTGCTCCCGAGGATTTCAACGCCCATCTCGCGAATGCCCGGATCCGTTCGGTCAGCCGACGCGGGAAACATATACTCTTCGATCTTGAGAATGAGCGGACACTTGTCGTCCATCTCCGGATGAGCGGCCGGTTCTCGATCGCCCCCGCGGGCAGCGAGCCGCCGCGTTTCACCCATGCCCAGTTCGAACTTGGCGGCGAGACGCTCCATTTCAGCGATCAGCGGCACTTCGGTTTCATGAACATCGTCCGGAGCGACGAACTCGACGTCGCGAAGGAGCTTTGCAAGCTTGCTCCCGAACCTTTTGGCGAGGCTTTCTCGCTCGATTATCTCCGCTCAAAATTGAAGGCGTCGTCGCGGCCAATTAAAGAGTTCTTGCTCGACCAGACCAAAGTCTGCGGGCTCGGCAATATCTACGCTGCCGAGGCGTTGTTCGAATCCGGCATCGA
>CAZGLZ010000163.1:0-5608 GCA_964526245.1 uncultured Chloracidobacterium sp. | reverse complement strand
CTCGTCGTTGCCATCCCGGACGTAAAGATCGACATCACAAACGACTTCATCGCCTTCTACAATGCCAAACCTTGATTTGTGTTTCGCTTGGCAGCGGCCGACAGATCACCGGGTCCGTTGGTCTCGGGGATCAGGCCGAGCGGGTCGGTGAATTTGTACGGCGAGTTGAGGACGTAGGTGTACCGGTTAAAGGTCTGCGGGTTGCGGATGGTGGCGCTCGCCGTGAGCTTCGTCTGCCGAGCCGCCAGCTAGATCGCGAGATGATCGTTCAGACCGAGATAGTTGTTGCTCACATGTTCAGGACTTCCCTGCCGCCAACATCGATCCACGCATCCTGCGGGCTGTCTATCATACGCTCCGATCTATAAAGCCCCGCCTCGCGGATGCCATCAATCGTACTCTGCAGATGTTCTTTGAAATTTCCGTATATAGGTTCAGCTAAAACTCCTTAAGTTCCGGGTTCTGTCTGTTTGAGAAGAATGAAAGTATTTCGATGTGATTGCTTTCGTTGTTCAGTCGGTAATGTAAGGTATTGAACCGTAGGACCACAGCCCTGCGAATACCATTCGCTTCGGTAGATTCGGGATACATTAAAGGGTTATTCGCGACATTCCTTATCGTTGATTCGATGGCCTTGGCGAGTCGCGAGATTTCGGCGTCGGAAAAATTCAGTTGAAGGTATTCAATGGTTCGCTCAAGCTCATCAAGGGCGTGGTCGGTCCACAGGATCCTATAACCACTTCTCATATTTAGCTCTCGCCTCCTCATGAGGTTTGAGCTTTCCGGAATCGGCATCCTGGCCGCCTAGCTCGATAGATTCTTTCTCAGCGTCAGAGATCTCGTCCCACCAGTCCTTTACATTTTCGTCGCGGACCCTTGCCACCTTTTCGATCAACGCATCGTCTTCCACCATAGACAACCACTGGATCAATTCGAGCTTTCGTTCCTGAATATTGGGTAATGCCATAGAAAAAATCCTAACACAACTTCGCATCCTGCGGGCCTTCGATTACTCGCTCCGATTTATAAAGCCCCGCCTCACGAATGCAGTCGATCGTGCTCTGTAGATGTTCTTTGAAATTTGAATATATGATGGGTTCACTAAAGTGTTTCCCAATCGATAATCCTTTGGGGATCAATAGATAGCATTGTACGAGCGTAGCGCCCATTGGCCGTCGGTTCGGATGAAGAAAAAGTGAACTTCCCCTCTACTCGCTGGGTAGTTTGAGCGCGAAACCCAATACTGAATACTCAACTCTTGATCGTTCGCTTCGATTTCGCCGTTGTGCCATGAAGTGATCTTGTATTCGCATTCGTTGCTCAAGTACCGTTCACGATCATCAGCATCTTTTTCTGATAGATATGGAATCAGGACGTTCGTGTTGCCCGCCTTGAGCTGTTCAAGGATTCGCTCAGCTTCGTTCTCCGCGTTCCGATCTCGAAACGGATTCATTATGCAGTAGTCTCGTGTCCGTGTACCGTGATCCAACGGTATGCACGCGATCGTCGCCATGTCGCGCTTCGCGTGAAGAAAGATCGAGCATCCAGCAACGACTGCGAGAACAAAGACGGAACTGACAATTACGAATCGTTTCATTACGGCGTTGGCGTCTCCGTTTTCTTTGGGGGTTTTTCGATGTGGGTTGCGCTTGTCCAGGCGGCGGTTTTGCCGGTGTTGGATTTATAGACGTTGCGGACGATGCCATCACGGGGAAAGAGCCAAATGAAATTAACCCCAACCGTATGTGTTGTCATAACGTTAATCCAGTTGCATTATACGCCAAAAGAACCCAGTCGCTATCGCTCCTGGTTCTGACTATAGATCTCATCAAAATCCAAAACGAGCTTGCCGCAGTTGCCTTCGCGGATGGCTTCGAAGCCTTTTTCTCATATTGGCAAAATCATTAGGCAAGTTTCGGACGGCCCCACATAACGTGGCCGAAATCGGTGCGTAATTCTTCGTCGGACATATTGCTAATATACTCGACACGCTTGGCTCCGGGCCATATTTTGAAACCGGAATAAGCGACACTGAGCCTGCCACAAGCATAAACGCATGGGCGGTCGGGTGTCCCAAAATTGAATCCACATTCTAGCTCTTTAAGGCTCTGCCATCGCTCGTACACGCCTTCGAATACCGGATCGGCATTCAAGAGCCTCACCGGACGATGCCAAAGACTGAACTCTTTCTCGGTTATCTCTGTTTTTATGACCTCGGAAAGTATCGTGATGCGTTCGTGATAGATGATCCGATCCTTGTAAAGATTACCGAAAAGCTCTTCGATAAGATTTCGGTCTGCGACAATCTCTTCTTTGCTTTCGCCAAAGGGTGTAAAGAACTCGTCCGCCATAGTGTTCGCCTGGATGAAAATACTGCCGGATCAAATCTCCTCAAAATCTAGGACGACTTTGCCGCAGTTTCCTTCCCGGATGGCTTCGAAGCCTTTTTCGAAGTCTTTGTAGGAATAGCGGTGGGTGACGACGGGCGAGATGTCGACGCCGGCGTCGAGGAGGTTGGACATTTGGTACCAGGTTTCGTACATCTGGCGGCCGTAGATGCCTTTGATGGTGATCATGTTGAAGATGACGGTCTTCCAGTCGATGGCGAATTGCTCGGCCGGGATGCCGAGAAAGGCGATCTTGCCGCCGTGGAACATATTGGCAAGCATATCTTTGAACGCCGCCGGAACGCCCGACATTTCCATCCCGACGTCGAAGCCCTCTTTCATGCCGAGCTCTTTCTGGACGTCCTTGATCGAGGTCTTGCTGACATCGACGGCACGCGTTACGTGGCCCATCTTCTCGGCAAGCTGGAGCCGGAAGGGATTGACGTCCGTGATAACGATGTTGCGTGCTCCGGCGTGTTTGGCCACGGCCGCGGCCATTATGCCGATCGGGCCGGCACCGGTGATAAGGACATCCTCGCCAAACACTTCGAACTCGAGCGCCGTATGGACCGCATTGCCAAATGGGTCAAAGATCGCCGCTACGTCGAGGTCAACGCCCGGCTTGTGCTTCCAGATGTTGGTGTGCGGCACGGCGATGAACTCGGCAAACCCGCCGTTGGTGTTAACGCCGACCCCGGTCGTATTGGCACAGAGTGCACGCTTCCCCGCCATGCAGTTGCGGCAGCGGCCGCAGACCAGATGGCCCTCGACGCTGACGATGTCGCCGGGCTTGAAATCGACAACGTTCGAGCCGATATCGACGATCTCGCCAACGAACTCGTGGCCGATGGTCGTCGGCACGTTGATCGTCGCCTGCGCCCACGCGTCCCAATTGTAAATGTGGAGGTCGGTGCCGCAGATGCCGCCGCGTTTTACCCGGATCATCACGTCATTAATGCCCATCTCGGGCACCGGCACATCCTCAATCCAAAGGCCGGGCTCGGCCTTGCTCTTAACGATAGCTTTCATTTATCGAACTCACCTTATTTGCTGAATAAAGGCAATGATATCAGAGGTTCTGACCGCGGGCGAAAGCCGTCGGGCGGAACCGCAACCGGCGGCCGCGATATTTTTACTCCGCCCTGTATTTTCTTGTTGGGTTTCGGTTATCCTTAGTGTTTATGTCTGATGCGAATCAACATATCGAAGCGGCGAGGACGGCATTTGCCGAGGCCTTTACACCGTTCGATTCACTTGACCTAAATGGCGGCGGCCTTGCCGATGCCGAGGCGAAACTTCGGGAACTTGGCGAGCTGAAGGTCCGCCACACCGGCAAAAAGTCGGCACTTGCCGAGGCGAAAAAGATGATCGGCCGCGTCGCCCCGGAGGAGCGGTCAGCCTTTGGCCAGGCGGTTCAGGCCGCCGAGAAGGAGATCATCGATCGGCTTGAAAGGGCCGAGGCGGAACTTAATGAGTTCATCTCCGCGGCCAAGATCGAACGCGAGCGACTTGATGTAACGATTCCCGGCCGTCGGCCGCGGACCGGACATCTGCACCCGATAACGATCCTGCGACAGCAAATCGAGGACATCTTTGTTTCGATGGGCTACGCGATCGAGGACGACCGCGAGATAGAGACGGACTATTACAACTTTGACGCGCTGAACATCCCCGAGGGCCATCCGGCCCGCGAGTCGCAAGACACGTTTTACACGACTGGCGGCTTTGCACTCCGTTCGCAGACCTCGACCGTACAGATCCGGGCGATGGAACGCCGCGGAGTGCCGATCCGGATAATCGCACCGGGCAAGGTCTTTCGCCGCGATACGCCGGACATGACGCACGTGCCGATGTTTCACCAGATCGAAGGGCTTTGCGTCGATAAAGGCATCACGATGGCGCATCTGAAAGGCACGGTCACAGAATGGCTCAAGCGGCTCTTCGGCGAAGATACGGTGACGCGGTTTCGACCGTCGTACTTCCCTTTCACCGAGCCCTCGGCCGAGTTCGATTTTTCGTGTTTTGTGTGCCACGGTAGCGGGCGGGTGAGCAGTCAGCAGTCAGCAGTCAGCAGTGAGAAAGACGAAGATGGCGGCGAACTGTTTACCGCTCACGGCTCACAGCTTGCAGCCCGTTGCCGGCCCTGCAAGGGTTCGGGTTGGATCGAGCTTGGCGGGTCGGGCATGGTGCATCCGAACGTGCTGCGTGCCTGCGGCGTCGATCCGGCCGTCTACTCGGGCTTCGCCTTCGGCTTCGGCCTCGAACGCATGGCCGCGATGATGTTCAACATCGACGACATCCGGCATATGTTTGAAAATGATGTGAGGTTCTTGGAGCAGTTTCGTTAATGTCGAGTGTTTGGATCATCCTTCTTCTAATTGTCGGTGTTGCCGGGCCAATTCTGGGCGGAAGGATGTTGTGGAGGTATTGGAAACGGGTTAGCTTTTATTGGGCGATAAATCTCCAAAGGATAACGTGTCCAAATTGTCGAACATCCATGCCTCTCTATCGCGAACCGGAATCGTTTCGGCAAGCAACTTTGGGTGGCTGGACCTGTTCGTCATGCGATCGAGAATTGGACCGTCATGGAGTGGACATTACGAGCACGGTGAAGCCATCAAGCGAATTGACTAGCCCGCAAGCTCATTTTGAGAACAATAACGACGGTAGAAGTCCGGTCGAGCGTGTGTTTGATCATAGTTAACGTTTAAGTAAAGATCTCGGATGAATATTAGCTACAACTGGCTCAAGGAGCTTATTGATATCGAGCTTTCGCCGGAGGAAACGGCGGCGGCTTTGACGCGTGTTGGGTTGGCGGTCGAGGGGATCCATCCGCACAAGGACGACCTTATCCTGGACATCGATCTTACGTCGAACCGCCCGGACTGCCTTTCGCATCTCGGCGTCGCCCGCGAGCTCGGTGTGATAACAGGGCGGCCGTTAAAGTCTGCGACCGGTTCGGCTGAGGCGGGCGATGAGCTTGACGCGGTTCCCTTCCCGTCAGTGCTCGCACCTGAGGTCGTACGTATCGAAATTCCCGAGCTTTGCCATCGCTTCACGGCTCGCGTCGTCCGCGGCGTAAGGATCGGCCCTTCGCCGGAGTGGCTCGTCGATCGGCTTGAGGCTCTCGGCGAGCGTTCGATCAACAACGTCGCCGACATCACGAACTACGTAATGCTCGAGCTCGGCCAGCCGATGCACGCCTTTGACCTCGATAAGCT
>CAZGLZ010000162.1:0-5686 GCA_964526245.1 uncultured Chloracidobacterium sp. | reverse complement strand
CTGAAACACTTGAAACGCGTGAAACGCGATCGAGTTTTGAGTCCCGGCTTTAGCCGGCCGATTGCTGGTCCGGATTCCGCATTCCCAAATCGACGCTGAGCCCTTGCTGACGCGCGGGCCTCCGACACGAGATTCCAAATTTTTTGGCGTTCTGTTTTTTTTCGGGCATCGCGCGTTCGCGGAAACGCCGCGAACATAGGAAACATCGCGAACGCCGCGAACATCGGAAACGCTGGAAACATCGGAAACATCGCTAACATCTGGGACAAATGGGACATATGGGACAAATGGGACAAGCGGGACATCTGGAACACGCGGCCGGGCCGGGAGATTTGTGATGTGGGATTTCGGATTTGGGATCTGCATCGTCGCATTGTTAATTGTTAATTGAACCATCGTTAATTGGTTAAGAATCGGGATTGGGCTTTGGGCTTGGGTCTTCGATATGTGCATTTTCACAATACCTAATGGCACTCCGTTTAATTAGTAATTACTAATTTTTAATTACTAATTAGCTTGAATGAACGACTTCGGTCTGTTTCCCGACAGCTCACGGCTTACTGCTCACCGCTCACTGCTCACGCTTTACCGGCCTCGGCGTTAAAATCTCTTCCCGCGAAGCCGAAAAGGCCCCTCAAAGTTTGTGCTCAATGAACTATTGACGATTCGCGATTCACCAACCTCCGCCGTCCATTGTCCTAAGACTTTGACCGAAACCGAACGGCGATCCGTGAGATATGAAAGATATGGATGATATGGATGATATGGAAGTTCTGGATAGTTGCGAAGGTTGCGAGAGTTGCGAGAGTTGCGAAAGCTGTACAGTTTTGAGTCCCGGCTGTAGCCGCTGGTAAGAGTTACGCCTTCAGGTGTGATGACGAATCTTTCAAACCACGAAAGAGGAAAAGTAGAAAACAGAAATGAGGCCTGTGGCTATCGTCCATGAATTCTGTGGTCGCCGGACGATTTAGCCTCAAAACCACAGAGATCACGAAAGACGACCGAACCGAACATACCGGCGCTCTGCTCCACCGTCGTGTTGACGGGACAGATCGTACTATCCCGTCGACCGCGATCAAGATAAGCCAGGAACACGGCGTTCAAAGCTTCGATTCGTGTTCAATTCCGGGCTGTCGGCATCGCCGTCAGGTCTCGCAGGCACGCTCGGCTACATCCGTCTTTACGGGCACGGGTTTACCGGAAATGTGCTGAGCACGCCCGAATTGTTTACCGTTATACCCCAACATGCACCGTTGGGCGACGTAATGATAAGCGTGTTCGGGTTGTTGATAAATATCGCTCCAGGAACCTGAACGACGCCGTTGCTCTTGAGGATAATCCGATCGGCCCCATTGACGAAAAAATTCATGTTACCGGTGTTGCTTGTATCGACGCCGATCGATGCCTTGAACGCGTCATTAGAATCCGTGAACCGAAGCTGCGGAAAGGCACCCGTGCCGGTGTGCTGTATCTTGATACCGTCCTGACCATCGGCCTTGACGTGAAACCGAAAACTCGGAGCGGTGGTGCCGATCCCGACGCTTGTGTTGGCGGCTGCACCGTTGACCCCGTTGATACTACCCAGCACGATCGAGTTATTCTGACCGACCGCGGCTAGAGCTCCGAATGCGGACGCATTTGTAAGACCGCCCGAAAGGAATCTTGTTCCCCTGCCAAATGCAGAGTTGGCCGAACCGGTCTCATTTCCCGTCCCCGAATCAGTGCCAAAAAACGAATTGCTATTTCCAGTAGAAAATTGTCCGCTCAAGAATCCAAAATAAGAATTATCGTTCGACGGAACAATTGGCCACACATTGTAAGTGCCGACTGCCACATTACCACTCCCGTTATTTCCGCCGCCGGCCCCTGTCCCTATAAATACATTATTTGATCCGGTGCTAGTGTTCTGTCCTGCCTGCCCACCTATAAATGTATTTCCCGAGCCTGTCCCAGCATGACCGGCATTCTTCCCGATCGAAATCGTGTTTCCGAACTCGTTCGTTCGCAAGACCGTCTGCCCAGCGAATCGATACTCGGTTTCAGCATTGATTATATTTGCGTTGCCGGTGCCGCTGATGTTGAAATTACTCGCGGCCTGCGGGGATGTCGTGTTCTGAATGTAGCTAGCGTTGCCGGCCGTTGTGGTCACGTATTGATTCGCGGCGATACCGCCGAGCTGCGTCGCGTTGGTCGCGGTTCCCGAGATCGCCCCGGTGACCGCAAGTGTTCCCGGTATTTGCACGTTGTCGGCGGGCCGGCCCAGAACGACGGTGTTATTCGCAGACGCGATCGCGCCGGAACCGATGGCAGTCGCGAAGCTCAAATTTCCCGAACCGAAGTTTGCACCATCGCCGATCGCGGTGTTGAAGGTACCCGAGACATTGACATTCCCCGCAGCCCGGCCGAAGAACGAGTTGTTCGATCCGGTTGTTGTTCCCGTTCCGGCAACACTCCCGAAAAATGAGTTGTTGTTGCCCGTTTGATTTCCCTGTCCCGCCGCTCCGCCGACGAAAGTATTGTCGCTGCCGAGAGTGTTGTCGCGTCCGGCGGTAACACCGAAAAATGCGTTTCGGCTACCAACGCTATTTGCCGCACCCGAATTGCTGCCAAAGAACGCGTTGAAACCGCCGGTCGAATTGAGTTCGCCCGAATTATTGCCGAAGAACGAATTGTCCGTTCCCGACGAATTGACCCTGCCTGCACGCGCCCCGAAGAACGAATTATTCGAGGCGATAGAAGTCGCGGATTGTCCGGCTCGGTAGCCGGAGTAAGTATTTGATAAGCCCAGATTCGCCGCACCCGATTCGATGCCGAATGACATGTTCGTGCCGACGGATCTTAGAAATGCCTGCCCGCCGAGGCGGTATTCGAATGTGGCATTGACGTTCTGTCCGGAAAGCGTTCCGCCTGCGGTTCCATTACCGCTGATGTTGAAATTGCTCGCGGGCTGTTGGCTCGTCGTATTTTGGACGTAATTGCCGCTCCCTGCGGTCGGCGGGCGGGCGTCGGTAAGGCGTGGGTCGCTGGTGTTTACGATATTTGCGGCCGGAATGCCGCCGACGGCCTGGGCGTTACCGGCGGTCACGGCGAACTGGGCGTTGATCGTCTGGACCGAGAACGGTGAAGAAGAGATCCGTTGGCGTGGCGACAAAAGCGTGTAGGCACCGTTCGAGGCACCATCGCGGACCTCGATCTCAAGCCAGCGTTCCCCTGCGGCCGCGAACTGGTTACCGAAATCGAGCGTGACCGTAAATACGCCCGCCGAAACGGCGACATCGTCACGTACGAGTTCGGCACCCTGCTGAGCGCCGCCACTGGCCAGATCGTATAGACGAAACTTGAAATCGAACGCTCCGGCCCCGTCCGTTCCGCCGGAGGTGAGTTTTCCCTGATAGGTGAACGCCGAAGATTGGGCCGACGCGGTCAGGGCTGCAAATATCGTTACCAGAAAGAGACCGCACAACGAGGACAGGGTTTTTGTGTTAGGCATATTTTTTGTAACCGGGCACAGAGTGACTTCTTTCGCACTACGCGTAAGTTTCGAGAAACTTTTGTCAAAAAAGCGGCCAGGCTCCATTTTCAGGGTGCCTGGCCGTAGTTTACGGATCGGTTAGATCGGCGGAAGGGCAAGTTGCGCTCGACCGATGCGGGGGTTGCTGATAGGGGCGTTCACGCCTCACGATTCATGATTTAAACTTCATCATTCCAAGAGACACCCTCCCTACCGGTCGGGTTTCTGCCTGTGTGGTTACGGGACGGGTGAAGATTGGGTCGGATGAACCGCCCTTACTAACGTGCGGGCTTGTGCAAAGTACGCCCTTGCTTACGCGCGGGCTTCTGCACTGGAGCCCTCCCTCACGGTCGGGCTACTGACACAGCGGGCCTCTGCACTAGAGCCCTCCCTCACGGTCGGGCCTCGGACACGGCGGGCTACTGACACGAGTGGCGTAGCCGGAGGCCGGCTGAAGCCGGGACTCAGAACTGGGATTCCGCATTCACCACTCACCATTGGATGAAAAGCCCTTGCTTACGCGCGGGCTTCTGCACTGGAGCCCTCCCTTACGGTCGGGCTACTGACGCGGCGGGCTTCTGCAATGGGATTCCGCATTCCGGACTTAGATGAGCCCTCCCTCGCGGTCGGGCTATTGACACGGCGGGCCTCTGCACTAGCGCCCTCCCTAACGGTCGGGCTACTGACACGGGGGTTGGGTTTTTACGTTCTGGTGGCCAGGGTTTGGATCTTTTGGATGAGCTCCCACTCGCTGTAGGGCTTGACGAGGTAGTCGGCGACGCCTTGTTCCTCGGCCTTGGCGCGGTGCTTGTCGCCGGCACGCGAAGTGATAACGATGACCGGAATGTGCCGGAGGCGTTCGTCGGCCTTGAGAGCGGCGATCATGTCATAACCACCCATCCGCGGCATCTCGATATCGCTGAGAATGACGGAAGGCAGGTCTTCGAGTTCGCGGAGCGATTCGAGTGCGTCTAGGCCGTCCTTTGCGGTCAGGGCGAGCCAACCGGCGTTCTTGACCACCTTAGAGGTAAGCAGGCGGACGCTCGGGCTGTCGTCAACGATCAGCACGGCGAGCTGCTTTTCGACCGGTGGCGGTTCGGCGATGGGGTCATTGCCGGCCGGGCGGTCGCGGAGAAGGTTATCGAGGTCGAGAATTGTGATCGCATCGCCGCTTGCGAGGGTCGAGACGCCGAGAAGGCCCGGCATCCGGTCAAGTGGGCGGCCAAGCGGTTTGACGACCAGTTCTTCGGTGCGGACGACCGAATCGACCGCGACGGCGAAGTGTTCATCGCCGCACTCGACGAGCAATGCGTTTGCCGATCTGGCAAGAGCCTCGCGGTTCGGAAGTCCGGTAAGGTGTGCGAGCGAATACGGCCGGAAGCTCTTGCCGGCGTGTTCGATGTGGCTTTCGCCCTCGGCGGTGAGCCCGGTGTCCGGGCCGACCTCGACGATATGCTGAATGGCGTTGAGCGGTACGGCGAAAACGTCGTGGCCCGAGGTGATGATGAGAGCCTCGGTTACCGCCAGCGGAAGCAGCATCCGAATGGTAAAAACAGTTCCGGCGTGCGGCGTTGACCGCATCGAGATGGTGCCCTTTTTTGATTCGACGCTTTCCTTTACGATGCTCATCCCGACGCCGCGGCCGGCATTTAGGTTGAGCTTCTGCGAGGTCGTCAGGCCCGGGCGGAAGATGAACATCTGAGCCTCTTCGTCGGACATCCGTTCGGCCTGTTCGCGGCTGATGACCCCGTCGATCACAGCCTTTTCTTTGAGTGCACCGGTAGAGATGCCGCCGCCGTCATCGGCTACGGTGAGGACGACGTGGGTTTCATCAAGCGCGAGCTTGACCGTGATTCGGCCCGCCTCGGGCTTGCCGAGCAAGCGGCGAAGCTCGGGAAATTCGATGCCGTGGACGACCGCATTCTTGAGCAGATGGAGCATCGGCTCAATTAGCGAATCGAGGATCTTGGTGTCGATCTCAAGATGCGGATTTTCGAGAACGATCTCGGCACGCTTGCCTTCTTCGTCGCAGGTAACGCGAACGGCACGCTCGAGGCGCGTCCGCAATGCGCCGAACTCGACGAGGCGGATGCGCATAACGCGTTCCTGAACACCATCGATCAGCCGCCGCTGCGATTCAAAAAGAACATCGAGGTCGCCTTTGAGCTGTTCGAG
>CAZGLZ010000161.1:0-5786 GCA_964526245.1 uncultured Chloracidobacterium sp. | reverse complement strand
GGCGACCTGATCCGCGTTCCGCGAGGCACGCGCCACTGGTTCAATCTCTGCGGCGACCGCACCGTCCGGGCGATCCGCCTCTTTCAGGACATGTCCGGCTGGACGCCGCATTACACGAACTCCGGCGTCGATGCCGGCTTCGAGCCGCTCTGCTTCGGCGTCAGCCACATCCCGCCACGAATTTGAACCGCCGAGTCGCCGAGACGCAGAGCTTCGACAAATTTTCTCGGCGTTTCCGCGCCTTTGCGGTGAAATGACCAAAGCAATACTCCTCGACATTGAAGGCACGACCACGCCGATCGACTTCGTCCATCGGACGCTTTTCCCTTACGCCCGGGCCCGCGTCGCCGGTTACGTGTCTGAAAATTTTGCCACGCTGAAGAAAGAGATCGCCGAGCTTGCCGCCGAGGCCGCGGCGGACGAGAGCTACACGAAGGTGTTCGACAAAACGTCCGAGAATTCGGTCATCGAATACCTCCAGCATCTCATCGATGCCGACCGCAAATCGACGCCGCTCAAGTTCATTCAAGGCCTCATCTGGGAACGCGGATACGCCGCAGGCGAACTCGTCGGCGAGGTCTTCCCCGATGTCCCGCCCGCATTTGAATGCTGGAAAGCCGCCGGCAAGCTCATCGCCATCTATTCCTCCGGCAGCGTGCTCGCGCAGAAGCTGATCTTCAGCCACACGGCCGAGGGCGACCTCTCGCGGCACATCGACCGCTACTTCGATACCAACATCGGCCACAAACGCGAGGCTGAGAGCTACCGCCGCATCGCCGGGGAACTCGAACTCCCGCCCGGCGAAGTTCTTTTTATTTCCGATATCGCCCAAGAACTCGCCGCCGCCGCAGATGCAGGGATGCAGGTTCTGCTATCCGTTCGTCCGGGCAACGCTCCGATAAACGACGCTGGTTTCGAGACAGCTGAATCATTCGACCGCGTCGCCGCTTAACTTATTCAAAATATAGGTGGTAGTGCTTCGCACAGCCGGGGTTGAACTGGCGCTCGCAAGCCGGGCAAAGATTCTCGCAGGCAAGGTAATCTTCGATCGAAAGCTCCGCACCGCAGCTGCCGCAGAGTATCGCTTTTTCGCCGCGTTCGGCCCGCGGCCAGACGGCCGGCTCGTGCCCCGCGACCTCCGCATGGCAATCAAAGCACCGATACCAGCGGCCGCAGCATTTGAACCTGATCGCGATGATGTCCAACGGGCTGTGCCAGTGCCTGCATCGCGTTTCGGCATCGACCTCAACGCCAAAGACCTCTTTCCCGTGTACCAACCGCAGAGCTTTCACCTCCTCTTTCATTTAAGATAGTATGAAATAAAGTACGAACCGAAAGGGATACTTCATTTATGGCAGAAAACGGGCTTGAAACGGCAACTCTCGCGGCGGGATGTTTTTGGTGTGTCGAGGCGGTCTTTGACGACCTCAAGGGTGTTCACGACGTGGTCTCCGGATATTCCGGCGGGCACAAGGAAAACCCGACCTATCAGGAGGTCTGCTCCGAAACGACGGGCCACGCCGAGGTCGTACAGATCACCTTCGACCCGGCGGAGCTCGAATATGCGGACCTGCTTCGCGTCTTCTTTTCCGTCCACGACCCGACGCAGCTAAACCGCCAGGGTAACGACATCGGCACATCGTATCGCTCCGCCATTTTTTATCATTCTGAGGAGCAGAAACAGACCGCCCACGAGATCATCGACGAGGTCACGCAAGAGGGCATATACGATGGAAAGATCGTCACCGAGGTGACCGCCTTCGACAAATTCTGGCCGGCCGAGGACTACCATCAGGAGTACTTTGCCAATAACCCCAATCAGCCGTACTGCGCAGCCGTCGTCGCACCAAAGGTCCTGAAATTTCGCCAAAAATTCGCCGCCCGCCTCAAGCGGTAAACTAGATCTTGCCGAAGAGCATCAGGATGCCGATGATGATGAACGCGACGGCGACGATCCGCTGAAGCCATTCGGTCGGCACATACTGGCTCAGCACGCCGCCGACCAGCACACCGAGAAGCGAAACAAGAACGAGAGCGAGGCTCGCCCCGAGGAAAACGGCGAGCTTCGACTCCGTTTTTGCCGTAAGGACGATGATAGCGAGCTGCGTCTTATCGCCAAGCTCGGCGAGGAAAAGCGTCAGAAAAGCGGTGCCGAATATCTTCAGGTCCATTCAATCAGTCTAGCCGAGCCGTGCGGCACGTCAAGCCGTACATTTCTTTACACTCGCCGCCGACTTTTTGCCGAGCATTCGCATCAAAATGTTTTCCGCAAAAGGAGAACATTTACCATGAGAAAAGCAGCATTTATCTTCACCGCCATCGCACTCGCCTCGGCCGCCGCATTTGCACAGAAAGCCCCGAACTTTGCGGGCACCTGGACGCTCGATAAAGAGCGGTCGGAGCTTAACGAACGCACGCGGATCGAGACGATGAAGATGACCGTGGCGCAGACCGCAGATTCGCTCGAGGTGGCGACCGAGACCAAGCGCTCGGCACCCGAGGGCGGCGGGCAAAGCCCGGCCGGCGGACGCGGCGGGATGGGCGGCGGCGGACGATTTGGCGGCGGTGACGGCAAGTTTACCTATAGCCTGACCGAACGCGAGACCACCACCGAACAAGCTACGCCCCGCGGCCCCGTGCCCGTAACGCTCAGCGCAAAGCTCGAAGGAGCAACGCTCAAGCTCACCCAGAAACGCACCTTCTCCGGCCAGATGGGCGAGATCACCGCCACCTCCAGCGAAGAATGGTCGCTCTCTGCCGAGGGCAAAACGTTGACCGTAAAACGCTCGCTCGCCGGCCCGATGGGCACCAACACCTCGACCCTCGTCTTCACAAAACAATGATCGCAATGCAAAAGCCCGCCGTGTCAGTAGCCCGACCGTCAGGAAGGGCGTAACCGAATTGTGAATGATGAATTATGAACGATGAATGCGAAATCTGTTCCTGAATGCTCCCCTCCTTGATTAGGAGGGGTGGCCGCCGCTTCGGCGGACGGGGTGGTAGAGGGTTTCGCATTTCAGCCTCAGCCCACGTATTGAGACCCGGCTTCAGCCGGCATGCGGCCGCTTGGCCGTGTTCCGCCGTCACCGAAGGTGACGAAGATAATAGCCCGGGGTGAAACCCCGAGTTTCGGTGGCCACCAACCCGCTCCCTGAAAGGGAGCAAGATCTTCCACCCGCCCGTCCGCACGAATCAGAGCCCCGCCGCGTCAGAAGCCCGCGCGTATGCAAGGGCTCGTATTAGTGAAGAGTGAAGAGTGACGAGCGACGAGTTTCGGATCCAGAATCTCGAATTCCGCGCTCACCATTCACTATTCACCACTCACCATTCACCACTCACCATTCACCACTCACCACACACCACTCACCACACACCACACACCACACACCACTCACCACACACCACTCACCACACACCACACACCACTCACTATTCACTATTCACTATTCACCACTCACCATTCACCACTCACCACTCACCATTCACTATTCACCATTCCCCATTCACCACTCCCCCTTGACACCCCTGATACAATCATCCCAATAAGCAAACCGATCCGCCCGCTCAGGCATCTTTGCTCATTAAGACCATGCAGCCGCCCACTCCGACCAAGAACCACCGCCCCGCCACGACGAAGCGGACGTTCGTCCAGGCAAATGGGGCTTTGCTTGCGGAGCAGGAAGTGATCGAGTATCAGCAGACAAACTATGAGATCCTGCGGTTCGTGCATCAGGACGCGAGCGGCTCCGGCGTGCAGCAGACGCTGGCAAACGGCACGCTTGCCGTCCCGAACGGCCGCACCGCCGAATACGACGCGATGGGCCGCAACGTCGCCGACCCCGGGCCTTACGTCACGCTCAACACCCAGGTGCCAAGCGAGAACGGCTCCGGCATCAACCTCTTCGGCAACGGCGATGGCTACCGCCCCGGCCGATCGACCTACAAAGTGAACGGCTTCGTCGTCCCCGAATCAACCTTCATGATGCATATCGGCAGCTTCACCTTCGACCTGATCCAGGTCGCCGCCCAGATGTCACGAATGCAATTCTTGGGCTACACACTTCGGTACGGAAACGGCGACGAGACGTTCGCGGGGTTTGACGAAGCTAGGGCAATTTCCCGCATGGAAGGCGGCGAAACCCTCGTCCGCAACTGGCTCGTCAACGACTCGTGGTCGGTAATCACGATGATTATTCCGCAAACGGGAGGAAAACCTGCCCCACTGACCGATGAAGAGAATCGCGAGTTAGACACCCGGATTGATAAACTCATCAAGGAGAAATTACCGAAGAAGAGTTGTAAGGACTTTCTTATCGGCCGGCTCGGTCAGTCCGGTTATAACAAGTTGATCGAAACATTGCGGAATCAAGGGCTGCGGTATTCTGCACTTCGTTCGACGGATATAACTGTCGAAGAAGCGGATCTCTACAACAACCTGGACGTTCGACAGGCTCTGATCTACCTGTCGGATAGGAGAAACACGCGAGATGGTCGAAAGAGAGACGAATATAAGGACATGTTGGAATCACTCGATTGGAGCGTAAGCAGATTCGCAAAGAGCAAAAGAGTCCACGCGATTCTAGGCAGAGCAAACGGTGAGCCTGTAGTTTATTACGCTTCGTTCAAAAAGATCACAACAATTCTTCATGAAAACTTGCACATATCAACCGGCCTCAAGGATATACCACTCGCGACAGCATTGGGTTTGAAGGACGAAGGGGGAAGGGATTTCACCGATTTGAGGAAGGCAAGTGCCGCAATCAGCAAAGCCCTTATTGAAAAGGGTTGCACAAATTAGGCATATCTAGCGGTATAGGTTGGGGAGATAATCAATGAACATTCGGCTTCTTTTACTGAGCATGACTGCAACGCTTTCTCTATTTTACGGTTTTGGACTCGCTGAGACCGGTCCATGTGAGGGTATTGAGAAAAGGATCAAATATCGGATCCTGAACGACAATATCACCGAAAGAGACTCAAAGCGGAGAATCTTCTTGCAAGTTTATTTGGATCCGAAGAGATTTAAGGTCCACTCAATGATCAACCTGGCAGCACAAATTAAGTGCGACTACAAGGAGTTTGACAGCATCGCCGTTTCAATCTTTGACAACACAAGAGGCGAGACGCTTCCCGACCCTCCGCCGCATCCGCTTTTTGAATTGCCGAGCGAAAATCCACCTCGGGGATTTTTCGAGTTCCAAAGGCAATCAGATACTGCCGAACTGACATTTCAGGAAAAGAGGAACAAGCAGCTACTTGAAATAGAGATTACCTTTCGACCTGACGGGTATTGCGTTTCCGAAACGCCAAGCCAGCCGGACGGGAAGAACTAACGCATAGAATTCGATCGTACGAAAGCTCCAAGGGTTGGTTGTGACTTTTAACTAACGCACCATTTCGATCGCGTTTCGACATGTTGTTTGACTTCGATATACGATTGTTACCGTCACGCCGGAGCCGTCAGGCGGAAAGTCCTTGGGTTCGATCTGGGCAGGTGCGCCGAACGAAAAGAACCGGTGCCTGGCCGTGACGGTATAGGCCGAGCACGGCAAAACGGGCTCGAACGCGAATACCCCAAATGGGTTAGAAAGTACCGCCGCGATCGGTCCCCGCGGCTCCGCCGCTCTATTTGCGGTGAAGCTCTGCTTGACCGTCACGACCAATGCACCCCACGCGGTTCCGCCGCTGGTCTTTCTGTGCGGCTTCGGTCTGTGCTTTCTGTGGTAATGGGTTTTCTTGCAAACACAGAAGACACAGACGAAAGCCACAGACCGCGGCCTTGTTTT
>CAZGLZ010000160.1:0-5791 GCA_964526245.1 uncultured Chloracidobacterium sp. | reverse complement strand
TCCTGGATCGCAAGTGCCGCCCACATTCCGAACTGCGTTTGCGTCAGCCCGATAGCATTGCCGATCAGCGGAAAAGCGAAGAGTGCCGCCGCGTTCAAGACAAAAATCGTACCGAGCGAGACGGACATTTCGTCATTCTCCGCCTTGATCGCCGGCCCGACCGCGGCGACCGCACTCCCGCCGCAGATCGCCGTTCCGCAAGAGATCAGCGTCCTTATCCTCGACGGCAGCGACAGAAAACGGCCAACAAGATATCCGAGCAGCAATGTCCCGAAGACGACCGCAACGATGAATACAATGCCGTTCTTTCCGGCTTGATAGACCGCGCCGAGATTCATCCCAAAGCCGAGCATCGCGACCGACCCTTGGAGAAGGTATTTTGCCGGCTTACCCGAAAGGTCCGGGAAGGGATTCCCGAGAGTTAGAGCCAGAACCAACCCGACGGCAAGAGCCAACGCCGGCGACCCATAGGGCGAGAGAAGAAACAGGACGGCCAAAACAAAAATGAGCTTTGCAGCGGTCATACAAAGCTCACAAGTATAAGTCGATTTACGTGAAAAAGATAATGCGCTTCAGGTCAGGGCCGAACGTCTGAATTTCTATTTTGCTTTTCCCTGATTGGCGACGGCCTCTTGCGCAGCCCGGATCGCGTCCTGATCACCCAAGTAATAGCTGTTCAACCGTTTCAGGTCGCCATCAAGTTCGTAGACAAGCGGTACGCCGGTCGGGATATTTAGGTTCACGATCTCCTCGTCCGAGATGCCGTCCAGATGCTTGACCAATGCCCGCAGGCTATTGCCGTGTGCCGCAACGATCAGCCGTTTTCCTGCCTTCACCTTCGGCCCGATCTCGTTTTCCCAAAAAGGCACGACACGCTCGACGGTGTCCTTCAAACACTCGGCCTTCGGAAAGTTTTCGATGCCCGAATAACGCGGATCATTACCGAGATATCGCTCATCCGATTCATCGAGCTCCGGCGGCGGAACGTCGTAGCTCCTTCGCCAGATCAGCACCTGTTCATCGCCGTATTTCGCCGCAGTCTCAGCCTTATCAAGCCCCTGCAAACCGCCGTAGTGCCGCTCATTGAGCAGCCACGACTTTGTCTCCGGGATCCACATCAGGTCCATCTCGCTGAGCACCAGCCAAAGTGTCCGGATCGCCCGCTTAAGCACCGATGTGTACGCTTCATCGAACGTAAACCCCTCGGCCTTCAGCAATTCACCCGCCGCCTTTGCCTCGGCAATTCCCTTCTCGGAAAGATCGACGTCCTTCCAACCCGTAAACCGATTTTCCTTGTTCCATTGGCTCTCGCCGTGACGTATGAGTACTAACTTATGCATCCTAAAATCTTAATTCGAAAACGTTTTTTCTTAAAGCCGTAAGCTTTTAGCTTTAAGCTATTAGCTCCTTACTTAAAGCTTACAGCTTACGGCTAAGAGCTATTTTTCTAACCTCACCTACAAGATAGAGCGAGCCTGTAACCAAAATTAGCTCTGTCGATCCCGCGGCCGCCAGGGCATCTTCAACCGAGTTCGTTGTGACTATCTTTTCCGCGTCAAAACCCTCAGGCACGAACTCCAAAAGCTCCTCGGCGGTCATCGCCCGCGAATTTGCGGGCTGCGTCAATATCAATCGTTCAGCCCGCGGCCAAAGTATCTCTGCGATCTCGGCAACGTCTTTTCCGCGCATCGCTCCGAAGATCATTGTGAGCGGCCGCTTTTCAAGATACGTGAGATAGGCTGCCAACGCTCTAGCTCCGGCGATGTTGTGGGCTCCGTCGAGCAAAACATTGTCGATGTATTCAAGCCGCCCGGGATGGATCGCAGAGTTGAGTCCTTTGCGAATATTTTCGTCGTTGATGGGTAAATACTTTCGCAATATATCCGCCAAAAGGATCGCGACTTCGGCATTCGCGACCTGGTGAGCACCGCGAAGGCTCAGGTTACTTGTAAGAGATCGCAGGGGCATCCCGAGTGCGCTTTCGTCAAAAACCACGGCTGTCTCGCGTACAAAAACACCTCTACTGTGTGCCTCTCCGATCACGCCTTGGAGAACGTTCATCACCGCAGGCGATTGCCGGCCGATCACCACGGCTTCGGTCTGTTCGCGGATTATTGCGGCCTTTTCCGCCGCGATCTCTTCGATCGTGTCGCCGAGGTATTCCTGATGGTCGAGGTCGATCTGCGTGATGGCGGCTATCTCTGCATTGGCGGCGGTCGTCGCATCAAGCCTGCCGCCGAGGCCGGTCTCAAGTATCGCAAGCTCGACCCTTGCTTCGGCGAACGCCATCAGGGCGATTGCCGTTACCTGCTCAAAAAAGGTCGGCGTGTATTGAAGACTGCCTTCGGCCAAAAGTCTTTCGGATGTCGTCCGAACCGTGGCCGCGAGCCTGGCAAATTCGTCCTCGCTGATATCGTCGCCGTCTATCTTGATGCGTTCGGTTATTGAGACAAGATGCGGAGAGGTATAAAGCCCCCGCCGAATGTCCGCTTTGCCGCAGATCGAATCCAGAAACGCACATACCGAGCCTTTCCCGTTCGTCCCCGCGACCTGCACCTTCAAAAACTTTTCCTGCGGATTCCCAAGCTCAGCCAAAAGCGTCCGGATATTCTCGAGCCCAAGCTTCATCGCCTCGACCTCATTGCCGAGCGAGTACAGATACTTTTCAGACTCCTGAAAATTCACGTGTTATTTGATTGCCAGTAGGCGACGATGATAGTTGATCTGGCCGAGATGGTAAGTCAGGTGCGTTGCAAGGTGAACTAGGAAGAACTCGGTCGTCATCGGATGGCCAAAAACCTCGATCGGGTAGGTTTTCTGAAGGTCCTCGATGGTGATCTTTGCCAGAACCGCTTTGACGTCGGCTGCGGCCGCATCGACCTCCGCTAAAAGCGTCACCCGCGGGACGAACTTTGAAGCAAACTCAGCATCGCGGTCGCGAACATAATCCGTCCCGCCGAGAACGGCCCCGAAAAAATGCCGCAGGTTTCCCGCAAGATGAAGGCAAAGATTTCCCGCCGAATTTGCGATCTCACCCTCGACCCGCCAGAGATCGCCTTCGTTCGCATAAGCCTCGACCTCGGCCTTAAGCTTCGCGAGGTCGCGTTCAAAAAGGTTCAAGAGGGTTTGAATCAACATAATCAGCCGATCGAGCTAACGATCTGTTCCCGGTTCTTGATTAGTTTGTTTACTGTCGCAATTTCCGCTCTGAACGCTCTATCAAACTTCTCGAAATTGACTACGAGAAAATTCAACATCATCGGCCAATTTTCGCGATCGAAATAATTTGCATTTGTCGATGTTTCATACTTGATTCGAGCGTCCTTCTTATCGTCTAGCCGCTCCCAAATCAGCTTATCTCCAAATGCGGCCTCAATTTGATCCTTCCGTTTAGCCAACTCATCGAACACAAACTTATTTTCGTCGGTGTCGCCACGCGAAATATAGATCTCAACACGGACGTACCTGTTAGATATCACCGGGTTAATCGAAACTCCAGACATGCCCGTTGCTGCCGAGAGCCAAAAGGCTTTTGAAGGGCTCTTGTTCTGAAACGCAATTAGTCCTTTCTGGTTTGCAAGCTGCAAAAACTGTGTCCAAAACTCCAGCCGCAAGGAATGTCGTTCCTTTACTTCCTGTTGGTCGCTGATGTCCTCCTGTGTCTTCTCTGCCATGCTGATCGTAAACTCTTCAGCGTCCTTAATTGGAATCACTTGCTCAATGTTTAGGATCAGTTGGTCTTCGAGTTGATAAGGTGTCGCCTTAAAGCATTGTATTCTCAACTTATAATTTGTGAGCCATAAGACCGTTGATGTCACCTCCTTCCGGAAATTTCCAGCAACCATCATGATCCTTTGAGTTAGACCAATGTTCAGCTTAATTTCTGCGAAATCTGAAACTTCATAGAAGTCAATGAGGTTTTGTGCAGCGTCCCCTCCCCCATGCCTGTTTAGGAAATCTTGATAAATTCGCCGTATTTGCTCTTTCGTTAAAGTTGAGCAATAACTCGCATACTTGAGTACTTGCCAAGTAACATCTCGGCCAGTATCGTCGAGCTTGTTTTCGATTACAACGACATTACCTTGTTTATCAAGACCAAGGAGATCGAGTCGTTCATTAGTGTCTTCAAATCCACTAAACTCCTTCTGAATAATGAGGAGTTCTTCGCCCAGACATTCTGGTAGGTTCGCTATCCACTCTTGAAGATGTTCCCGTTCACGAAAATTGAGTTGCGAAAACGAACGCTGACTTAACTTCGTTATTCGATTTGCTGTTTTGTCAATCAAAAACATTGAACCACACCCAACTCTTCTATCTGGTCATCATAAAATCCAGCATCCGGATGATCGTCTCTCGCATTTCGCGGCGATCGACGACCATATCGACCATGCCGTGTTCGAGCAGGAATTCGCTGCGTTGAAAACCTTTCGGGAGTTTCTGTCGGATCGTTTGTTCGATAACACGTGGCCCGGCAAAGCCGATGAGCGCTTTGGGTTCGGCGATTATCACGTCGCCGAGCATTGCAAAGCTCGCCGTAACGCCGCCGGTCGTCGGATCCGTCAGCACAGAGATGAACGGGAGCCCTGCCTTGTCGAGCATTGAAAGCGCCGCCGAGATCTTGCCCATTTGCATCAGCGAGAGCGTGCCCTCCTGCATCCTCGCTCCGCCCGAGGCTGAAAAAATGACGACCGCACCTTTGCTCTCGAGTGCCCGCTCGATCTGCCGCGTGATCTTTTCGCCGACCGCCGAGCCCATCGAACCGCCTATGAACGACATGTCCATCGCCGCGGCGTAAACAAGATGTCCGCCGACCTTCCCGCTTCCCGAAACTATCGCTTCCGGCAGACCCGATGCCGCTTTTGCGGCCTCGATCCGGTCTTTGTACGGCTTTGTGTCAACGAACCCGAGCGGATCGCTCGAGGTCACCTCGTCATCAAGCCGCTCGTACCTGCCGTCATCAAAAAGCGTTTCCAGCCGCTCAATTGCAGAATACCGAAAGTGATGGCTGCAGTGCGTGCAGACCTGCTGCGATTCGATCAACTCGCGCTTATAAAGCGGGTTTTCGCAATCCGGGCATTTGATGAAGATCCCTGAGGTGTTGACCGTCCGTTCCTCTTCGGGTTGAGCCACATCGATCTTCGGTTTGTCGCGTTTGAACCAAGCCATAATCTGAACCGGCGACCTCCCGAAGACTGTGAGTTTTTCGGGGGAAATAATATCCGGTCTTTATTCAAGGCAAAACCTTACCATACCGAGCAAACTTTGTCTTACCCGGGTTTGTTTCTGCGGCAGGCAAGCGGGTTTTACAGTGTGAGTTTGTCGTGTTACTTTTCGTCTATCCGTTCGTAAGAATCGAGTGCCTGGGGAGTTTGAAGCTGATGAAGATGTTCCGGTCGTTAGGTGCCTTAGCTGTTGTTTTTATACTGATTTCTGCCGGGCAGGCGGCCGTCCGCACGTGGGACGGCGGCGGTGCCGATGCTAACTGGACAACGGCGGCCAATTGGGTAGGCGATGTTGCTCCCGTCGCAAACGATGACCTTGTATTTCCGGCAACTTCAGCCCAGTTTGCGACCAACAACAACTTCACTTTGCTTACCAACTTCCGCTCCATCACGGTCGAAGGCGGCACCTATACCATTGGAGGAAATCTCTTTCGTCTCTCCGCGGGCCTAACGGTCCAAAGCGGTTCGCTGACCGTAAACACCGCGATAACCTTGAACGGCGCTCAGACTTTCAGTTCCGGTACGGCCGGGACGATCACCCTTCTTGGGCTGAGCGTCGGCAGTTCGCA
>CAZGLZ010000159.1:0-6125 GCA_964526245.1 uncultured Chloracidobacterium sp. | reverse complement strand
CGACCGTCGCCGGAATAACGGCGTCCTTGGTTGCGATGACCGATCCGACCATCGAACCTTTCCCCAGATGCGCGTCCGGCATTAAAGCAACGTGCTTGTAAAGACACGGCAGACGCGAAACGTTGCGGAGCATCGCTTCCTCCTCGTGGTCCAGCCCATGCGTGACCCACGAAAGTACATCGGCCTTCGCTCCGCTGATATTTAGTTTGTTATATGGCACTTCTCCTCCTTGTTTGAGTTCAAATTTGAAAAAAAGACTAAGTGTTGTCATTCGGTCACATTGTGGAATCGAATGACATGGTGTACGGTGTCTTGACAACATTCTCAACCGGGTGAAAATCTATGAAATTCTCGATAATGCTGGTGTTAGCTCTAGCTCTCGCGGCCTCTTCTGCTTGTGGACAGAAATCGCCCAGCGCCGGCAGCGAAGCTAAGAAAGCCACTGAAATCTCTCAATGGCAAGCCGTTGAGCTAAAGAAATGGGGAATCGACGGCCTTTCGTTACCGGGTTACCTAACGAGTGCGGGAGATGATTCGTCTCGGCAAGAAAACGGCGAGGTCACCTCGACCCTTCATTCGAAAAATTGGAGTTCAGCTTCCTCTAAAAAGGGGCCGAAGATCGTCAGCGTTGAGCTAACCGTCACAGATTGGGACGTCCCTTTTTCAAAGGTCGTACCCGACTTGGACGCAGAACTCGCTACACCTGAAAATTTACTTGCGGTTGACCTGATCGGCGATCAGACAAGGCAGCAAGAGGAAAACTCACTGGTGGAATATGCGGACTATCATACTATCGGTGATCAAAGAGGAGCTCTGGTGCAGATCCGAGATTTCGATAATAAGGACCAGATAATTTTGATCTGGCAAACATATCGCAACTTCAATGGTAAATCACAACGCATTGTTCTTCAGGTCACCGCCGCACGGGTTGAATTACCTGATGCGAAAAAGATCGTTAACTCTCTGAAGGTCGAAATGCAAAAGATCTAAGCGGATCGAGTCGTTGGTTCCTTTTCTTTGCGCATCAGGTGAATTGGCTGACAGGGCGGGACTCGAACCCGCGGCTTCCGATTTAACAGAACGGCACTCTGACCATCTGAGTTACCTGTCAATAGAACTGGTTGCGGCGGAAGGACTCGAACCTTCGCCCACGGGTTTATGAGACCCACGCTCTACCGCTGAGCTACACCGCAGAAAAAGGGTGATGGATGACGGAAAAAGGATGAAGCAGGTAAGTAGGGAAACTTTAGCCCTTATCATTCAGCCTTTATCCTTTAGCTTGGCCGATCGGGTGGGATTTGAACCCACGATCCCCTGCTTAAAAGGCAGGTGCCTTGACCGGGCTTGGCTACCGATCGTGAATTTTCGTGGAGAATTAGTTGAACGCGGCCCAAAGGGCACGGACCGAAGCGATACCGAGGAGCATCGGAAGAGCTGTCAGGATGAGCAGCATCGGCAACATGATGATCGCTCTTGAACCGTTGACGTAACGGTAATTCGGAAGCGACGTAAGGAACGGAAGCACGATCGTCAGCAGAACGGTTACGGCATGAAACGGGATCGCTGCCGCCGGAATGCTCACGGCAAGACTGCCTGTAAACCAGCCGATCACTGCCCCGAAAACTACCGCGACCAGCCACAAAGCCCCGATCATATCGAGCGTCGCATTGCCTCGGACGTATGGCCCTTCGTTTAGGCGGTCTTTGTGCCTCAAGCCGATGACCAGCAGAATCTGAAATCCCGCCGCAATGATCGCAATTAGCCAGGCGAAGCCGTCAACGACCCCGAACTGAAGCCAGAACAATCCGATCAGGAATACGGTCGAAAGCACTATCCCGCCCGCAACCTTTGGCAAGAGCACCCAGAGGTTTGCCGACGCGGGCACGCCGTAGAGGTTTTCGTAAGGGTGCTTTGCGCTGTCCTGTTCTTCCATTCCTGTGGAAAACTAGCATAGATCCTCACACGAATCGAGTTACGACCACCACCGTTTCCGGTAGGCGAACGCGGAGACTGCAGTTGCCTCAGCGAGCGAGGGACAAACAAGCCCCGTTGCGAGGCAAGGAATGTATAAATGCATTCCCTCGCTCATCGGCAACGCAGGCTGCCGCGTTCGTGTTGGAAAGGTCTTGATCGCCCGGCGGAGATCTCAGCCAGGCGAAAGATTTGTTTTCGAAAGTATCTGTTTTCCTGCCGGCCGGTCCCGAGGTGAACCGGCCGGTTGCGACGGCGTGGGAGAATTAGTGGATCGCTGCCGCGACTCGTGCGTGCTGTGGGTTCAGCTCACGAGCGTTGATAACTTCGGCCTCTGCCTCGATCGCGCGTTTGAACTCGTTGATGACCTCAGCGAGGGTGCGGATCTTGTGAAGGCTGTTCTCGCGTTCTTCGACCGTTCGGAGATCAAAATAGAGCTCGATCTCTTCGCTACAGTCAGCGATCTTGAGAGTTATTTCATGCCAGTCGTCCGAGTCTTTGCAGCAGACGTGTTTTTCGCGGGCGTCTTCGACGATTGCAATGACATACGCCCTCATGTTGCTGAATTTGTTGAGGAACTCGCGTCGCTCAACGTGATATTTCTTGGCCATTATCTTTTCCTCTTGTCAATTTGCTGAATGTCTTTGGTTTACGGTTTCTACGCGACTTTCAGCAAACTAGGAAAAGCTGAAATGTCACGTCGCGATGAATGTACGACTGAAGAGTGCAAACATACGTGTTATCTCCTTTCGTTTGGGATTTGTGACTTCGGGCCGGCCCATTCGCTTCCTGGAACAAAACGGCGAGGATTTCGACATCTGAAATCCCATATCCGAAATCTAAGATCGATTGGCGGGACCGAACGGACTCGAACCGTCATCGTCTTCCTCGACAGGGAAGTGCATAAGCCCTTCTGCCACGGTCCCTCTAACAGTTGCCATTTGTCGGTTATCAGTTGTCAGTTTTTTAAGCAGACATTTATCTGACCACTGACCACTGACCACTGACTACCGACAACTGATTCTGGGTGGATCGACAGGATTTGAACCTGCACCGGCCTCGTTCACAGCGAGGTGCTCTGCCGGATTGAGCTACGAACCACATATCGATTTAGGCTTTGAGATTCGGGAATTCAGATTCCGAATTCCGAGATCCCAATTCCGCATTTGATGGAGCGGGCGATCGGATTTGAACCGATGATGAACGGATCTGCAGTCCGCCGCCTTGGGCCGCTTGGCTACGCCCGCGAATTTTTCGGGGAGCCAATTGCATCCGGCTCCCCGTCCGGCGTATGAAGCGTGCAACGAGAGATGCCCGGAACCGGGATGGCCACGGACATGGTCCTTTGTTCGACATACGCGAGACTGAATTGGAAGGGACGACGGGACTCGAACCCGCTAGGAACAGCTTGAAGGGCTGCTTGCTCGACGTTTTGCATTCGTCCCCGGGTAGAGTTGGTGCACGCGGAAGGATTCGAACCTTCAATAACCGGTTTCTAAGACCGGCGCCTTTGCCGATTTGGCCACGCGTGCAGAAAAATTGGTCAGAGCGGCAGGATTTGAACCTGCGAACACTTGTTTCCAAAACAAGCCCGTTTAGCCATCTGCGGAACGCTCTGTGAAAGTGGTCTGTGGTTATTTGTCAATCGTCGAAGATGGTGTTCGTCTGACAAACAAAGGCTGACCGCTGACAACTGCTTCTGGCTTCGGGGGAAGGATTTAAACCTCCATTTACTGGTTCAGAGCCAGCCGTCCTGCCGGTTAGACGACCCCGAAAGATCAGTTATCGGTTGTCGGTCGCCGGTTTTCGGATCGCTTAGCGAAAAAGACCCAAGAGCGACGGACAACGAGAAAATTGGAGGAAACGGTAGGATTTGAACCTACAACCTGCTGATTCGTATTCAGCTGCTCTTGTTCCATTGAGCTACGTCTCCATTTGAAAAGTTAGCAGTGAGCGGTGAGCCGTAAGCCGTAAGCAGTAGAAATCGCTTTACTGCTAACTGCTGACGGCTTACCGCTCACTGCAAGAAACGGCTATTCAGTTGTCAAACATCGAAAAGAAAAGGAGCGGCTTACTCCTGGGTCTCCGTGACCCGGGCGTAACCGCTCCTTAAAAACTTCGCAACGAGAAACTCTCGTCTTCCTTTCGATGTTTCGGGAGCGGGAACGCCGCTCCCGCTGTGTCAATCTATTTGCTCGGTGCGATCAAGATCGCTCCGTTTCGGTTGATAATTGCCTATTTCGAGGCTCGCACACACGAACGTATTCCAACCCGTTCCGGGCAGCATCGAAATGGCCGCTGTGAGGGTCGGGATTGTTCTCGGTGTATGTAACGAACTTCGAGTCATATCGATTCTTCCAAAAAAACTTGCCGCACACTTTCCACGGCAGGTGAAGAGTTTTAGCACGACAAAAAAACGCTTGTCAAGCATTTTTTGAGAAAAAATTTCAGGGAGGTTAATTTGAGCGAAAATGCTGGAAGCCTTTCGGCTTTAATTCCGAGGCGACGCCGTCGCGAATAAGCTCAATCTTGCCAACATTTGCAGTGATCTCCCCGATGCATGTCAGATCCGTAAATTCGGCCGGCAAATTTTTTTTCGAATCCATGGTGAAAAGCAGTTCAAAATCCTCGCCGCCATCCAAGGCGAGATGCAGTTTTTTGTCGGGAGAACTGAAAATTGAATCGAGCCGGACATCGATCGGTACCTGTTCGGCATAGATCACCGCTCCGACGCCGCTGGCTTCGCAAATATGGCCAAGGTCCGACGAAAGACCGTCGCTAAGATCGATCAGCGCCGACGCGCGGAGGTGACCCGAAACGTCCAACCGCGGCAACGGGCGAAGCTGCCGTTCAATCAGCCCACGAACGGATCGGTCCAGTCCCTGATCGATCCGTGCACCTGATTCGAGAAGCTTGAGTCCGCCGGCGGCTCCGCCCACCGAGCCAGTCAGGTAGATCTTGTCGCCGGGTCTTGCACCCGAACGCGGTATAGCCCGGCCGCGTTCGACCTCACCCAAAACGATCGAATCAATTACCATTTTCTCAGGCACTCGAGAGACATCGCCGCCGACAAGTTCAACCTCGAATTCACGGGCGAGGGAATTCCAACCGGCATAAAACCGATCGAGAAAGTCGCCTTTCCAAAGCTCTTCCGGCACTCCGAGCGAGAGCATCGCGAAGTTCGGCCGGCCCGCCATCGCGGCAATGTCCGAAAGTGATACAGCAAGCGCTTTGTGGCCAAGAAACTCCGGCGTCGTCCATTCAAGCCGGAAATCTATATCCTCGACCAGCATATCCGCCGTCATCAAAATGTCCTTCTCTTCGCTCTTCGGGAGAACGGCGCAGTCATCGCCGATGCGGCCTAGGCCGTATGATTTCTTAATGTGATGGATGAAGTCGAACTCGGACCGCATTTTAAATAGATTGACACAAGTGCCGTAAATACATACAATAACGGCGGTTTATTTACTACCGACTTTAACACAACTTAAACAAAAGCATGGGGCAAGCAGCGGTGGCAATACCGGAAAAACTCTATTTTAAGATCGGCGAAGTGTGCGAGATCGTAGGCGTTCAGGCACATGTGCTGCGATACTGGGAGACCGAGTTCTCTCAGCTTTCACCGCAGAAGAACCGCTCAGGCCAGCGTAGCTATCGGCGGCGCGACGTCGAGACCGCACTGCGGATTAAGGAGCTGCTTTACGACGATCTTTTCACCATCGCCGGTGCCCGTAAGAAGCTGCAGGCGGAGTCGCGAGCCGAGGCTCCGAAGCTTAAGGTTGTCCGCCCTGAGCCGCCGGATGAAGCCGTTTCCGCAAAGTCGGACGCTCCCGGGCTTTTTGACGAACCGATCGACGACGACATCACCCTCGATGACCGAATCGAGACCGCGGTCGAAACCGTTCGAGCCGTTGAGAAAGATCTCGGCCCGGATCAACGCGAAGCGCTCAAAAACCTTGCTCAACATTTGCTCGAGCTTAGGACTATGCTGAAGAACGGAAGATAGTAGCGATCAGCCCATCCGGGAATCGGGTTTGACAATCCTTTCCTGTAAATCTAAATTTAACGTTTCGGGACGTAGCGCAGTCTGGTAGCGCGTTCGCTTGGGGTGCGAGAGGTCGTGAGTTCAAATCTCGCCGTCCCGACCAATAAAG
>CAZGLZ010000158.1:0-6296 GCA_964526245.1 uncultured Chloracidobacterium sp. | reverse complement strand
ATGATGCTCCACACAAAAACACTTCCGGCGGGCTGGCTCGGCTTTGACCTAAACGTCCTTCGTCGGCTGAAATTCGGCTCGGTGGCGATGCCTTTTTCGTCCGATCCGCTGCTCGGCACTTACCTTAAGCGGCACGGCGCCCGCGTTGCGACGAACGATGTACTACGTTCTGCCTGGACGCGATCGGTCGCAGCGATACAGAACAACAACGAACGGCTCACGGACGACGACCTGAACACGGTGCTCGAGGACATCTACATTCCCGGCCACCGGCTCAGAAATCCCGCACTTAGGACCTGGTTCAGCGAGACGGATTCGTGGTGGTTCGATAATGCAAGGCGGAACATCGACCGGCTCGAATCGCCATTTTCATTCGCGATCGCGTCGAGCCTGGTGATGGCGGTCGGCGACTACGCCCGTTCGTTCAACGACGACAACGGCGAACTACGGCAACCGCTCTCGAACGCGTTCCGCCGATTCTGGAACTCGCTTCCGTCGCCGGTTAATAACGGCCAGACCAACACCTGCCAGAACCAACGCGTCAAGGAGTTCATCGCCGAGACGCGGACGGACCTGCTCTTTCTCCGCCTGCCGCCGGCCCGAACCGGCACCCGGACCGGCTACACGGACGACCTGATGTGGAAAGAGGAATGGCTCCGCGAGGGCAATGACTTTTGGCCGGAGATCGATGCGATGCGGTCGGGTTCGCTCGGTATGCCGGTCGAGACCAAGTCGCAGTATCTGCAACTGCTGGCGAGCTTTCTCGGCTCGGCCGGCCACATCCGCAAATGGGCGATCGCCCATGTCGAAACGGGCTTTGTCACGGCTCAGGACCTCGTCGATACGCTCAACCCGATCCGCAAGGTCGAAGCGGTTTACACCAAAGACTTCTCCGAACTCACGGGCACCAAAGCCGTCATCATCACGGCCTAGATCTCGACCTGCTCTCCAAGCTCGACGACGCGGCCCGGCGGTATCTTGAAATAGCTGGTTGCACTGCGTGCGTTTCGTGACAGAAAGGCGAAGAGCCGTTCACGCCAGCGCGTCATTCCCGAATGCTTTTCTGAAGAGATTATCGTCTCGCGGCCAAGGAAGTAGGTCGCGTTCGCGATGGGATACTTGGGGCCGAGCTCGAGGCGGGCTGCAAGTTCGCGAGGCACATTCGGCTCTTCCATATATCCGTACATAAGCCGGACGCGTGTGAAGCCATTGCCGAGCGGCTCGACGACCGCACGTTCACTCGAATCAACATATGGGAACGGAAGCGTCTTGACCGTAACGAAGATGGTCTTTTCGTGCAGAACCTTGTTGTGCTCAAGGTTGTGCATCAATGCCGCCGGAGTCCGGGTCGCATTGCCGTTCATAAAGACGGCGATACCCGGAACCCGTTGGATATTTTGGTGTTCGATGCGGTAAAGAAACTCCTCAAGGTCCTCAGTTTCATCCTGTATCCGCTTGAGAAGTATGCGACGGCCCTTCTTCCAAGTCAGCATCACAGTGTAGATAACTGCCGCCAGAGCAAGCGGGAACCAACCGCCGTCAAGTACCTTGATGATATTGGCTCCGAAGAATGCGAGATCAACAAACAGAAATACGCCGGAGAGCGCAAGCGTGGGCAGCTTGCCCCAGTTCCAGCGATGGCGGGCAACGAAATAAAACAAAATGGTCGTGATGACCATCGTCGATGTGACCGCGATACCGTAGGCGGAGGCGAGGTTGCTCGACGTCTGGAACGTCGCCACCACTGCGATGCACCCTATCATCAACGCCCAGTTGACGCCCGGAAGATAGATCTGGCCGATCTCACGGCTTGAGGTGTGGGTGATGTTCATTCGCGGGAGCAGGCCGAGTTGGACCGCTTGCATCGTCAGCGAGAAAGCACCGGAGATGATCGCCTGCGAGGCGATGATAGCTGCGCAGGTCGCGAGAAAGATCATCGGATAGAGCGCCCATTCAGGAGCAAGCCGATAAAAGGGATTTACGGCAGCGGACGGGTCCTCAAGCAGCAATGCGCCTTGGCCAAAGTAGTTAAGCAAGAGCCCCGGAAGTGCCACTGTGAACCACGCGAGACGGATCGGCCGCGTTCCGAAGTGGCCCATATCCGCGTAGAGGGCCTCGCCGCCGGTGACGACCAGAAAGACAGAACCGAGTATGACAAACCCGTGGAGACCGTCGCGGGCGAAAAAGCCGACCGCATGGGCGGGATTGACAGCAGCGAGCACCTCGGGTGCCTGAACTATCTGGGCGATGCCGAGTATGCCAAGGACCAAAAACCACAATAGCGTCATCGGGCCGAAGATCCGTCCGACGCCGGTGGTTCCGCGATGCTGAATAAGAAAAAGGCCAACGATGATGGCGATCGTAACCGGGACGACGAACGGCGTTAGCGTTGGGGTCGCGACAGTGAGGCCCTCCATCGCACCAAGGATAGAGATCGCGGGTGTCAGAACGCCATCCCCATAAAGCAGAGCGGCCCCGAACACGCCGAGGGCGAGAAGTCCCCAGCGTTCGGTCCGGCCGGAGGGCGAGATCGGAGTCGCAAGTGCCGAAAGCGAAAGGATGCCGCCTTCGCCGCGGTTATCAGCTCTTAGGACGAACGCAAGATACTTGATGCAAATGACGATGACCAGCGACCAGAAGATCAGTGACAGTACGCCAAGAACATTGTCGCGCGTTAATGCGACGGCGTGCGGCCCGTGGAAGCACTCCCTGATCGCGTAAAGCGGCGAGGTGCCGATATCGCCGTAAACAACACCGAGGGCCGCGAGAGAAAGAAGGGCAAGATAGCGGCCTTTCGGGGGCTCGCGCTCGATCCTGATGTCGCTAACGGTGGTATGGATGTCCGGCGTGAGATTGTTTGAGCTCATAAGATGTTCTTGTTCGTCAATTAACAGTGTCGCTCGTGAAGCGTAAAGATTTCATAAAGGGACGGACCTAGAGTTTCCGCAGGATCTCGTCGATGCGGTCGAGCGCATGTGCTCCGATGAAGGAGAATGCGAGCGATAGAAGAAGGAAACTGACCGTCAAACTTGCTTCGGCGACACCGCCTTCAAGGACGGAAGCGGCTGTAAGAACCGATATCGCCGTTCCGGCCAAGAAAAGGGCGAGGCTAAGAGTGAATGCGGCGTGAGCAACTTTACGCCAACGCGAGAGCTTCCACTTAGCTGAGCGATCATGCTCATGGGCGTGGGCGGAAATTAGCTTCTGCTTTGTGGTGTCCATTGGCCTTGACGCGATCCTTGACCGCTGTTCAAAGGCTAAAATGAAGGGAATAAGGCGAATCTAAAAAATAAATAAAACTTTCGTAAAGGTCAGCCTTTGGGAATGAATCGATAGCCGACCCAGGGTTCTGTGAGAATGTATCGGGGATCTGAGGGATCGGGCTCGATCTTCTTTCGGATGTTGCCTATGAATACGCGGAGATACTCGGTCTGCTCGATGTAGTTTCCGCCCCAGACCTTTCCGAGCAGGACCCGATGGGTTAGTACGCGGCCGTTGTTTTGGATCATGAATGCAAGGAGTTCGAATTCCTTCGGCGTGAGGTGCAATTCTTCGCCGCGAAACGAGATCTGATGTTCGCCGTGGTTCAAAACGAAATCGCCGGCTTCAATGACCGGGTCTTCATCATTTGACGGCTGTCGCCGAAGAGCGGCCCTGACCCGGGCAAGTAATTCGTTCATTCCGAACGGCTTCGTAATGTAATCATCAGCACCGGCATCGAGAGCTTCCACTTTCGTTCTCTCTTCGCCCTTGACGGAAAGGACTATGATCGGAATTTCGGATTCCCGGCGGATAGTCCGGCACACCTCGATCCCGTCCATCCCGGGCATCGAGAGATCAGTGATCACGAGGTCGGGCTTGAAGTCGCGGAAGAGTTCGATACCTGCTTCGCCGTCCGATGCGGTTCGAACGCTGTAGCGATGAGCGTCAAGGCTGCGCTTTAAGACACGCACGATCTGATACTCATCGTCGATGACCAACACACGCTTCTCGTTCATACATTCTCCGGATTCGACGCCGTGTCAGCGATTTGCGGAGCGGCCGGGATGGTAATAACGAAACGTGTCGTGAAGCCTTCCCGCGGAACGCCGATCCGAATGCTGCCGTGCTGAGCTTCAAGAATTCCCCGGGCAAAGGCCAAGCCAAGCCCGAGCCCCGATCCGCGTCCGTCTGCACCCGATCCCGCCCGGACGAACTTCTCAAAGATGCGATCGCCTAGTTCAGCCGGTAAGCCTTGGCCCTGATCTTCGACATCGATCGTGACATCATCGCCGGACCATGCTGCCGTAATACGGATGAGGGCCGACGGGCCGGAGAATTTCGCAGCATTATCGATGACAGTAAACACGGCCTCGGAAACCGGGATCGAGTTTACCGCGACCGGCGGGAGGTCTGCCGGTATCACGACTTCGACCCGCCTTTGTCCAAGCAAACGGGAGGCCCGGTCAACGGCATTACGGATTATCTCGTCGACCGATCCCGGCTTCTCCGGGCGAACAGCCTCACCGGCCTCGAGCCTGGCGATACCGACGATCTTTTCGATGAAGTCGTTCAGGCGGTCTGTTTCTTCGTTCACGATCTCAAGTAGCTCAGCCCTGTCTTCCTCCTTCATCTCCCGGTCATCGGGGTCATCAAGCAGTGTCGTAACGGCGGCTTTGATGGAAGTGAGAGGCGTTCGCAGGTCGTGCGTGACGGCGTCGAGCAGTGAGGACTTCAGCTTTTCGCTACGGCGTAGGGCTTCCGCTTCGCTGGCTTGCTCGAAGGCCTCGGAAAGTTCCTTGTACAGGCGTTCGATCTCAAGCCGCCGCTGCTCGGATTCGTGTGCCTGGCGGAGGGCGTAGCCCGATAGTTGGCCCGAGACAAGAGCGGTGATCAGAAACGCCCCGAAGGCCACCCAGTTCTCTATGCCGGCGATGTTGAAAGTGTAATACGGCGGCAGGAAAAAGAAATTGAAGCTCAGGATGCAAAACACAGAAGCCGCGAGGCCCGCCCGGCTGCCGAAAAAGGTAGAAGCCGCAAGGACGACCAAAAGCAGTCCCAGCGCGACCTCGGTCGAATTGAGACTCGGGCGAAATGGGAGGAGGATCAATGTGAACGCGGCAACGCTCGCGACCGAGATCGCTACGCGGGTCCAACCCTTAAGTGTCCTGATCCGTTCGAGCACAAGACGACAATCTATACTTCAGGGACGAAACAGGCAAGCCGACTTTGTGTGTCGGCTTAGGGCCTGACGGGTGGGGGCGAGGCGGTGAGCATTTCGACCTCGGGGCCGCCGGAGCTCGGGCGAGTCCTGAGGAACCATACAACGCCGGCCGAGCCGGCAAGCAAGCCGGAGATGACCGTCAGAGTTTGCGGCGAGATGGCATAAACGGCGAGGCTCGCGAGATAGGTCGTTAGGCCGTACATGGTCAACTCCGCACCACGGTCGAGCGTTGAGATGCGGCCGCGGATGTAGTCCGGGAGGCTCCGTTGGAACATAGTCTCCTGCACGGCATATTCGACGCCGATAATCGCCCGCGAAATGAACGTAAAAAAGAGCAGCAGCCAGAAGGCCGGCATCAACCCGCCGACGGCGAACAGCACGCCGTGGACGATCAATGCCCAGCCGATGAACTGCCGGTTCGTACCCTTGCGGTCGAAATATATGCTTGCCCGGTGAGCAAGCATCATCCCAAGAAAGAGCCCGAGCCCGGCTGCCGTCCAGAGCAGGCCGACTGCCATATCCGGATTCCACGCGTCCTTTTCGGCGAAGTAGACTCCGCCCATCCGTTCAAAGACGATGTTGATCGCACCGCCGCCGGTCGCCCAGATGACGTTCAGCAAAAGTATGGTGAGCGCGAAGTGGTTCTTTACCGTATAGACCAAACCTTCGCGAATCTCGCCGACAAAGGTGGTCTCGGGTTTGCGTTCGGCGGTCGTGGCCTCGCGGACCGCATCTTCCGGGATCAGCCAGACTGTATATGCCGAGACGAGAAACGAGATGGCGTTTATGATGAACGAGATCTCGTAGCCAAAGACCGCCGCCGCCCAGCCGCCAAGTGCCGAGCCGACCGCCATCAGCAGGAAGCGGGTCGAGAACATCAATGCCATGCCGGCGAGCAGGCCGTCCTTGCCGGTCAGGTTCGGGGTCGCGGCATTCTTGGCGCCGTCAAAGAAACTGCTGAATGCCGAGAGCAGAACGGTTGCGATGTAGGCGATCCAGAGGTCGTCGCGGCTAACGACGAGCAGGGGGAGCAATGCGACCGCCGCCCGGGCAAGGTCGGTCCAGAGCATTATCTGCCGCCGCGAAAAGCGGT
>CAZGLZ010000157.1:0-6452 GCA_964526245.1 uncultured Chloracidobacterium sp. | reverse complement strand
ATCTTCGTCTCTTTCTCGGTCCATTTTTCGCCGATGCCGGTCTCGATCAGCACCTTGTCTTTGCCCGTGTCGATAAAGACGCAGTTCATCTGCTGGCGGATGCGATTGAGTTCATCGGGCGGGCAGACGCGTTCCCACAAAACGCGAGGGACGACTCCAAACATCGCCCCTCCGTCTAACCTGAATTCCGTATCCGGAACTACTTCTATTTTGTAATCGCCAAATTCCATCAGGCGTTCACGAATTAGTGATCGTGGCCGTCGCCTTCCGAGTGGCCGCCGGGAGTATTGATTATCTGCTGCTCCTGCTGCTTTTTCATCATTTCCTGGATCTGCTCATCGGTGATCTGCGGGACTGTAAAGTCCTCAGGAACCTGAACACTGTTGCGGGCGACCAACTCGTCGATAGCCTTTTTCTCGCGTTCTTCCTGAAGCTTACGACGGACGTACTGCTTGATCGGTTCTTCACGGCCGAGCGGGTTTTTCGGGTCCTTAAAGCCGGTCGAGATCAGGATGTGCCGAACGTCGTAGGTCTGTTCCTTCTGGCCATCGCGGCCATCCGCCTCGCCCTTCTTCTCGAGCTTGAGGATGTGGTAGCCGAAATCGGTCTCAACCAGGCCCTGCGAAACCTGGCCGGGTTCAAGAGCAAGTGCGGCTTCTTCAAATGGCTTGACCATCATACCGAGCCGGACGTTCTCGTAAAGTCCGCCGCGTTTTTTGCCGTCTTCGCCCGCATTATTGCCCGGATCTTCGCTGAACTCATTCGCGAGAGTTGCAAAGTCTTCGCCATTCTTGGCACGAGCAAGTATCTCGTCCGCTTTGGCACGCTTGGCCGAGGTGTCGAATTCCGGATTCGCCGCGATGTAAGCGGCAACATCCTCGTCGGTCACCTCGATGTCCTTGGCCATTTTCTCTGAATAGATCCGAGCGAGGAACTGAGCCTGCTGAAGTTTTACCTGAAGATCGATCTTGTCTTTCAGCTCCTTCGGCAATTCGCCCGAGGCGACCTTTTCATTGAACTCGTCGTTGTAGATATTGATCTTTGCAAAGAATTCACGGGCCTGCGTTTTCTCTTCTTCTGAGATCTCCCGGTCCTTCATTGCCGGGTTGCTTTCCTTCAGCAAGGTTATCTTGGTATCGAGGAACCGTTGGAAGGCCATCTCGTTGTCCTTCTTGCCAAGGCCGATCTTGTCCTTGAGATTTGCGAAGAAGCCCTGTGCCGGTTGCTCGCCTTCGCCCCAGAATGCCTTGACGCGATCCTCGCCGATGAAGCCCATTGGCGGCATCGGGCCTTTGTCCTTGTTGATGTGGCGGTCGTAGTTTACGGCCGTCAGCTCGGTTCGGATGTTCTGGAGCTCATTTCGGTACTTGGGGTCGTTGGTCGTCCCGTTCCGCTCGGCTTCAGAGGCAAAAGCGAACAACTCTTTCAGGTTGTTCAACTGCTGCTTGCGGAGCTCCGCATCTTCGCCGAGGCGTTTGATCGCCATCGGGTTCTGCTCGGCCAGATCTTTGACAAGAAGTTCGACCTCTTGCTGCGTGATCTTGTTAAAACCGCCGGTCGAGTGGCCACCGACCTTGCTTTTCCAAAATACCAACCCGGCACCGATGCCAAGTACAACAAGCAGCAAGATCAGCCCTTTAGTTAAGTTGCTCAATTCCTAATTCCTCACTCAAAAGATTAATGCAAATTCGTTTGCGGCAAACCGCAATCATACCAAAACGCCCTCAAAACAGCTAGGATGTCGCTGACCCCTGTTCGGTTTGCACGAGTTCGAGAAGAACGCCGCCCGAAGCCTTCGGATGGACAAATGCGACTAGGCAACCTTCGGCCCCGATCCGCGGCTCTTCGTCGATCAGTTGCATTCCTTGAGCCTTGAGCCGCGCAAGCGACGCCCGAATGTCCTCGACCTCAACGGCGATGTGGTGAATGCCGCCGCCGCGTTTCTCAAGAAACTTGGAAATTGGCGAATCGTCCGAGGTCGGTTCAAGGAGTTCCACGCGGCTCTCGCCGATCGGGAGCATCGCGACGCGGACCTTCTGATCCTCTACGACCTCGGTATGAACATTCTCAAGCCCGAGAGCGTCTTCCCAGAACTTAAGGGCCTCATCGATACCGTTCGTCGCAATTCCTAAATGATTGATCTTCATAAAGCTATTTTGCCACCGAGCACACAGAGAAATCGGGGGCCGATCGAAGGTTCATTGCCTCTTTCGGCTCACCAATTCTTCTACAGCAGAATACGGGTCAACCCTTTTTGCCGCGACCTCGGTCGAAAGTCGCTCTAGCTCTTTTCTCGTGCCGTTTCGCTCCAACAGATCGGCGAGCAGCCGCTCCCGCAGAAGCTCAAGCAAACGCCATTGGGCGATCGCTTCTTTTCGGGTCGCGATCGTCTCGCCATCGGCCATTGCCGTGTAGCTAACGTACTTTTCGATGGCGGCCGAGAGGTCTTCGATGCCTTTGTTTTCCGTGGCGATCGTCCGAACGATCGGCGGGTTCCACATGTCCGGCCTGTGGGCAAGGGAAAGAAGGGCTTCGAGTTCCTTCTGCGTTCGAAGCACGCCCTCGCGGTCGGCTTTGTTGATGACAAAGACATCGCCGATCTCCATTATGCCGGCCTTTATCGCCTGGATGTCGTCACCCATTCCCGGAACAAGGACAACGATCGAAACATCGGCCGTTTTGACCACCTCGACCTCGTCCTGGCCGACGCCGACCGTTTCGACAATGATCTTGTCGAAGCCGGCCGCGTCAAGTATTGCTACGGCATCGACGGTCGAACGCGAGAGGCCGCCCAAATTTCCGCGGGTCGCCATCGAGCGTATAAAGACATTTTTATCGAGGCCGAGCGTGGACATCCGGATCCGATCGCCGAGGATCGCACCACCGGAAAACGGACTTGACGGGTCAATGCAGACGATGCCGACACGAAGCCCTTGGTCCTTGTAATGGAGCGCAAGCTTATCGACCAAAGACGATTTTCCCGCTCCCGGCGACCCGGTAATGCCGATGACGGTCGCTCGACCGGTGCGTGGAAAGATCTCCCGCATCAATGCCGCAGCCTTTGGCCCGCCGGCCTCGACCAACGTGATCGCCCGGGCGACTGAACGCGGATCGCCGGAAAAGACCTTATCTATGTGCTCCAAGATCGACATTGTTCGTCAGGCGGAACTAAAATCTTCGCATTTCAGGCGAAAAATAAAAAGGCGGGCCGATCGCTCCCGCCTTTTTCACATTTTAGCTTTCCGGCCTTTTCACCGTCGTCCTACATTTGACCTTCATCCGCTGAGGGGCCATAGATCGATGGAACGGCGATGTCGTTCAGCCGCATATAGACCGAAAGCTGGCCGCGGTGGTGGACAATGTGGTTGCCGACGAACGAACGCATTACGCTGATCTTCGGCATCGTGAAATAGACCGTTTCGCCGTTTCGCATGGTCCAATTTTCGAGGAAGACGTCGTCCGGCGTGTTGCGAAGCGTTTCGATCGCCTCGTTAACGTTCTTGTCGAGAAACTCGACGAGGTCCTCGGTCGATTTCGGGTCGTAGGGTGTGTAATCGAATTTCTCGAAGTCGAGTTCCGGCTGCGTTAGCGTGGCAGGCGTCCAGCCGAACATCTCGGCGATATGCGAGGCCAACCGGCCAAAGGTCATCGATTTTTCGTGCGGCTTCCAGTCGAATTTCTCGGCCGGTATCCGCTCCAGGCACTTACGGGTGGTTGCTGCCTCATGCTGCAATTCGGCGATGAATGCAGAAGCAACGTTATTGGAACTCTGTGCAGTACTTGTGCTCATAAAGATCTCCTTGCGAACTAAATTTGGAAGGGAAGCATACTATAAAAATTGCACAGATGCAACATGAAACACATCGATGTTGCACGTAACTTCCGTCAAATTTTCACGCCGCCGCTTCCGAAACGGTTCGCTTCCGCGAAAGCCAATAAATATCTATCAGATTTGCGATCGGCCCGACGATGAAAAGAGCGTAATACGGGGCGTGGACGTTCTCCATCAGGCGCAAAATCGCCTCGACACCCGCGATCGCGAGGACCACGATGATCTGCGCCGCCTTTGAATGGCGGACGGTCGTCTTCGGGTCCGTGATCATAAAAAAGATGAAAAGCTGATACATCGGCCCGGTAATCGGCGCGACCTCGGCAAGGAACGAATGGCCCGTCCAGAGGCTGCGGATCAATGCAAAAGCAATGAACGCGGCGACATATGTGAAGGTGATGTGGAAACGCTTGAGCCGATATATGATGACCGAACCGAGCAGCCAGATGACCATCATCGCGCAGATGTTGTTGCCCCATTGGATCGAAAGGCTGGCAACCGAGAAAGGGGCTGCAAACAGCATAAAGCTGACCGCAAAATTCGTCGGGTTCCATAGGTGGCGGCCCTCGAGGCGGAGCACGTACTTTGAACAGATCGCGACCGCCGCACAAAGAGCGAACGGCCAAAACTCGGGCGAGCGGATCAGGATGCCGGCACTGATCCCTGAAATATACGCACTCGCAAGGTGCGGGAACTTGCCCGAGACCGCATAGGAAAGAATGATCTCGGCCACGATGCAAACACCGATGGCCGTCAGCGTTTGCGGATAGCTTTCGAGAATGCCGAAGGAAAGCTGCCCTACCAGAAGGATCAGAGTAATGAGGATCGGCGCAATGAAACGCGAATCGATACCCCACATCTTCGTTGGGACAGCGTCGCCGCCCATTGCTAACGGATTCATCGCGGATACGTTGGTGCTCATTGTTCCTTGATCTTGTGTACTTGTCCTACCCCGGGAGATTCAATTGTTGTTTTCTTGCCGGACGGCCAAACGATCTCTGCCTTTTCGACCGAGCCCGAGGTTCCGAGCCCGAAATGCAGCCGCCGCTGATTCTGCGAGCAAAAGCCGATGCCACCGGTTAGGTCCTGTCGCTGCCGTTTGCCGTTCCAGTAGAGCGTAACGCTTGCGCCAAATGCCGATCGGTTGCTCTCGCTTCCTTCGAGTTCGAACGCGATCCAGTTCTTGCCCGGTGCCGAATTATTCTTGTAGATCAACGCCGGCCCGTTCTGACTGGCGACCACAACGTCGAGCACGCCGCGGTTCCAGAGATCGACGAGTGCGACACCGCGTCCGTCTAGCGTCTCTTTTACACCGATGGCCAAAGCCACATCGTTGAATCGGCCGGCACCGTCATTGAGCCAAACCCGCTTTTGCTGAAAGCCGGCGAGGCTGCGGCCTTCCATCGAGGGCCAGTTGGCCGCATCGCCGATTATCGCGTTGTGTCCGACGGTTACTTTCGAATAATCATACCAGTAATTGGCCGTCTTATCAGCAGAAATATATCCGTTGGTCAGGAAGATGTCCTGCGTGCCGTCATTGTTGAGGTCGCCGAATTGGGCCGCCCAGCTCCATCCGCCAAGCTCGACGCCGAAGTTGTTGGCCTGATTGTCGTATTTCAATCCGCCGGTTTTGTCCTGTCGCGGAACCCAGAGATTGTTTCCCTGAAGCAAGATCCCTTCTTCGGAAATGTTCGAGACGTATATCGATAACCGGCCATCATTTAGTACGTCGCCGAACGAGGCGTTCATTCCGCTTTTTGGAGAAAACCCAACGCCGCTTGTTTCGCCGGCAGCAACGAAACGCTTGCCATCCTGATTCAGGAAAAGCTCGGAGACGGCATAGTCGTTCGCGATGAAGATGTCCGGGAAGCCATTCCCATCAAAGTCTGCCGAACCCGCGGCTAGTGCCCAGCGGGAACTTTCTATCCCAGCGGCTGCGGTCACATCCTCGAACTTGCCATTCCCGAGGCCGCGAAGAAGGTACTTGCGGCCGCCGTTGCGGGCATACTCGAAGCTCTCGGGCATCATCTTCGAATCCGGAAGGCTCCAAAGGTCGAGCGATTCGCGGAAATAGCCCCCAAGAAATACATCGAGAGTTCCGTCGCGGTCGAAATCGAGCCAAATGGCGGTGTTGATGTTTGCCCAAGCTGGGAAACCGGTGTCTTCGAGACGGGTGAAGCTCTGGCCGCCATTGTTCTTGTAAAGCTCGGTTCGGCCCCATTTATAAACGAGCAAATCCTCGAAGCCGTCGTTGTCAAAATCGCCCCAAACGGCTCCCATCGAGACGCCGTTCTCGCGGCTGTTCAGATCGGCAACGCCGAGTTCCGCCGCAACTTCGGTGAATGTTCCGTCGCCGTTGTTTCGATAGAGGGCATTCTTAGAGCCTTCGCCGCTGTTGGTGAAGTAAAGGTCGTTCCATCCGTCGCGATCAAAATCGACTACCGAGACTCCGGCGCCCATCGACGCGATGATCGGCATTATGTGGTCGAGCTTCGGGTCGAGTCGCGGCGAGGTGTGCGTGAACTTCACGCCGCTTTCATTTGCAACCTCGGTGAAATAGAAACCGTAGCGGTCAAGGGCCGCTTGCGAGTCGATCTGAACTTGGGGCGAACTGTAACTTCCC
>CAZGLZ010000156.1:0-6476 GCA_964526245.1 uncultured Chloracidobacterium sp. | reverse complement strand
AGCGTACTCCGATCGAACACCCAAAAGTTTCAGCAGGCATTGCAGCAAAACGGCATCACGTCATTTGATCTGATGCAGGGCAAGGTCGATTTCACGCCGCTACTTGGCGGCAAGGTCGAACCGACGAACGATACGGCCGGAAAGCCCGGCGTCGTCACGCGGGACGCCCGGACGGGAACGGAGCTGGTAGCATCAGCCGTGACCGACCCGAACAACATCGAGAAGGAAGCCGCATTACAAAAGGCCCAATTCCCATCGCAGCCGACGACGACGACCGTGGAGCCCGGACAAGCGATCGTGGAAGGCCGAATGGCAGGCGGCGAGGTGCCGCAGATTCCCGGCACGGAAACCGACGTGCGCATTCTCGACGAGGACGATTCGTTCTATGGCGACGCCAAAATGACGAATATGCCGTTCATCGCCCAGGTGGACCCCGATTACGACGTGCAGGAGGGGCAAGACCGGGGCGAGGCCGTTTTTCGGCAGGCGGTCCGGCAAGCCGGGCCTGAGATCATGGGGAGGCCGCTCACCGAACTCGAGATAAACGCGATAACGGAATTCCAGCGAGGTAAAAAGGGTGGATTCGTCTTTGATCGCGATTCGAATCAGAAACGCGAGCCGTTCAAGGGAGCTTTTGTTATCGAAGGCGAGGATATGGCCGCGTGGCGTGACTACCTTGGCGGCCTGGAGCAGAACTTCGACAAGGTACAACGGGACGCACTGCGCGACTATCTGGCCGGCGGCGGCGAGCTGAACGACGAGGCGATGCGGGAGTTCGAAAAGATCGGACTCACGCGAGACAAGGCGTTTCAGATCATGGGACTCAACCCGAACGATTTCACCGTTCAGCGTAACAAGTTCCAGGACGAGGTTGATAAATCTCGCGAGACGTACGAAATGTACCTCGACGCTCTCAGTAAGCACCCGGACAAGGCCGTTTCGGACAATGCCGCGACACATGCCCGGCTGGCGATGAAATGGATAACGCCGGACCAGGCTAAACGCGAGATCGACGATATGGCCCGACTGCGAAGCGAGAAAGAAGCAGAAATGCTCGACAAGGCCCGCGGCGAGGAGTTTGTCCGCGACCACTCGCGAAAGTTCGACCCGAAGATCTTCACCGGAAAGGGGGCGGATTGGCAGGGCCGAGCCCAAAAGGAATCCGACACACTACTTCGCCAACTCATTAGCCGTCACGGATCGGCGACGAACTATTACGCCGTTAAGCAGCAGGAGGAAAAGGCGGAGGAAGCCCGACAGGCCCGAGTGGCGGCGATGTCGTGGCCGGAGTATCTCGTTAAAACGTACCGCGACGCACATCTCAACGCGGCGAAGTCCGCCGTCTCGACGCTAGTGTCGGGGACGCTTCGCGGTATCGCTCTCGGTGCTGATGTTTTGCAAGACGCTCTGCCGGAATGGACCGACCTGACGGACGCCGACCGATCCCTACGCAACATGAAGGCTGAGGATCGGCTGACGTTTAAGCTGGCGGACGGTATTGATAGCTTCCTTGACACGTACCTGCCGACCGATAAGGATCTGCAACAAGAATTTCTCGCCGGAAAACTGCCACAAGGCATCGGATCGACGATCGGCATGATGGGCGGCGGGTTCGTCGGCGCGGCCTTTAAGGCTCCGCGCGTCGGTGTTGCCGTCTTCTCATCGCTGGCAATGGGCGGCGATGCGTATAAAGAGGCTCGACAAGCAGGAGCCTCGGAGGCTGAAGCACAGATCGCCGGACTTCTGAACGCCCCCCTCGGACTGACCGAAGTGGTTGGTATCGGTTCGGCCCTGAAGCGTCTCAACTCTGGTGTGGGCGTATCGACCTGGCAGCGGCTTTGGGGCGAAGCGTGGCGAGCCGGTGCAAAGGAAATCCCCGAAGAACTCGGCCAGGAGGGATTCCAAACCACGGCATCGAACATCATTGCGAAGCTGAGTTACGATCCCGAACGAAAATTCGACAAGGATCTGTACGACAACCTGATCACGGCTGGCATTGCCGCCCCGTTGGCGTCCGGTGGCGTGA
This sequence comes from uncultured Chloracidobacterium sp., assembly GCA_964526245.1. GTDB lineage: Bacteria > Acidobacteriota > Blastocatellia > Pyrinomonadales > Pyrinomonadaceae > OLB17. Next base: position 4,450 of record CAZGLZ010000156.1, on the reverse strand, counting down.
CGATATTGAACGTCGCCCGGAACCGACACGCCTTAAAGAAACTGATCGAGCAGGAACAGGCCCGAGGAGTGATCGTCCGCCGGTACAAGGATGGCGAGCTTTACGTCTTTGATACGCCGGTCGATATTACGGACGAGATCAAGCCGCTGGTGCAGACGTACGACCAGACCCGCGAGGGCATCGAGGCTCTGCAAGGGCAGATCAAGGACATTCAGGCCGCGGCCCGCAAAGAGAAGCAGTTTTCGCCGGAGCAAAAAGAACTTCTGCGGAAGATGTGGAACTTGCAGGCAATCACGAAGCAGCTTGAGGAGATCCAAGTAGAAGCCTCGAAAGCGATCGCGGAAAAGGCTGGCGTGAAGGTGCCCGAAGGCCCGATCATCGAACAGCCCGGACAGGCCGACGCGGACGTGCAATCGGCACTCGGCAAAATGGCCGCAGCGGCGGGCGAACAACCGGCGACGCAGGCCGAAGCCCAGCCCGAGCCCGAAACGGTCCAGCCCGCAGGCCCGACCGTTTACGTTGACAAGAAGGGCGAAAAGTTTGAGGAAGTCGAGGATCGAGGCGATAAGGTCCTGGTCAAAAACGAGAAGGGCGGAATCGTACTCCGCAAAAAACAAGGACTCACGGAGGTCAATGAAGCACAAACAATTCAGGAACCGCCCGCACCTGTGGGCGAGGCTCCATTGGAGACGGATACTGAGGCTCAAAGCGAAACTAGCGGTACTCCGGTAGAAACGCAGCCCGAAGTGTCGAAGAAAGCGAAAAACATCGACACAAAACAGCCCGATGTCGATGCCATCGACAAGCAGCCACGGCGATCAAATCGGGTTCCGCTACATGAGCGGGAGCCCGAGGGAGAGGATCGCGTTTACCGCGTGGATGGCGACAACAATGTTGTGGCCACCGTCTCAGGCGGCGGGCTGAAGGGGGAACCGGTATGGATCGTCCGGCAGTATGACGCGGACGCCGATACGATGGTCTCGCGAGTAGATCTACCTAAGAATAAATTCTCCAAGGACCAGGCAATCGCGGAGGCCAATAAGCGGGCCGGCATCCGAACTCAGCGGCCGACCGGCCCGATCATCGCAAAGGGAGCCGAGCTTGAGCCAAAGGAAGGGGCGGAAAAACAGCGGGGATTCTCATTCAAAAAGCCGACGGCTGCGGCGAATTCCGTTCGGCAGGAAAAGCAAACAGGTCCCGTTGGTCGCGTAGTTACAGTCAACGACCAGATCGTTACCTTAACGCCGGAGCAAGAGGCTCGGTGGGCAGAAGAGGTCGATAAGCCACTTGCCGCGGCAAAGACTGATCTGGATAACGCCCGCAAGTCCGGCAGGCCCTCAATGATCGAGACCGCAGAACGGTCCAGTAAAGCGACCGGAATGCGTGTGGCTGCCGTCAAGCGAGAGATCACAGGGCAATTGACTGGCGTCGAAGAGCAAACCAAAGCGAAACGCGCAAAGAGTAACTACATCGGTAAAGAAGTCAGTGTTGCCGGACGCGATGCAACGGTCATCGGCAATCCGTTCGGTCGCGTCAAGGTGGAATTTGCGGACGGCACGGAGGCCACCATTCCTGCGGATCAGGTCAGTCCTCGTTTTCCATCCCCCGCCCCGTCGCAGCCCACCGCGAAGGGACAGGTAGAGCAGGCACGCGGCGAAGGGAAGAAGCCGTGGGAAATGACGGCGGATGAGTGGAAAGCAGAGCGTGAAAATATTCGTCCGAATATTGCTCAATCTAACTTAACAAAGGCATCTGCGTCCGAAGCCGCTGCACAAGTTGAACGCTTACAGCAATTATTAGGAGATGCCCGTAAAGCAGACCGAGACCTCGTAAGCCAATATTACGACGATCAAAAAGCAGGCAGGAAATCAAAGATAAGTGACGAACAGGCACGCGAAGCCATCGAGCGTATAAATGAGCCGGTTCGGCACAAGGATGTAGTGGTTGCCGCCCTCCGCTCCGGCGACCTCACGGTAGAGCGTGCCCGCGAGTTGGGGCACTTCGATGCTTATCCCGACCTTGCGAAAGAGTTCGGCGGCAAGGACGCTTCCGAAAAGCCGGCCGCTCGTGTAAAATCTCCGACAGAGGCAAAGAATGAAAAGAGACAAGAACTTCGAGAGCCTCGTAGAGCAGCGGGCGAGACTCGTCAGGGAAAGGAAACAGCAATCCGAATCCCAGACAGCAAAGCAGCCTACGAAGCCAGATACGAACTCAGGGAAATCGACGATGTAATCCCGTCGCATAACCCGTTCAACTTCCAACCCCACCCCGATTATTACTTTGCGAATGATCGGCGGTATGATGCCGAACAGCAGTATCAGGCTCAGGTCATTGATCGTTCTAAGGACGACAATTTCAACCCTGCCGAACTGCTCAATAACTCACCGACAGCAGACACCGGCCCGACCATTATAGACGAGGATAGCAACGCACTCGGCGGTAATAGCCGTGCGATGATACTTGCCCGCGTTTATAAAGCGGATGGTGAAGCGGCGAACGCTTACCGGACGGAGCTTGCGAATCAGGCGAGCATCTACGGTTTCACCGCCGCCGATGTCAACTCTTTTAAGAACCCCGTTCTGGTGCGTGTTATCTCTGATGCGTCAATCGACAAACAGACGGCGATAACGAATCTCAATAAGACCTCGACAACGCCACTGACTGCCAAAGAAAGAGCAGTCGCGGAAGCGGGAAGGCTCTCAGATAATGCGGTCGAATATATCGCGGGCTACCTAGAGGCGGCGGGTGACGGAACGCTTAACGACGCCCTGAATCAGTATGGCGACAAGATCGTCAACAAACTGATCGCGGATGGTGTTTTCACCGCCGGCGAACGAAACACATTGCTTGAGAACGGAGCGATCACGACCGACGGCAAAGCACGCATCGAGCGATTGCTGATGGGACGCATCTACGACGATGTTCAGCAATACGAATATGCACCGCCGTATCTGCAACGGAACCTGCCGCGTGCGGTCGCACCGCTTGTAAAGACGCAGACCGATACCGATTGGGACATCTTGCCGCAGACCCGCGAGGCGATCGACCTGCTGACCGAGTTTCGGGCAAAGGCAGGAAAGGGAACAACGCTCGAAGATTACGCGAAGATACCAACGCTTACAAATCAGTCGTGGTCGCCGGACGCGATAGCGATAGCACAGGTTTTGTCGCAGTCGCCGAACGCGGTAAGCAAGGCATTTAAGATATACGCTCGTGAGTTTACAGACGCGAAAAGCGGAGCCGCACTATTTGGTGCTCTTAGCCCAAGCGAAGCCTTCGCAGCGGCATTCTCGGACGGCAGAGTGGATTTCAGTTATACATCGATCAAGGACATTGAGGCGGCAGGGAACGAAGCTCCTTCTAATGCTGCGATGCGGGCGGAGCGTGGTCGGTATGCAAGAGAACTAGACCGACTACTAGGGCAAAACGCTTTCGAATGGGGCGAAGCCGCAAAGGTCGTCTATCACGCAGATTCTAATCATGTCGGCATCAACCCCGCGGGCATGATGATCGTGAACTCGGTTTACCGAAATCTGGGACTCGTCGGAGAGCAAATGACCATTGCCGGTGCATATAACCGGCCGAAGGTCGTCCCACAGATAATTGCAAAAATACGTGACCTGGGAGACGCGGCAGAACGACTGAACTTTACCGAACTGTCGGAACGATTCAAAGAAATCGCAACAGTATTAGACAAGGCTGTTGACCCGACCTACGGAGATCTATTGTTAAGCGTCGAAGACTCCCGCTATCCGGCGATCACCAAATTTACGCTACAGGAAGAGCAGGGGCATCGGGCGGATTCCAGGTTGATCAGAGATCTTGGAGAAGACTACGACCTCGCACCATATCGTGACTCGCCTGCATACCGAAAGGCGATCAGCAATCTCGAAAAGCGGGGATATGTGGGCCCCCAACGCCATATAGAAGTAATTGGGAAAATCCAACGAAACGACGCTCAGGAAGCTTTGGGACTAACGAGACGGGAAGTCAGCGAGCTTCAGCGTATTCGCACGAAGGAAATCGCTCGCTCGGGATTTTCGTTTGACGACCTAAGCGAAAGATATGGTAATATTAGCGAGTCAAACAAGGGAATTATTGAACGATATGCCGCAAGGATTCACAAACTCCGAACTCGACAACATGAGCGAACGGAACTTCGTCGTCAACAGCCTTTGTCTGATAGCGGCGGAAAAATATCCGGACAAGACGGACGAAGCGGTGGACGTGGTGCACGATCTGATCGAGGAGCAGGGAATCGATCCGACGGCGGAGAGCTTCGACGTGGAAGCGTTTTGGCTTCAAATCGGTCAGAAGATGGAACAGTAGCCGACGCCGCTAGTTTCTCACTCAACCCAACCCAACAAGAACTCGACGCGATACCCGAAGTCCGCAATGACGAAGGGCAATTGATCGCGCCCAACGGCAAGCCATCGAATCTGCCTAACGA
>CAZGLZ010000155.1:0-6597 GCA_964526245.1 uncultured Chloracidobacterium sp. | reverse complement strand
AGTTCGCTTGGCTGCCTTCTGGAGGCTCGCGGTATGAAGGTCCAGATGATGAAGCTGGACCCGTACATCAATGTCGATCCCGGGACAATGTCGCCCTTTCAGCACGGCGAGGTATTCGTTACGGACGACGGTGCCGAGACCGACCTTGACCTCGGCCATTACGAGCGGTTTACGAACGCAAAGCTTTCTCAGGCAAATAACTGGACCAGCGGACGGATCTATCTTTCCGTTATCGAAAAGGAACGTCGAGGCGATTATCTCGGCAAGACGATCCAGGTGATCCCGCACATCACAGACGAGATCAAGGCGGCCGTTCGTGCCGTTGCCGACAAGGACAAGCCGGATGTGCTGATCGTCGAAATAGGCGGAACCGTTGGCGACATCGAATCGCTGCCTTTTATGGAGGCGATCCGGCAAATGGGCAATGAGGAAGGCCGCGGCAATGCGATCTTCATCCACGTAACGCTCGTTCCGTTCATCGCCGCAGCAGGGGAACTGAAAACCAAGCCAACGCAGCACAGCGTCCGCGAACTTCGCGAGATCGGTATCGCACCGGATATTCTGCTTTGCCGCTCGGATCGCCCGTTGCCGCTCGACCTTCGTCGTAAGGTCGCTCTTTTCTGCAACGTTCAGGAAAATGCGGTGATCTCCGCACTCGACGTTCCGACCATTTACGAGGTTCCGCTCGCTTTTCACGAACAAGGCCTTGACGATCTCGTCGTCGCCGATCTTAAGCTCGACGAACGATTTCCGAGTGCCGATCTGAAACGGTGGCGAGAACTTGTTTCGACCATCAAAGAGCCAAGCGGCGGGGCGGTCAAGATCGCCATCGTTGGCAAGTACGTCGAGCTTGAGGATTCGTATAAATCGCTCCGCGAAGCCCTGACCCACGCCGGGGTGGCTAACGACCTCCGGGTAAATGTGACATGGCTCGAATCAGAGAATCTGGTAAAGGACAACTACGAAAATGACCTTCACGATTACGATGCCATCCTCGTGCCTGGCGGATTCGGAAAACGCGGGATCGCAGGAATGCTCCGTGCCATCCGCTACGCCCGCAGGTCCGGCACTCCGTATTTCGGCATCTGTTTAGGTATGCAGACGGCATGCATCGAATTTGCTCGCGACGTTTGCGGACTCCGCGATGCCGATTCGACCGAGTTCAATGAGCAGACGCCGTTTCCGGTCATCTTTAAGCTCCGTGACCTGGTCGGCGTAGATGAGCTCGGCGGGACGATGCGGCTTGGTGCATGGGACTGCGATCTGAAAGAAGGTTCGCTTGCTCGAAGGATCTATCACGGTGCGGAGCAGATCAGCGAACGGCATCGTCATAGGTTCGAATTCAATCCGGAGTACCGGGACGTCCTCGAACGCGAGGGGTTGGTGATCAGCGGGGTGTCGCCTGACGGGAAGTTTGTCGAGATGGTCGAACTCCCGGCCGAGACACATCCGTATTTTGTCGCTTGCCAGTTCCATCCGGAGTACAAATCGAAACCACTTGCCCCGCACCCGCTGTTCGTTGCATTTGTAAAGGCCGCCTGGGAGAACCGGCTCAAGAGCGAAAACCTCGAACACGACGTGACGAGTGAGAAGCAGGTTGAAATCCCGGAGCGTGCCGATATCGGGATCGAGGAATAACAACCTGAATAAACAGGATACGGGCGACCTGCCTAATGATGGTATTCTGAAAGTCGAGAAGATACTGTAGTTTACTACTGATGCCTGAAGTCAAATCATATTCTGTTGGCGAGGTTCCTTTCGGAACCGGCGAGCTTTCGTTCATCCTCGGGCCGTGTGTCGTCGAGTCTTACGAGCATGCCTCGATGATGGCTCGGTCGATCAAGGAGATCTGCGAGCGGGTCGGGGTCGGATTTGTCTATAAATCGTCGTTTGATAAGGCAAATCGCAGTTCTATCGAGAGTTTCCGCGGTGACGGCATGGACGCGGGGCTCGATGTGCTTCAGCGAATAAAGGAAGAATTCGGCGTTCCGGTCATTACCGATATACACGAACCGTGGCAGGCAGAGCCGGCCGCTGAGGTGGCGGACATCCTTCAAATTCCCGCGTTTCTTTGCCGGCAAACCGATCTACTGGTTGCCGCGGCAAAGACGGGAAAAGTCGTAAATGTAAAAAAAGGGCAGTTTCTCGCGCCGTGGGACGCAAAGAACATCGTCGAAAAGCTCCAGGCTGCGGGCTGTGAAAAGATCTTGCTGACGGAACGCGGGGCGAGCTTTGGTTACAACAATCTCGTCGTCGATCTTCGCTCGTTTCCAATAATGCGGTCCTTCGGCGTCCCCGTAGTTTTCGATGTGACCCACTCGCTCCAGCTTCCGGGTGGACTTGGCAAAGCAACCGACGGACAAGCCCAATACATCGAACACTTTGCCCGTGCCGGTGTTGCCTGCGGCGTCGATGCCGTTTTTATGGAGGTCCACAACGACCCCTCAAAGGCTCCAAGCGATGGGCCGAACCAGTTGCCGCTGACACGGCTTGAAGCGTTACTCACGAAACTTAAGAAGATCAACGAGCTAATTAATGACTGATCGACGAATATCGTTCTCGCTTTTCGTTTTGTTCTTGCTATGTGTGGCTTCGGCCTCGGGCCAGTCGGATAACAGGATCGCGGCGACATGGCAGGTTGTGTCCTACGACATTGCGGCTTCGCTCCCGTCAACTGAGAACGACCGCAACCTGACGGCAAAGGCGACGATCCGCGTTCGGAATGTCACCGAGCGTCCGGCAACCAGCCTTACTCTTCGCATTAATCAGAATGCCGAGATCACCTCCGCGAGCGTTAACGGTTCGAACATTGATGCGGCAAAAAGCCAGGAACGGCTTGGCAGTGCAACGCTCCAGCGAATTGCTATGCGGGTTCCCGCGGTACCTGCAGGTGGCGAACTCACAGCAATTGTCGATTACAAGATCCCGGTCGCGGATAACACAGGCGTTAGCTCTATCTCCCCGGTCGCTTCACATTTCCTTCCGTTGTCATTCTGGTACCCGACGCCGAATAGCTGGTTTTTTGCCCGAGGGGCGGACTACGCACCTTTCAAGATAAGGTTAACGGCCCCGGCCGGGTTGAAATCGATCAGTTCCGGATCAGAATCTGCGGGAGTTTTCGAAAACAAGCTCAACGGCCAGCCGTTCGTTCTAGCCGGAAACTGGGATCGTGCAGACACTGGCGGGGTGTCGGTTTACATTCCGAAAGGTTCCGGCGACATGGCAAAAGCAAGGGCGGCGGACCTCGCGGCACTTTTTGGTGAAGCGAAGGCGTTCACCGAGAAGATACTCGGGCCCGCACCGAACGTGCCGCTGCGCCTTGTTGCGATGCGACGCGGCGGCCGCTTTTCGACCAGCGGAACTGTACTAATTGACGAAGCCGTTTTTCGTAGGGAGAAGATAGATTCTCTTACGGCGATGAACGTTGCCGAGGCCGCTAGCAAGCTCTGGCTAGGCGAGGCCAACCGGCTTACCGACGATGGGGCCGGCGTCATCAGAGAAGGACTCGCTCGTTACCTTGCTACCAAGTTTCTTACTTCGAAATACGGCCCGGAGGTCGGAGAGGTTGAAGTCCTTCGTCAGCGGATCGCTTATGCCGCCATCGCCCGTAGGGACGCTCCGCTAAACGTGGTCACGCCGCTTGATGACTATTACTTCGCGGCAGTCGCGAATAAGGGTGCGATGTTCTGGCGGGTGATGGAGCGAAAGCTCGGCTCAACGGAATTCAATAACAAGCTCCGTTCCGCATTGTCCAAAGAGACTACGCGGCTTGCGGATGTCCGTCGTGAGTTCGAAAGCCAAAAGGACGTTGTTGACTACTTGCTCGATCAACCGACGGATATGAATCTGCAGGCGGGGCTACCGCAGGCGGCCGGCGGCGAATGGAAGGTTGCTCTCCGAAATACTGGGCCGATCAACGTCACCGTCGAGGTGCTTGCTCGGCTTGAAAATGGCGAGACGATGTCCGCACCCGCAACTATACGGGCTCGAAGTTTTGGTGAGATAAATTTCCGGACCCCGACGCGGATAGCACGAGTTGAGATCGATCCGGAAAAACTCTATCCACAGAACGAATATTCTGACGATGTGGCCCCGCGCGAATTTACGGACAGCGATCTTTTGCTTGCCGTTAAGCGTGAGTTTGACCGGCAGGAGTTCGCCGCCGCGGAGAAGAACGCCAGGCAAGTGCTCGAGGAGTTCCCGCGGTTCGATGACGTCCGTGTCCTGCTTGGACGGTCGCTGCTGGCACAGAACAAGGTTTCCGAGGCCGACCGAGAATTCCGTGCGGTGCTAAACGAACCGCTGCCGACGTCGCGATCGCTTGGTTGGGCGAATGTCGGGGTCGCGGATGTCGCTTTGCGAACAAATAGGAACTCGGACGCAACGACACATGCTATTTCCGCAATTCTGGCCGACGCCGAATATGGCGCCGGGCTTGCGGCCCGAAACCTCCGCAATCGGATCACCCAAACCACGCCGGTCGATGAATCGATAAGGGCGTATTTCGTGCAATTCGACCGGGCGGCGATCTCAAATCGAAAGACCGAGCTTGATGCGTTGGCCGTCCCCGGCGAGGTGAATAGGTTTGTCAGCGGTATCTCGGGTCAGGCGACCAATTGGACGACGACGGTACTGCACGTCGATATGTTCGATGCGAACACCGCTATCGTTGAAACGAATCTTAGTGTGCGACTTCTTACTCGTGAACCGGAGACCGGTACCGCCGTCTTTCGGCTTCTCCGGACGACATCCGGGTGGAAGCTTGCGGGAGTTGAGATCTTTGAAGTTCGATAGGAAAATTCAAATGATCGCGGCTTATCTTTTGTTTGTCCTTATCGGACACGCAGATTGCCTTTGCGCCCAGAATAACCACGTTGAGAAGTTTGATGAAACATTCGTAGGTGACTGGATTCTGACCAAGGTGGAATCCGCTAACCCGCTGGTCGTCGATTTGTTCGATGGTTACGAGCTGATGATCAAGGCCGAAGGGGTTAGGCTTGAGCTTTGGCGGTACCAAGTTGGTGATTACGGTCGCTTCGGCCAGGTGAGTACTTATTTTGCTGATGGTCGCGGTGAAAAGAACACATTGGAGTATCCTACCGGAGCGAGAATGGTTGAGGTTTCGCGAACGCGGGCAGAACGCCGAAAGATAATCATAAAATACGAGGCAAGCCCGGCTCCACCACAAGAGACCTTGATGGATCAAGCACTGTCGAAAAAGCACTCAAAATGGAAGGAGACTGGAGTGATCGAACTTTCGCTTTCGAAGGACGGCGAACGTCTTATTTATGAGCAACGGCCGGTTTCTTTGGCGAATTCGGCTGTTTCGAATTACAGGAACCGACTGACGTTTCGTCGGAAGACTCTTCAAGACCTTGATGCGATCGAGCCGGCTCAATGAGGGGCGGTTGGGTGCAAGATCTCTTCTCTATTGCCGCAAACTAGACCAATGCAAACAAAGCCACGAAACATCAAATTGCTGTTAATGGACTGTGACGGTGTGCTGACCGACGGCAAGCTCTATTTCGGGCCGAACGGGGAAGTGATGAAGTCGTTCCACGTCCGTGACGGGCAGGGAATTGTTGACTGGCACAGAGCCGGACTTGTTTCCGGGATAATTTCCGGCCGACGCTCAGAGGGAATCGTTGAGGCTCGGGCCAAGGAGCTTGGTATCAGATTTGTCGTCACAGGATCGAACAACAAGGTGGCCGACCTTGATCACATCCTCGACGAAACCGGTATTCCGGCGGAAGAGACAGCATTCATCGGCGACGACCTCGGCGATATCGGCCTCATGAAATTGGTCGGATTGCCTGTAGCGGTTGCGGATGCCGTAGAAGGTGTGAAAGCGGCCGCAAGCTACGTGACCAAAGCGAAAGGCGGCGAGGCAGCCGTCCGGGAAGTGATTGATCTGCTTTTGGCGGCACGGCTTGATTAATGCAGCCCTCTTGATTTCTCTTGTCCGAGCTCGAAATTTCTGTAATAATTCACAACTCAAAGCGGGCGTAACTCAATGGTAGAGTGTCAGCTTCCCAAGCTGAAAGTTGCGGGTTCGATTCCCGTCGCCCGCTCCATCGATTCGCGGGCAACCGTTGATCCGGTATTGACGTCTCAACGCGTCACTCCTTAAGCGCGTAAGCCGAAGAGAGAGTGGGTTTCTCCGGCAGACTCATCGGACGGGACATTGTTCGGGGCCGTTAGATGGGGGCTCCTAGCGAAGAATTCGATCTTTGTAAATAAATTGCTCTCGCCGCTTGACAGGATAGAGGTCGATGTAGAGAATACATATTTGCCCCTGCGGTTCGCCGAACAGAAGTTTTGACAAGGCGAGAAAAAAGTTGCGAGGGCAGTTGACAATGCTTCCTGGTTCTGTATAATCAGGAGTTTCGCCTCGAGAGAGGTTTTCTCGGGCGAAGGTTGATGTTTGAAAACTAGATATGTAGGTCCATGTGTTAATTCGTATAACGAACAATGTTCGTTGAGTTTCGATTCAACGGACACGTCAGATGAATTTCTGACGATAAATAAATGAGACAGAAATCAACGAGAGTTTGATCCTGGCTCAGAATCAACGCTGGCGGCGTGCCTCAGACATGC
>CAZGLZ010000154.1:0-6669 GCA_964526245.1 uncultured Chloracidobacterium sp. | reverse complement strand
GCATAGGGCAGCGTCGCGTTGGTCAGTGCAAAGGTCGAGGTCCGCGGCACCGCACCCGGCATATTCGCCACGCAGTAGTGAAGAACGCCTTCCTCGTAATAGGTCGGGTTCGAGTGCGTGGTCGCCCGCGTCGTCTCAAAACATCCGCCCTGGTCAACGGCTACGTCAACCAGCACCGCTCCCTGCGGGATAAGGTGGAGCATATCGCGGGTAACGAGCTTCGGCGCCGCCGCACCGACGACGAGCACCGCTCCGATAACGAGATCGGCATGCGAGATGGCTTCTTCTATCTGGTAACGCGAGGAGGCAAGCGTCTGCACCTTTGACAGAAAGATGTCGTCAAGCTGCCGCAGGCGGTCGAGATTGCGGTCGATGATGGTGACCTTTGCACCAAGCCCGACGGCCATTTTCGCGGCTTCCGTGCCAACGATGCCGCCGCCGATGATGACCACATTTGCCGCCGGAACTCCCGGAACGCCGCCGAGCAAAATGCCCTTGCCGCCGTTCATCTTTTCAAGATAGGTCGCACCGACCTGGACCGACATACGCCCCGCAACCTCGGACATCGGCGTCAGCAGCGGCAAACGGCCCTGCTTGTCCGTGATGGTCTCATAGGCGACGCCCGTCACTTTCCGCTCCATCATCTGCTTGGTCAGCTCAAACTCCGGCGCCAGGTGCAGATAGGTGAAAAGCAGTTGATTCTCGCGCATCCGCGGATATTCGGGTGCGATCGGCTCCTTGACCTTGACGATCATGTCGCCCGCCGCCCAGATCTCGTCAGCGGTCTCGAGCATCGTCGCTCCCGCACTTACGTATTGCTCATCCGTGAAGCCCGAGCCCTCGCCCGCACTCTTTTCCACATAGACCGTGTGCCCGGCACCCGCGAGTGCGTGCACACCGGCCGGCGTCAGCCCGACCCGATATTCATTGTCTTTTATCTCTTTTGGCAGTCCGATCTTCATTTAAAGTTCTCCGGTTTTTTGGGGTATTACCCGATATTTCTTTTAAATTGCCGCAATCCAATAAAATACCATTATGCCCCGCCGAAAACAACGAGATCAGAGGCGATGCCGCAGGCCGCTTCGGCGAGGGCTTCGGAATTCCAACATTGCGTTAGTTCTGTCGCAAAAAGCCATGAAAAAACAGTAGCTTTTCGGAACGCGAACTCGCATAATTGCATCTAAATCCTTTTGGCCTGCGTAAGTGCTTTCAGCACGTCAGATTCTATCAGCGATTCAGGGATTGGAGACCATTCAATGAGAAGTAGAGCCGTTCGTTCGTTTCTGGGGTTCGCCCTTTCGTTTACCTTGATCTTTCCGGCGGCCGCAATCGGGCAGATCGTCACCTTTGATCAGCGAGCGGAGGAGATGAAGCTCGCCGCCGATCTCAAAGAACGAACAAGCCGTTCGGCCGAAGGGCTGGTCGAGGAACGCCTTGCCGATGGAAGCGTAATGGTTGACCTCCGCGGAAGGTTCCAGCACGTTGCACTCGCAAACCTCGGCCGCGACGGCCGTCCGGCGGCGAGCTGCGTCTCAAGCCTCAAGGAAGCGAACGCTTTTCTCGGCCGCGACCTCGAGACCGGCGACCTGATGCCGAACAACCCGCGGAGCTTTGACCCCTTTGCCGTTGATTCCGCCGACTACGGAATGACGGACGAAGAAATGGCCTTTTACCGCGAGCTGATCGCCCGCTACATTCAGCAGGCAGAGCTGAGCCCCTCGGCGGCGGATATCAATATCATTAATAACGACGGGCCGGGCGAAGGCTTTAACGACCCAACGGCCGTCGCCCCCGAAGGTGGAAACACCGCTACGACCCGCGGCCAGCAGCGGCTGAACGTCTTTAACGCCGCCGCCGCGATCTGGGAGGCATTTCTCGATTCGACCATTGAGATCCAGGTTCGGGCGCAGTTCGATGACCAGACGTGTACGTCAAACGCCGCGGTTCTCGGCTCGGCCTCGACCACGACCGTCCACCGCGAGCACGCGAACGCCGGATTTTCCGGCACCTGGCACCATCAGGCACTTGCCAACAAGCAGGCACTTGCGGACCTCTCGCCGAACCCGGACCTTGTCGCTACGTTCAACAGCAGGCTCGACGGCCGGCCGGACTGCATTGGCGGTATCCGCTTCTATCTCGGCCTTGATGCCGCGCAACCGAACGGTACGCTCAATCTCCTGATCGTCGTTCTCCACGAGATCGGCCACGGGCTCGGGTTTGCCGATTTCGTCAATGGAACGACCGGCGCCTGGTTCAACGGCTTTCCGGACGTCTATTCCCGCTTCCTTTTCGACCGCTCAACATCGCTGCTCTGGCGCGATATGACGGACGGCCAACGGGCGATCTCCGCGATCAATAACAACAATGTGCTCTGGGACGGCGAGAGCGTTCGGCTTTCTTCATCGGGCCTTTCGGTGGGCCGAGATGCCGCGACCGGAAGGGTCGAGGTCTATACGCCCGCTCCCTACGACGACGGCTCATCGGTCGCCCACTGGAACACACGCGTTTCGCCAAATCTATTGATGGAGCCGTTCATCACCTCGGGTGTTCCGTTAACGCTCGACCTGACGCGGCAGCAAATGCGCGACATCGGCTGGTATCGCGACTCGGACGGCAACGGCACGCCGGACACCATCACAAATGTGACACCGAGCGGCGGCTTCCTGCTGATCGGCTCGCAGGCGAACATCAATTGGAGCAACAATGGCGGCTTTAACCAGAACGTAGCTATCGAGCTTTCGCTCAATGGCGGTGCGACCTATACACAGACGCTTGCCGCCAATATACCGAACACCGGAAGCTTCTCGTTCACCGTTCCGAACTCACCGACGCAGCAGGGCCGCATCCGCATCCGCGAGGTGAACTATGCCTCGCCGGCCGGTGTTTCGGAGCTCGATTTCACTATCACGAATACACTGCCGGTGCTCGATGTTCCGTTCGATCTGGACGGCGACGGCAAGACCGACATTTCCGTCTTCCGGCCGAACCCGGGGCAGTGGTGGTACCTGCGTTCAAGCGACGGCGGCAACCGGGCCTTCGCCTTCGGTTCGCCGACGGACACCATCGTGCCGGGCGACTACACAGGCGACGGCAAGGCCGATATCGCCTTTTGGCGGCCGGCGTCGGGCGAGTGGTTTGTCTTAAGGAGCGAGGATTCGACCTTCTTCGCGTTCCCGTTCGGAGCGACGGGCGATGTGCCCTCGCCGGCCGATTTTGACGGCGACGGCAAACAGGACACCGCCGTCTTCCGGCCTTCGACCTCGACCTGGTTCGTCCGGCGGTCGTCGGATTCGCAGGTGGCGATAACGCCGTTCGGCATCGCGGGCGACAGGCCCGTTCCGGCCGACTATGACGGCGACGGCAAAGCGGACATCGCGACCTTCCGTCCGGTTCCGGGGCAGTGGTGGTATCTGCGTTCGAGCGACGGCGGCAACCGTGCCTTCGCCTTTGGAAGCTCGACCGACCTTGCGGTACCGGGCGACTACACCGGCGACAACAAAGCCGACATCGCCTACTTCCGGCCTTCGACCGGCGAGTGGTTCATCTTGCGATCTGAGGACTCGAGCTTCTTCGCCTTCCCGTGGGGAGCCAATGGCGACCAGCCGGCACCGGGCGACTACGACGGCGACGGCAAGATGGACGCGGCCGTCTTCAGGCCATCAAACTCGAACTGGTTTGCCTTAAGGTCAACCGCAGGCCCGCTCATCCTCCAATTCGGCATCACCGGCGACCGCCCGCTGCCGAATGCGTACGTGAGGTAGGAGCGAGAAGCCAGAAACCGGAAGCCGGAGGTGCGGGTTGGTCCGAGCCTCCGGTTTTCGCTTTTTTGTTTTCTTTTTGTGGATGATCTCTTCCTGACCGATCGGGCAGTCGTCACCCTTTAGGCGGCTTACTTGAACGGCCAGATGATGGGTATGAAGATGGTAGCGACGATCCAGAACATCACATTAAGCGGCGTGCCGACCTTGATGAAGTCGATGAATTTATATTGGCCGGGGCCGTAGATCATCGTATTTGTCTGGTAGCCGACGGGTGTCATAAAGCTGGCCGAGGCGGCAAATGTAATTGCCATCAGAAAAGGCGTGGGGTCACCGCCAAGCGATTGAGCTGTCGCTATCGCGATCGGTGCGAGCAGTGCCGCGGTCGCGTTGTTTGACATCGTCTCGGTCAGAGTCGAGGTCAGCAGATAGAACGCTGAGACGAGCGCGACCGGCCCCCAGCCGCCGACGTATTTCAGCATATTCGAAGAAAGCAATGCCGCCGCCCCGGACTGCTCAAGCGCAACGCCGAGCGAAAGCACACCGGCGAGCAGAAAGATGATCTTCCAGTCGATCGCCTCATATGCCTCCTCGATCGAGATACACCGTACAAGTACAAGCCCGACCGCCCCGAGGATCGCCGAAACGACGATCGGCGCAAGCTCGAAGGTCGCCGAAAGCACCACGGCCGCAACTATTGCGACCGCAAACAGCGCTTTATCCCGCCGAAACTCGGTCGTCTCCATTTCCGAGGTAATGATAAACTCGCCGCTCCGGCGGAAGTTCGCGATCCGCGACTTCTCTATCTCGATCAAGAGAACGTCGCCGGCGCTCAACTCCGTATCCGACAGCTTTTCTCTCAGCAGCCGGCCTTTGCTCCGGATCGCGAGCACGGTCGCGCCGAACATATCGCGAAAGTTCGACCGCTGCAGCGTGCTCCCGATCAGGTCCGAGGTCGGCAGCAGAACCGCCTCGAGCAAACGATAGTTGTTGTTGGAAAGACTGTCGTCGCCCCATTTCGTCTGTGCCTTGAACTGCACGCCCTCGCGTTCCTGCAGGGTCCGGATCTGGTCGATATCGCACCGAACAAGCAGGACATCCTCCTCGCGAAGAACGGTATTCGGCGAGGGTACCTGGATGATCCCATCCTCGCGCTCGATCTTGAGGATCGTAAGCTCCATGTCCTTGACGAGCGGAGCCTCGCGGATCATTTTCCCCGCCGAGATCGAGCCTTCCATGATAACGATCTCGGTCAGGTAATCGCTCATCGCAAAGTCTTCCATCAGGTCGCCGCTGCCGCGCCGCTCGGGGATCATCCGAATGCCGACGATTAGTAAGTAAGCCGTCCCGAGTGCGAAAAAGATCAGCCCGAGCGGCGTGAACTCGAACATCGTAAAGGGCCGAAGCCCGTTCGCTTGGGCGATCGAGCTGACGAGGATATTGGTCGAGGTGCCGATCAGCGTGCAGACGCCGCCGAACATCGAGGCGAACGAGACCGGGATCAGGATCTTCGAGGCCGAAATGTTGTTCTCGCGGGCGGCGGCCAGCAGTATTGGCAGAAAGATAGCGACGACCGGCGTGTTGTTGATAAAGGCCGAAAGCACGCCGACGATCAGCATCACGGTGATGATGCCGAACCAGAAACCGCTTCGAAAGACCCGCGTCGTTATCTCGCCGAGAAAGCTGACGGCACCCGTCTTAAAAAGCCCGGCACTCAGGACGAACATTGCTCCGACCGTCAGCGTCGCCGCATTGCTAAAGCCCGCGAGGCCCTGCTCGGGGGTGATTATCCCGCTCAGCAGCAGTATGCCCATCACCAACAGCGCGACCACATCGACGCGGAGCTTTTCCGTTACAAAAAGCGTGACCGCGAGTACGAGCACGGCGAGAACGATGAGCATTTCGTACATAGATCAGAGAGGCGAAACGTCCGTCTATAGTAAACGCTCGAGGCTGTGGTGACAATTTTGGCTGTTGAAGGCGGCCGCGGAAATGTGCGACATTCTTCGAATGATCGAGAACATCATCCCGGCCCGCGATGCGAGCATCGGCTCGATGGACGTCCGCCGCGTTCTTCCCTTCCGCGAGCGGCGAACCGTCGGCCCGTTCATTTTTGTTGACGATTTCGGCCCGGTCGAGGTGGTCAGCGGAACGTCGCTCGACGTGCTGCCGCATCCGCACATCGGGCTCGCGACGGTGACCTATCTTTTCAGCGGCCGGATGAAGCACCGCGACAGCCTCGGCTCGGTGCAGGTGATCGAACCCGGAGCAGTTAACTGGATGACGGCGGGCCGCGGCATCGTCCACTCTGAGCGCGTCTCGGACGCGGGAAATGAACCGGGCAGCGGGCTCTTTGGCCTGCAGACGTGGGTCGCTCTGCCGCAACGGCTTGAGGATTGCGAGCCCGCCTTTCGACACACCGGCCGCGAGGAACTCCCCGAGACCGAAGGCGAGGGGACGCGGCTCCGCGTCATTCTCGGGAGCGGCTTTGGCCTGCGGTCGCCGGTCGAAACCCACGGCGAGCCCTTTTACGCCGAGGCGGAACTCGCCGCGGGGCAGACGCTCGCCCTCCCACGCGAGATCGAGGAGCGGTCCGTCTATGTTTTGAAAGGCCGGCTTGCTGCCGATGGCCGCGAGATCCTGCCCGGCACGATGGCCGTTTTCAGCGAAGGCGGTGAAGCCGAGGTCCACGCCGCCGAGGATTCGCGGTTCATGATCATCGGCGGCGCCCGGCTCGACGGCAAACGCCACATCTGGTGGAACTTCGTCTCCTCGAACCGCGAGGCCATCGAGGACGCAAAACTCCGCTGGCATCGCCAAGAATTCCCCGAGATACCCAACGAAACGGGCCGCATTCCGCTCCCCGAAAAAAGCTTCCGAACCCCACCGCCCGAGAAATAGCCCGCCGTAT
>CAZGLZ010000153.1:0-6716 GCA_964526245.1 uncultured Chloracidobacterium sp. | reverse complement strand
CAAATTGCCCGAAAGCCCGCTATTTGCTATTCTTTTTAGTTACTCAACTATCAGAAAATCTTATTGAAAGGACTTATTTATTGATGTCAATCTCTGCAAAAAAGACCAATTCGAAGGCAGATAAGAAGGAAGCAAATGGCGGCGGCGGAGCGGCGGCAGCGGCCGATAAGTACCACGGGCTCTCGCCGGAGACGCTTGTCGCGATGTACCGAACGATGTATATGTCGCGCCGGATCGATGATAAAGAGATCCAGCTCAAGGGGCAGAACAAGATCTTTTTCCAGATCTCCGGGGCCGGCCACGAAGCTCTTCTTGTCGGCGCCGCAGAGGCGATGAAGCCGGCATACGATTGGTTCTTTCCGTATTACCGCGACCGGGCGTTGATGCTCGGTTTGGGCATGACGGCGCAGGAAATGCTCTATTCCGCGGTCGGTGCGGAGCTTGACCCGAATTCACATGGCCGGCAGATGCCTTCGCACTGGGGCCACAAGGACCTCAACGTTCCGTCGCAATCGTCGTGTACAGGAACGCAGGCGCTCCATTCGGTCGGTGCGGCCGAGGCCTCGCATCGCGCATCGCTGGTACCGGAGCTTCAGGATAAGGTCAAAGGCTTCAAGGGCGACGAGGTCGTCTATATGTCGGTTGGCGACGGCACGACGAGCGAGGGCGAATGGTGGGAAGCTCTCAATACGGCCTGCAACCTCAAGCTTCCGGTCATTTTCGTTGTTGAGGACAATGGTTATGCGATATCGGTTCCGGTCGAAGTGAACACGGCAGGCGGCGACATTTCAAAGCTCGTTTCGGGTTTCCCAAACTTGTTCATTCAAAAATGCGACGGCACAGACCCGCTTGAGAGTTATGCGACCTTCAAGCGTGCGGTCGAGTATTGCCGCGAGCGAAAAGGCCCGGCCTTTGTCCACGGCAAGGTCATTCGCCCTTATTCGCACTCGCTTTCGGACGACGAAAAGCTCTATCGGCCGGATGAGGAACGGCAGGCGGATGCCGAGATCGACCCGATCACGACCTTTGCCCAGTTTTTGATGACCGAGGGCATCATCTCGTCCGAAAACCTCGAGGCCCTTCGCAAGGAGGTCGATGAAGAGGTAAACAAGGCCGCCGATATTGCGATCGAGACGCCGCAGCCGGCACCCGAATCGGCGCTTCGCAATGTCTTCTCGCCGGATGTTGACCCGACGGACCGCTCGCTTTTCGATACAGAAGAAGGTGCGGAGCTTTCGGGCAATCCGGGCACGATGGTCGACCTGATCAACCGCTGCATGCACGAAGAGATGGAACGCGACCCGCGTATCGTCGTCTTTGGCGAGGATGTTGCGGATTGCTCTCGCGAGGAGTATTTGGAACGCGTAAAGGGCAAGGGCGGCGTTTTCAAGGTGACGGCGAACCTGCAGCGTAAGTTCGGCTCGGCACGAGTTTTCAATTCACCGCTCGCCGAGGCAAACATTATCGGCCGTGCGGTCGGCATGGCGATCCGCGGCCTGAAACCGGTCGTTGAGATCCAGTTCTTTGATTACATCTTCCCGGCGATGATGCAGATCCGCAACGAGGTCGCGCTTACACGCTGGCGGTCCGATGGCGACACGACCTGCCCGATGGTGATGCGCGTTCCGGTCGGCGGATACCTGAAAGGCGGCGCCGTCTACCACTCGCAATCGGGCACGACGCTCTTCGCCCACACACCGGGCTTGATGATCGCCTATCCCTCGACCGCTCTTGACGCGAACGGCCTGCTGCGAACGGCGATCCGCTGCGATGACCCTGTGCTTTTCCTCGAACACAAGCACCTCTACCGCCAGGTCTATAACAAATCGGAATATCCGAGCAAGGATTTCCTGATCCCCTTTGGCAAGGCCAAAAAGGTTCGCGAGGGTAATGACGTAACGATCGTTACCTTCGGCGCACTGGTCGAGCGGTCAAACCAGGCCGCCAAGCGGCTTGAACAGCAGGGCATAACCGTTGATCTCATCGACCTTCGCACGCTCGTCCCCTACGACTGGGAAGCCATTGCCGAATCGGTCAAGAAGACCTCGCGCGTTCTGGTCGCCCACGAGGACCCGATCTCATACGGCTACGGGGCCGAGATCGCCGCACGCATCTCGAACGAACTCTTCGAATACCTCGATGCTCCCGTACGCCGCCTCGGCGCCACCGACACCTTCGTCGCATACGCCCCGCAGGTCGAAGATTTCATCCTGCCCCAGAGCGAAGATGTAGAAAAGGCTGTGCAGGAGCTAATGAAGTATTAGAATCCTAATGTCAACTATAGTTGACATTTTACAGCGTCAACTGTAGTATACAAATGGTCGAAATTATTAAGAGTGATACTTTCGACCGTTGGCTGAGGAAGCTTCGCGATTCTCTGGCGAAGGCTCGTATTGAAATGCGGATCCGAAGGCTAGGCCTCGGTAATCCGGGTGACGTGAAGCCGATAGGAGAAGGGCTAAGCGAGATGCGGATCGACTACGGACCCGGATATCGCGTTTACTTTATGGAGCGAAGCAATATCCTGGTGATCTTGCTTTGCGGCGGAGATAAGAGCACCCAGCAGAAGGACATTGCAAAAGCTCACGAGATCGCGGCGGCTTGGGAGGATTGATAATGGCTGAAAAATTTAGTCGGTACGATACGGCGGATTACCTCGAAACCGAAGAGGACATCCGCCTTTATCTTGAAGCATGTCAGGAGGACGGCGACCCGGCTCTCATTGCGGCCGCACTCGGCGATATCGCTCGTGCGCGAAATATGACCGAGTTGGCACGCTCGGCCGGAATGACACGAGCCGGTTTATACAAAGCACTGTCACCTGATGGCAATCCGAGTTTTGCCACCGTTTCAAAGGTCGCTAAGGCGCTGGGACTCAAGGTCAAGATCGAACTGGCCTCTTGAACAGGTGTTGATTCCGTGTCAGCGTGGGCGACAACTTCGTCGACTATGCCCCGCGGGTCGAAGATTTCATCCTGCCCCAGAGCGAAGATGTAGAAAAGGCTGTGCAGGAATTGATTAAGTATTGATTTTTTTGGCTATCGAGTATAGAATTCCAGAACCTGTTTTGTGGGCCGCTTAGGCCTGCTCCACCTTTTTCAGCTTAGTCAGGAGGAATCAAATGAAGAAAATTGCCCGGGTCGTCGCTCTCGTAATGTTCGTTTCGGTTGGCGTCGTCGGCGTTGTTCATGCCAGTATTTTTGATGAGAAGCGGCACTCAACATGCTACACGCCGGACGGAAAATTTGAACCTCAAAGAAAGGACTGCGACGTTAACTCGTGCGGATGCCTTTTCCACCAGGTAGAAGAGTTTTTCAAGAGCATCTTTAAGTAAAGCCGGCCTTGTAAAATAGAAGAAGCTCGCAGAGGCGCTTGTTGCCCTGCGGGCTTTTTTTGTTTTTAAGAAAAGGAGGGGCGGAAGGCAAATTTCCCGGATAAGCCTTCCGCCCGTGACGTAGCTATAAGGTAGAGTCCGATATTCATCGAACACCTTAAATTTAACCTAAGCCAGCAGTATTGCTTGCGAAATTCAACGAACGGGCTTTCTCTGCCCTGATTCGGTCGTTTTTTGACACCGAACGGATCGCTCAGATCCCCGCAAGCCTGTAAACTCCCCGTTCGACGCGTTCCGCAAAGCCTTCATCGACCAATTCATGGTTTGCTTTGCCGGCTTCCTTGCGGTTAAGACCGAATTTGCCCGAGAGTTCGCCAAGCAGTGTCATCCCGCACATTTGCAGATAGGTTCGGGCGAGTTCGCGCATGGCATCGTCGCGTTTCATCTTGATCTTGATCTCCGAAGGGAATCGTGCCTCGGCCAGGGTCCAGATGTATGTGAACTTCGGCACGTACAGAGCTTCCTGCGGCACGACCTTCATTCGAAGTTGCAGTTCGTCGAGCGCTTTGGTGAGGTCTTTTTTGTCCTTAAATCCACACGCTTCGCGAAGGTCGCCGGTTGCCATTTCCCATTCCTTCCGGAGCACTTTTAGGACGGCCTGTGCATCTTTTGAGAGCACCCCGCTCTCGCCCGCCCGTGAGCAACCCCAGATCGCGTTGAAAACGGGGATCATCCGGCGGGCGAGAAACCACGATTTGCACTTGATGAGTTTCCCGTAATATACGTTTCCGCGGGCCATTAGCTCGTCTTTCAGCACCCAGGCCCTGCTCGCTTCGGCATCTTTCTGCACATTCCGCGGCATGTGGGCATCCCGCCGGCCGCAAACGGCGATATAAATGGAGGGCATCGCTTTGCGAACATCGGTCAGTCCAAGGCAAAACCCGAGATCCTCGATCATCGATTCGGCTTCCTCCGCCGTGTCGATCTTCAAACCATCCTCGCGCCGCCACTTGCGGTCGCGGTACTCTTCGATCTCTTCCGGCAGATGCTTCACACGCCGATTAAAGCATAACTTCGGGCGCAAAAAAACGGGCGGCAACACATGTCACCGCCCGCTTATCGATTCAGCCGTTGCCTAGTTGTTCTGCGGATCACTATTGCCGCGGACCGGTGACGATGAGACGACCGTAATGGTCGAGCCCGGCATAAGCCTTACGTCGTCGCGGCCGGTTGCGATAACGGAGCCTGCACCCGCGCCTCCGCCAATGATCGCCCCGAGAACAGCACCTTTACCGCCACCTGCGATCGCACCGATCACTGCGCCGATACCGGCACCGATGCCGCCGCGTTTGGCTGTCTCTTTGGTCTGGCTGTCGCCCTGGGCCGTGCCCTCGGTATCGACCTTGACCTCTTTGCCGCGTTCGTCGCGGATACCGGTGAGCGAACCGGCAAAGTCATAGGCACGCCCGTCGCGGAGCGTTATCCGCTCAAAATTGAACGTCACGTTCGAGCGGCCCGAGACCTGTCCCGAGCGGCCAACGCCCGTAATGTAGCCCTCGATCACCGCACCGCGAAACTCCATCGGACCCTGGACCGTCATCTTGAACCGGTCGTTGTTCTGCGAGGCCTTGGTGTTGATCTCGTTCTCAAGCGTTCCGGTGATGACCGTTCCGTTCGGGACGATGAACTGGCCGATCCGCGGCTTGCTCAGCGTCGGATTCGGGCTGTTCGCACCGACGCGGTCATTCGGGTCGTTCGTCGAATATCCCGTGTCATTGTCGCTGTAGCTTTCGTCCGTATCGGTCGGAAGGTCTCGTTGCGATGCCGGGTCGATGCCGAGTCCCGCCGTCTGTTCGGACTTTGTGTAGTAGCTGTCGGCAAAGATCGTCTCCGAAAGGTATTCGGTCGTGATCCGGCGGGTTACCTTAAGCCCGCGTCCGTTATCGATTGATGTGAAGATGATGGTGTAATCCGTTTCGCCGCCGAGGCTTGAAATGGTGATCTCGTCACCGCGAAGCGAAGCACGCAGACGAACCGTACGGCCTCCGCTGTTCTCCGAACGCTCGCGGCCATCGGCCACAAATGTGACCGGATCGGCATTCGTTGTTGCGAGTGTAACCTCGCTGCCGCGGACGAGCAGAGCGATCGAGTCAGGAGCGTCGAGTTTTGATTCAAGGTCCGTCCGGTTGCTCCCGCTTATGTTGATCTCGGCAACGATGTCGGCGGCCTTTTCGCTGCGGCCCGTGTCGAGCCTGTAGGTGCCCGTTAGCCCCGGCGAGACGGCTCCGCCAACCGGCTGATAGCCATAATCCTCGTCATCATCAACACCGCCGGAGACGTTCGAGATGCGGCCGTTCCAGTCGGGCCGAACACCGTAGTTCGCCGCAAGCCGGTCGATCAGGTCGCGGACGTCCGTCCAGGTGCTTTCGATCCTTCGGTTCTGCGGATTCGCCGTGAAAAAGCCGGCCATATCGCGGCCCGCGGCGACGATCTGCTCGATATCGCTGCGGTTCTCGCGGCGGAGCCCGACGTTCTCATCGAACGATTTCACTGCGTTCTTCAGAGCGTCGATGCCCGAGCGGGCATCATCGCGAACCGTCCGCGAGGCCGAGTTGCTCCGTAGCTGAAAGTTGAGCGTCATATCGAGGTCATCGATCTTCGACCGCAGGCTGCGGACCGTGTCCCGCACCTCGCGTTCGTTGATGCTCTGAGCCGCTACGATCGAGGCAAACCCAAAAACCAATGCGGCCAAAAGTGCCGCCACGCCCGTTCCCTGATAAAACCGTTTCATACTCTCACCGTGTATGCCATGTGCCGCAAAAGACACACGCATCCCTCACCGCCTTTGAAGCATTTCTTATACCAGAAGTTGTTCAAATTATCCTGCCCCGCATATCAATGCCCGGCTGTGCTAAGATTTTTATGCAAATCAACCAATCAAGGGGAGCACAAACATTATGTCATCATTGCCCGTCGAGGCCGTCATTCAATTTGCCGGAGACGATATGTTCATCGGCACGAGCCCGAGCGGACACTCGTTTGCTATTGATACCAAAGGAGATAGGAAATCGGCACCAACGCCGATGGAACTCCTGCTTGTTTCGGTTGCCGCCTGCACGGCAGCGGACGTCATCTCCATCCTGCAGAAAAAGCGGCAGGACGTGACCGAATATCGGGTAAAGGTCACCGGGACACGGGCCGAGGACCATCCGCGTAAGTATGAGACGTTTCACGTCCACCATATCGTGCATGGACGCGGCGTTTCGGAACCGGCGGTCGCCCGGGCGATCGAGCTTTCGGACACAAAGTATTGCTCGGTTTCCGCAACCGTTCGCCCGACGGCGGAGATAACCACCAGCTTTGAGATCATCGAGGCCGGTGC
>CAZGLZ010000152.1:0-7038 GCA_964526245.1 uncultured Chloracidobacterium sp. | reverse complement strand
ACCGGTAAGCACCGAACGGTGGCGAGCGAGGAAGTGCTTTCGGTGTCGGAGGTTGTGGACCAGCAATAAGGAAACACGCAAAGCAATGGTTGAACACCGGATAATTCAGGGAGATTGCATTGAGACGCTGAAGACGTTGGCGAGCGAGTCGGTGCATTGCTGTGTGACGAGTCCGCCATATTTTGGGCTCCGCGACTATCAGGTTGACGGGCAAATCGGGCTTGAGGCGACGCCGCAGGAGTTTATCGCGGCGATGGTGACGGTGTTCGAGGAAGTCCGGCGCGTTCTGCGGCCCGATGGCGTGTTGTTCTTGAATCTTGGGGATAGTTACGCCGGAAGCGGGAACGGCTCGAACGACTATCGAGATGAAGGCAGCAGTCTTTCGCTAAACGCAAACAAGTACAGACGACACAAACCGCAGTCGCGAGGCTTCAAACCCAAAGACCTGATGATGATGCCGCATCGCGTAGCAATTGCGTTGCAGGAAGCGGGCTGGTGGGTTCGGAGCGATATGCCGTGGGTCAAGCGTTCGGCGATGCCCGAGAGCGTCACCGATCGCCCGGCGAAGGCACTTGAGTATGTGTTCATGCTCACGAAAAGCGAGCGGTATTTCTACGATGCCGAGGCGGTTCGAATTGGCTCCTCGTGGGACCCGAATAATACGAAGTTTCCCGACGGTTGGGATACGGGTGAAGGTGGGCACGGATCATTTCACCGGAACGGTCGCGAAAAAGGAAAAGCGGTCAAACTGCCGGACACTTGGAAAGGCTCGTCGTTCTCGAAAGGGAAAACCGCAGAACATCAACTTGGCCGCGCTCAGAAAGATCGCGACCGTTCCTTCGCACATTCCCGCAACGGCGAGGGCGGACATCTGGACGAGACGCCGGCGGGTTCGCGGAACTTTCGGAATGCGGATCTGTGGTTTTCGTCCATCAAGGAACCTCACGGGCTTGTCTCGATCGGTGACGAACTCGTCGGGCTGGACGTGAACCCGTCCGGCTTTAAGGACGCACACTTCGCCACCTTTCCGCCAAAGCTGATCGAACCTCTGATAAAGGCCGGAACGAGCGAACACGGCTGCTGTGCGGACTGCGGGGCACCGTATGAGCGGAAGGTCGAGAAAGAAACGAACACCGCTCTTCGAAATCTGGCGGGAAAGAACGACAGCGAGTATCAGCGAAGCCGCGTCACTGCTCGCGGTTCGGAGTTTGGCGACTTTCACGATCTCGGAAGCGTTTCGACGACATTCCTCGGCTGGCAGAAGACCTGCAAGTGCAAAACCGACGAACGCGTGCCGTGCACGGTCTTAGATCCGTTCGCGGGTGCCGGAACGACTCTGCTCGTTTCCAAACGTCTCGGGCGCTGCTCCATCGGCCTCGAACTTAATCCAGACTACATCAAGATCGCCGAACACCGGCTCGAACATTGGCACCGGGCAAATCCGCCCAAGGCCGAACCGGAACCCGAACTCGGGCCGCTATTTGCCCAAGCAAAGACAGATCAGAATCTAATTGCGACGGAAGGGGAAAATGGATAACGAGAAACAATCTGAATGCGAAGGATGCAAGCTGCGTGATAAGCGTATTCGCGATCTCGAACAAATGATACGGACGATCGCCGAGGCGGTCGATGAGGCAGAAGGACGAATCAAAGCCGACCTACGCGACCGCGACCTCGAACTACTCGGGAGGGCAACATGGCAAAAGAACGGCTTGTAAACACGCGATTCTGGCGAGACTCTTACGTGCTCGACCTCGCAACGGACGAGCGGCTGCTGTTCCTTTGGGCATTGACCAACCCGGCGACCGAGCTGTGCGGAGCGTACGAGGCGGCTCTGCCGATCATCGCGCTTGAGACGGGAATTGAGCGGAGCCGCATCGTCGAGATAATGGCGAAGTTCGAAGCCGCGGGCAAGATGCTTTACCGCGACGGCTGGGTGGTTGTTCGCAACTACGCGAAGCACCAGCACGGCACCTCGCCGAAAATTCAGGCCGGGATCGAACGCTCGCTGGCCGAGTGCCCGGAGTGGATACGGGATACGGTTTCAAAGCCTATCGATAGGGTATCGAAGGGTATAGATACTTCATCGCACTCTAACTTAAACCCTAACTTAAACTCTCACCCTAAAGCGGCGAAGAAGATCGGGCCTGCGGCCTCGGAGCTTCAGACATGGATGGACGCCATTGCAGAGGTTCTCGGGGTTAAGAGCGGCCGCGACCTCGCAGACGCGGACCGGTGGGAATCCGTGGTATCGACGGCGATCCGCGAAGAACGCGACCTGCCGAGATTCCTTTCGGTAATCAAGGCCGAACAGGTGCGATGCTCCGAGACGCCGCAATTCTTCTCTCCGAAAAACTGCCTCAAGGTTTTACAGATCTCGGACGCCCCATCAACCAACGGCAATGGGAAAGACAAGGCGGCGAAGTCGAAGGCCATCGAGCAATGCAGCCTGTGCGACGAGGGCGGGCTGCGGGACTACTACAAGCCGGACGGATCATTCGACCGGCGAGACGTTTGCAATCATAAATGACACAAGCACTTATCAAACACGAACCAAGGCGGGAACACTTTCTCGAAAAGCCGCTGCCGTCAAATGAGGACGCGGAACGGGCCACTCTCGGAGCGATCATCCTAGAACCGCGGTTCATGGCCGTGGTCGCCGAGGAACTGAAGCCCGAGGACTTCTATTCGCCGATGCACCGAATGGTGTATGCGGCCATGCTTTCCTTGTTCGAGGCGAACCGGCCGATAGATCCGCTTGAGATAAGCGAAACGATCAAACGGCAGAACGGCACGGACCGGAACGGGAATACATCCGGGGTTGTTGGCGGCGTCTCAACCATTTCAAACCTGACTTGGGGGCTGCCGCATTTCGACCTGGATCACGGAGCCGAGCAGGTTCGCACATTCGCTCAAAAGGTCCGCAAAACGTCGCGGGTGCGTCACCTGATCCGCACCTGCCATCAGTTGATCGAGGATGCCGTCAGCGAGGAGCACGAACCGGACGCGATGCTTGACCGGGCTCAGACGGTCATTAACCACGTCTGCACCACGGATGCCAAAAAGTCGTTCACATCGATCGGCGAGTTGAGCATCCAGATCGCCCAACACATTCGCGACCTACGGGCGAACCTCGTTTCACCATACGGGCTGTTCACGCGGTTTCATCGCTTCGACACCATAACGAATGGACTGCAGAAGGCGAATCTCTATGTGCTTGGCGGACGACCAGGCCAGGGCAAATCGGCCTTTGCGGCCCAGCTCGCAGTCAACGTCACCGAAGCAGATCCCGGAGCGGTCGTTGCCATCTTCTCGCTCGAGATGTCAAAGAAGGAATACACCGAGCGGCTGATCGCGTCAGAGGCTCAGGTGGAACTCAACAAGGTGCGTTCGGGCGTAATGACGAATGAAATGCTTGAGCGTGTTGACCGGGCAACGGCCAACCTGGCCGGACTCAATATCGAGATAGACGATGCGAGTTCGCGGTCGGCGACGTCGATGCGTTCTCAGCTTCTGCGGTTGCAGCATGAGAAGCGGCGGCTGGACCTTGTGATCGTTGACTTCATTCAGCGTATGACTACCACGCGGCGGACCGACAGCCGGCAGCAGGAAGTCTCGCGGATCGCTCAGGAATTGAAATCGCTTGCGAAGGATTTCGATGTACCGGTAGTCGCCCTTTCCAGCCTGAACCGGGCACCGGAGGGCCGGGCGGACGGGCGGCCGAAGATGGCAGATCTGCGCGAATCGGGCGACATCGAATCCGAGGCCGACATGGTTGCATTTATCTACCGGCCGGAGCGTTACGGCCAGAGTTCGGACGAGACAGAGGCCGAACTGATCATCGACAAAAACCGTCATGGCCCGACCGAAACGGTGCGGCTGCGATTTGTCGGGCAATTCACGCGGTTTGGAAACCCATTGACGTAAGGAGAAACACCAGATGCCTAAGTATGCAGCAAAGACCGAGGTTTCGGTCGAGAAGTCACGAATGGAGGTTGAGCAGATCTTATCCCGTTACGGGGCTAAGGCGTTCAGCTATGGATGGGACGCAGAACGGGCGATTGTCGCTTTTCTTGCGTTCGACCGGCAGGTCAGATTCGAGCTGCCAATGCCGGATAAAGACGACCCGGAGATAACGCACTACGTTGACCGGTACGGCCATAAGCAGGAGCGATCGGCCGGCGCCGCCGAGAAGGAGTTCGAGCAAGCCAAGCGTCAGCGGTGGCGGGCTCTGGCCCTGGTCATCAAGGCCAAGCTCGAGGCGGTCGAGTGCGGAATTTCAGAGTTTGAGGACGAGTTCTTAGCGAATATCGTCTTGCCGGACGGTTCGACCGTCGGCAGCCAGGTCCGGGGCCGGATCAAAGAAGCCTACGATAGCGGCGTGATGCCAACCCGGTTGCTGCTTGGGGCAGGAGGGACAGAGAATGATGCGTGACGACGAAAAACGAGAGGCGATGCTTGCAGCAGCGAAACAGCAATGGATGTGTGAGAAAAATATGTATTTTCTCAAAGACCGGGCACCTGAGTCTATGGTGTCGTTCGCTCTTGCTCAGATGCAACCGCTCGAAGCCCGCATCGCCGAACTGGAGCGGCGGCTTGCGGTGGCGGTCGATGCGTTGGAGTGGATCGAGGCGTATGACAACTATACACTGAGTTTGTCTGCTCCATCGAAGAAGGCGTCTGAAGCCCTAGACCAGATACGCGGCGGAGCGGCGGCGGAGGTGAAGGGTGAAATCAATAAAACTTAGCTCTAATGGACGGCGGTTGCTTGAAAGGCTCAGATCGGAACTCAATATAAACCTCCCTGATGATACTGTCATTCGGCGCACATACGCAGGCTATTGGCAGAAAGCGGCGGGAGCTTTTAGCTGGTTCTTTTATTCGCCGTCCGAAACGATTACTTACGATGTCGGCAGTTCAGAGCGTGTGCGTGATCTGGTTATGTGCAAGAAAATCAGGCTTCTTGAATCAGGCGGGATCATAGAACTTATTTGCGAGGAGCCGCCTACCCAGATACGCGGCGGTGCGGCAGGAAAGCCCGATGGGAAGGAGGGAAAGAGTGATGAGTGACAAGGGACGAGGGACGAGGGACGAGGCGGAAGACAGGGCGGCGGAGGCATACACTCGAACGCTAAAGTTACTGGGTTGTCGTCCCAGTGAAGTTATTAGCAAGCGGATGGCATTTCGGAAAGGGTTTTGGCGGGGTTACGAAGCCGCCGTCGCCGCCGAGCGGGAGCGGATCATCGCGGAGCTGGAGGCTCTTTTGCAGATCGGCCGCTTCGAGCACGATACAGATCGCGAGTTCACGTTGGGTGATGCGATAAAAATAGTGAAGGGAGGCGAAGATGTGGCGACGAATTAGGCATTTATTCTTTCACGAATGGGGCGAGATACAGTCGTGGCGTAGTCCGCTTTGGGGGCCGAAGCCGCCATCTGTTCTGTATCGGAGATGCAAGATGTGTAATGCAGAGAAAATCCGGCGGGTCAGCGATACGGGGTTTTGGTGGCAGACGGTTAAGGTGAAGGGAGGCGAAGATGAAACTAACAAATGACGCGATCAATCAGGCGGCGGCGGAATTGCTCGGCTACTGCAATCACGAGTGGGGCGAGCGTTATGAGGCGGGGTCGGATACGCTCGGAGGAGTCTTTCTGTTTGTGCAATGCGGCAAGTGTCAGAACGAAACTCTATACGGTGATTTTGACGAGGATAGGCCCAACTTCATCCACGACGCCAACGCGGTGCGTGAGTTGGTGCGGTGGTTTATGGAGGGTGCTCGCCCAGACCAAGAAGATAAATTCGAGGAATTTGTTTACGGTTCTCTGGATGCCCTCGCCAAGCCGCCAAAGTACATCACGCTCGCTATTCTTTACGCAGTGGGCAAGATTACGATCCAAGATGCGTGCGAGGCGATGGAGGGCGATGATGAGTGAATATTTAGAGTTTTGGCTTGCCCGTATGGTCGCGGAAACGATTTGGGCGTTGGGTGTGATTGCTGCTTTCATTATCTTACTACTCGTCGGCTACGGCAGCTTGGTTTTATGGGATAAGTG
Organism: uncultured Chloracidobacterium sp.; assembly: GCA_964526245.1. Taxonomy (GTDB): domain Bacteria; phylum Acidobacteriota; class Blastocatellia; order Pyrinomonadales; family Pyrinomonadaceae; genus OLB17. Next base: position 987 of record CAZGLZ010000152.1, on the reverse strand, counting down.
GGATGAAAGGAAACGGCGGAGGAAAAGCAAATGAATGACTTCGACCCGTCAATAATCGATATTGCCCACCCTGGCGTCTGCGGCCGCTGCGGACTCCGCGGAATGCTGCTCAATATCCCATCCGGCTGCAGCCTGGTCCGATGGTAGATTGGGATAGTAAGCCGTTCCCCTCACGAACGCCAATATGGGAAAAGATCGAAAAGTGGTGCATCGGCTGTGCGGAGTCTCGAGGCGGCGGGGCGTAAGGAGTTAGTGGAATATGAAAAAGGGATATTTCGATATTTCGCACGGACCGCACGAGGTTTTGTTCCTAAAGCCGACAGAACCTGGTGTGTTTTCACCTGCGGTGGCGGAGAACGCTTTGGCGTATAAACGGGCCAGAGATGCTTATGAGGCAGAATGCTTAGAGTTTAGCGGCGAACTGACTCAATTTGCACTACTCGTAGGAGGGTATCCTGTGCCGGTCGGGGCCGTGACGCCTAAAAGAAATCGTAGGCCGGGATCACCCTCGTTCGAGACCTTTTTCAACAGCAACCTTGATCGGTGGTATCAGAGGTAGTGGAATATGACTTACAAGTGCGTAGTATGTGCCGAATGGCACGCGGTAACGTCCATTGTGACGTTCAACGGTCAGGAGATACGCGAGTGTCCGAACATCAAAGAGTATCTCCCGAACACGGATGCAGTGGTGATTGGCCCGAAAGACCGCTCCGGCCTCTACGGTGACGCTCTTAAACATATTATCGGGCTGCCGAAGACGTGCAATCCTATAACGAATCTGACGCCGGCGGATGTCACAATCCCCGACTTCGGAGAGCCGAAGAAGTTCCTATGAGGATGAAGCATGACTACGCCTGAATACACTGCAGCTCAAACAATAGCGGCAGCCGGTCGCTATTACCGGGACTATTACCTTAACCGATTCCGCGGATGGCCGCTGCCCGCCGGTCCGGATCTGGCTGATATGATCCAGGGCGAACACCACAC
>CAZGLZ010000151.1:0-7279 GCA_964526245.1 uncultured Chloracidobacterium sp. | reverse complement strand
GCGAATAACCAAATGCGGCGATCGCAGCGAACGCACCGATGATCGAGACCGGAATGGCAAGGGCCGCAATGAACGTCGAACGGAAGTTCCAAAGGAAAAAGAAGACAATGATCGCCGCAAACAGGCCGCCGAGCACAAGGTGCTCTTCAATGGCGTGAAGCGAATTTTCGATGAACTCTGATTGATCGCGAATGATCACGACGTTCATATCTTCGGGAAGGTTCGGAATGATCTGGGCCATTCTGTCCTTCACGTTTTTGATCACTGCGATCGTGTTCGCCCCCGCCTGTTTCCTGACGCCGACGGAGACGGACTGAACGCCGTCAAGCGAAGCAGATGTTGTCGGTTCGGCACCACTTTCTTCGGCTCGGCCAATGTCTGAGACCTTGATCGGAAAGCCGTTCCGGGTCGTAATGACGATGTTATTGAACTGTTCGATCTCGGTCAGCTTGCTGAGCGTACGAACGCCGAGCGTTCGCGGCCCTTCGACAAGGTCGCCACCCGGAAGTTCCTGGTTCTGGGCTCGAACGGCATTGACAACTTCGGTTACCGAGATGTTGTAAGCACGAAGCCGCTCTGGATTTATGCTGATGCGCACCTGCCGCCGGCGTTGGCCATACATAAAGACCTCGCCGACGCCGTCTGCCGATTCGAGACGTTTCTGGATGAGTTCTTCGACCTGCGTCGAAAGTGCGATCACGTCGCGCGGAGCCGAGATGACGTATTGGATAACGGGCTGCGAATCGGGGTCAGATTTCTGTACTTCCGGCGGGTTGGCTGTGTCAGGAAGACGATCAACGATGCCGCTGAGCTTTTGCTGGACCTCCTGAAACGCGACGTCGGTGTTCTTATCGAGGTTAAATGTCAGCGTGACGTTCGAGCGGCCGCGGGATGAACTCGACCGCATCTCCTCGACGCCCGGTACAGTATTCAATGCCGCCTCGATGACGTCCGTGATCTCGGACTCGATCTCCTCAGGAGCCGCCCCGGGATTGCTTGTCGAAACTGAGATGGTCGGGAGGTCGATCTTCGGGAACCGGTCAACTCCAAGCGTAAAAAAGCTGAAGCCGCCGACCACGGTGATGAACAGGACGATAACGGTCGCGAATACCGGACGATGTACACAGATCTCAGCTAACCATTGCATAGTAAGAAATCCCCTTGTCGTTAAACCGCCACTCTTGCGCCCTCATAGAGCTGATCAAGGTTGCTCGTCGCAACCGTCTCGTCGGCCTCAACGCCGATCAGGATCTGAACGCTTTCGCCTTCTTCCGGGCCGGGCTGGACCGTCCGCAGCCGGGCCAGGCCGTCCTGGATCACGAACACGCGATACGAACCGGTCGGCACGTGGTTATAAAGCGCCGACTTCGGTATGAAAACGCCCACGGAGCCGCCTTCTTTATTGATGCGAGCGGTCGCGAACATTCCCTGCCGAAGTGCGTTGTCGCCGTTCTCTACCGATGCCTCGACGATCGCCGAACGCGATGCGGCATCGACCGCCGGATTTATCGCCGTAACAACCCCAGAGAACCGCCGGTCGCGATAGGCCTCGACCTCGATCGAAACGCCGCGGCCAAGGCTCACGAACGGTACGTCGGCCTCGGCGACCTGGATCTCGATCTTCATCGGATTGGTCCGAAGCAGCGTGGCCACCACGGTCGCCGTCGAAACGAATTCGCCGACCGCGACTTGCCGTTCGCTTACAAAGCCCGAGAACGGCGCCCGGATGACCGTGTCCGTCAGGGCCTGCTCCGCGATCTGGACCTGGGCTCGTGCGGATTCGACCGCGGCCTCGGCACTGCGGATCTGCTCGTTGTTCTGGCGGGCGGCGTTGATCTGAGCATTGAGCTGTTCTTGCGCACTGTTGACCCGTGCCCTTGCCGTATCGCGGGCCAGCCGAAACTGCTCGTAGGTCACCATCGCGACGTCACCGGTTTCGACGAGTTCGCGATACCGCTTCTCGTTCGCCTCGGCCTGCCGAAATTCCGCCACAAGCTGCTCATAGTTGGCATTGGCCGCACGAACCTCCGGGATCGACGACGCGTTGAAATTCCCTCTCGGCCCGAGCCCAAGCCTCGCCTCTGCCTGCCGGACCGCCGCGACCGCCTGCTTGACACTTGCCTGCGCCGAAGCGAGCTGGAGCCGTGCATCGCGGTCATCGATCCGGGCGATGACAGCTCCCTGCGAGACGAACTGGCCGACGTTCACCGCGATGTCTGCGACCTTGCCGGCAACCTTCGGAGCAATGTTCGAACGCTCATCTGCGACAAGCGAACCGGTCGCCTGGATGAATGCCGGAACCGGGCGCGACTCCGACCTTCCGGTCGTGACCGCGATCGCTGCGTTCTCCGGTGCGGTCGCAGTCCCTGTTTCCTGTGTTGCCGCCGATTGGGAAGATGAACACGATGCCCCCGCTAGGACAGCAAGCGAAAGTGAAAGTAACGTCAATGAACGTAATGATGGCCGGAGGCTTTTTCGCATAGAGTTTTGGAAAAAGTAAATTGTATTATACGGATTCGCCCGAAATAAGAATGTATATGTAAATTTTTGTAAAAGTATGACTTACGCTAATCTCCTGCGGAGACAAGGCATAAGCCTTGGGGTTGCGCCTAAGCCAAAAAAAAGGGCACAATTATGGGTATCGTAAGACACTAAATTTAGGATTCAACCAGGGAAGAAGATGATGATCGAAGAGATCTCTGCTACCGACTTGAAAGCTCGGCTTGATGCCGGCGATAACATTCAACTAATTGACGTCCGCCAGCCCGAAGAATATTCCTTCGCCAAGATCGAGGGAGCAAAGCTGATCCCACTCGGCGAGATACTTCGCCGGATGGCCGAACTCGACACGGAAAAAGAGGTCGTCATCCACTGCAAGATGGGCGGAAGAAGCGCGAGGGCGATCGAAGCCCTTCAGCAAAGCGGCTACACGGGTTCGCTAAAGAATCTGAAGGGCGGGATAACCGCCTGGTCGAACGAGGTGGACCCGAAGATCCCGAAATATTGATCTTGTTTCAGATGTCGATCGCGGGATTGATGTCCTCGATCGCCATTCCCGCCTTTGCGTCGGTGCGGCACGACATCGCCGTCCTCGACCGGCCGTTCTCGACAACGCGAACGGTGCAGTTCTGGCAGGTGCCGTTCCAGCATAGCTCGGCTTCCGAGATCCGCTGCAGCTCAAGGAACTGAAGGCACCTCAAAATGGTGTTGTTTTCCGGAACGTTGTAGGCCTTTCCGCGGATCGTTATCTCGATCAGCCGTTCGAACGGCCGAAAAATGTCCGGGTCTTCCGCATTGTCCCGGCCTTTCGCTGCTACGACCCCGTCTTGTTTTGAGGAACTCATCTACTTCGGTAAACTATTCCACAACAGGGGGAACGAAATCAAAATGTCACTTGTAATGTACGTCAAGCCGGGTTGCCCTTACTGTGACCAGGCCCGCACGCATTTCAATTCCGAAGGCATCGCTTTCGTCGAATACGATGCCCAGAACGATCTCAACCGCCAGCGGGAGATGCTCGACTTCTCCGGCGGCGACCTGACCGTCCCATGCATCGTGAAGGATGGAGAATATATCGGTTCGGGATGGGGCGATCCGCCCCGCGGCTGAACGATCGTACCCCGTTGACCTGCGGTTCGTAGGTCGCAATCGTTGAATTAGCAATTTCCGATTTTGGAAATTTCGTCTTTGGGCATAGAGTAGTCTCTTACTGATCTAGGATCGCGGCGGCAATTTCTCCGGCATCTTTTTTGGCCGCACGGCGATCCAAAATCAACTATGATCGGTTCTGAGATCAATCAATACAAGATCCTCGAAAAGATCGGTTCGGGCGGCCAGGGCACGGTGTATAAGGCTCTCGACTCCAAGCTCAATCGCCAGGCCGTCATCAAGGTTCTTCCGCCGGAACTTACCAACAAGACCGCAAATTTCAAGCGTTTCGAACGCGAGGCACAGCTCTGCTCCCAGCTCGATCACCCGAACATCTGTACGATTTACGATTTCCAGGACGCTAACGGCATCTTTTATATCGCGATGCAGTACGTTGAGGGCAAGAACGTCCGCCAGCTCGTAAACGGCCGTCCGTTGGAGCTTTCGAGCGCACTCTCGATCGCGATACAGGTCACCGACGCGCTTGCATACGCTCATTCGAAGAACATAATCCACCGCGACGTAAAGGCCGGCAATGTGATGGTCACCAGCAGCGGGCAGGTAAAGATCCTCGACTTCGGCCTGGCGAAACTCCTCGAAGATGAATATGCCGATGAGGCTCGCGGGCACGACCGGACCGAGATAACCGAGCTCGGAATCCCGTACGGCACGGCGACCTATGCCGCCCCGGAACAAGCTCGCGGCGAGCGGGCCGATGAGCGATCGGACATTTTCTCGACCGGCGTGCTCATCTACGAGATGCTGACCGGCATCTGGGCATTTCAGGGCAAGACCGTCATCGACGTTCGCCATCAGGTCCTTTACGGGACGCCGAAGGCGATCGCCGAACTTCGCCGCGACCCGATCCCGCCGGCCCTTCAGGCCATCGTCGATAAGGCTTTGCAGAAAGAGCCGAAGAACCGTTACCAGAAGATCTCGCAGATGCGCGACGACCTCCGGCAGGTCTATCAGCAGGTCGCCGGTGCCGGCATGATCCCGGGCGAAACATTTGCACCGAAGCACCTCGATAGCGGTGTCTTCCGCCGAGCACTGAGCTGGATCACCGGCAAGACCGGCGGCGAGGGCAATACCGGTTCGTTCGGCTCGTTCTCAAATCCGCCGTCTCTGATCCCGGAGTCGCCTTTGACGGCGACCTCGACCGGGACCGAGAAGAAAAGTGTCGCCATACTTCCCTTCCGCAACTTGAACAACGATGCGAACTCAAGCTTCTTCGAATTCGCTCTGGCCGATGCCGTCATCACCGAACTCGCTCAGCTTCGTTCGCTGATCGTCCGGCCGAGTTCCGTCGTCGCAAAGTATCAGGGCAAAGAGATCGACCCCCGCGAGGCCGGAAAGGAATTGCGAGCTAACGCCGTTCTCTCCGCCGGATTCCTTCGGGCCGGCGACCGCCTTCGCGTAACGGCCCAGTTGATCGACGTTTTGTCGGGCGACATCCTTTGGAGCGACCGGATCGATGCCGATGCGAGCGACGTCCTGAATCTTCAGGACGAAATTGCCCAAAAGATCCTCGAAGGACTGCGGATGGAGCTTTCCGAGAATGAACAGGAGAAGCTCGGCCGCCGGATGACCGACAACCACGAGGCTTGGGAAGAATATCTTCGCGGCCGCGACCACTTCGGGCGTTTCATTTTCCGGACGCTTTCCGCCGAAGACTGCGACGCGGCGATCCAGAACTTCAAACGTGCGGTCGAGCTCGACCCCCATTTTGCTCTTGCCTACAGCGGCCTCGGGGCCTGCTATGCAAATCGCGTCTTCAAGGGCCTCGGCGAAACGGAAGATTACACGCTTGCCGAATCGGCGTTCAGCAAGGCATTTTCTTACGACCCGAATGTCGTTGAAGCACGGGTGCTGATGGTCATGATCTATATGGCCCGCGGCGAAAAGAAAAAGGCCCGTGCCGAGGTCGAACTCCTTGCAAAGCAGTTCCCGAATGAAGCTCCGCTCTTTTTCGTCAAGGGCGTTGTCCACCGGCTCGACGGTGAATACGAAGCGTCGCTAAAGGCGTTCGAACGTCTGTCACGTCTCGACCCCGCGGCACGTGCCGTTTCGGCCTATAACCGTGCGAGGATCTTTGTTTATAAACGCGAATACGACAAAGCTATCGCTGAACTCGAGATCGGCGAACGTGCCGAACCGAACCACCCAATGCTCAAGCTCTTCCGGGCTTCGACCTACTTTTATCGCGGCGATGCATCGGAGGCCATCAAGCTGATGGAGGAAGTGCTTGCCGCTCATCCGCGGATGGATGGCGTTCGGCCGCTCTATGCGCTTTTCCTGGCCGGCTCCGGCCGTAGCGAGGACGCCCGGGCACAATTAACAGTGGACGCCCTGAAGCTCGCGAAAGCCGACCACGATACCGCGTACTGGGCCGCGTCTGCTTATGCCGTTCTCGGCGAAAAGGACCTCGCCTTCAAATGGCTCAATAAAGCGATCAAGCTCGGAAATGAGAATAAACCTCACTTCGAGCTTGATAGAAATCTTGATTCTCTTCGCGACGACCCGCGTTTCGCCGAGGCAATGGCCAAGATCGGCACCTAGGCTACGACACGCTGATCCCGGAGTTCTATTTCATAATGAACACGCTGTTTCAGTGCTTTTTCGAACTGCCGCGCTTCGTTAACGCCGTCAAAGGCCAGGCCCTGTAGATTCGATTCGATCCGCTTTCGATAATCCGAAACGAGCGAGTCCGAGACACCGAGCATCTCCGCGACCTCAAGCTGCGTCCCGCCGTCCGAGATCAAGTAGCAATGCCAAAGCACCCGAAGCATTCGGTCAAACTGCTTTTCCTTGCCGCGGACCGAGCCGCTAAGTTCCTCGATGAATTCGTCAACACGGCCGGCCGCATTCGATTCTGCCTCGCTGCGGATGAATCCGTCCTCCGGGGTCTCGCGGGTATCGGCGATCTCCATCGGCATCCGTTCCGGATCGTCGCTGTCTCCTGAACCGCCGACCGGCACAAGGTGAATGTCCATTATCGGTAGCCGCGACATCACGAACGAACGCAGCGAACGCATATCGACCGGAGAATCGATCGCCTTGAAAACCCGGAGAATGAGCTTTTCGAGTTCGACATTGCTGATCACGATCTGAGCGTCGCCCGTGCAGCCGACCATCCGCGTATCGCGGGCAAAGAAAGCAACCGTCTTTACGCGTGAGTCCATTTCCTGAACATCACGTCTCATCTTTTGCTCGCCCCAGTTCGCGAGCCCGTAGAGCCTGTCCGCGAGCCGGCGATGGGCCTCGGGATTTCCGACATTGTCGAATCGTTTGAAATTCTTGCTCTGTTGGACGATCGTCGAGATACGCCGCGCCAGCCGATACGACTCCGGATATCTTTTCCGAAGCTCAGAGGTGAGCATGTTCGTCAGCTCGATCTGGCTGATCTCTGCCTCGATCTCCTGATCGGACATTCCCGTTTCGATGTAGTGCTGAAAACGGTCCTTGCTAAGCAATGTGACAAAAAGCTCTTGCGTCAGGTCGGTGTAGGCATTGTATCGCCCTTCTTCAACCAGGAATCCGGCGCGCTTCGAGGCCCGGACCAGCGGGTGCGACGATACGATCCGGTGAAGCTCTATCCAGATCTGGTTTACGTCCGATGCTTCAAGGTTCT
>CAZGLZ010000150.1:0-7349 GCA_964526245.1 uncultured Chloracidobacterium sp. | reverse complement strand
AAGATGCAGATCCAAAGTCCCAAATCGACTATCCCAATTCTCCAGGCCTGGCCGCGTGTTCCATTTGGCCCATTCGTCCCATGTGTCCCGGATGTTCGCGGTGTTTCCGATGTTTCCAATGTTTCCGCTGTTCGCGATGTTTCCAATGTTTCCGTTGTTCGCGGTGTTTCCGCGAACGCGCGATGCCCGAAAAAAAAACAGAACACAGCCAAATCGGAATCAGGAATACTCAGAAGGCGGGACTCGAAACTCGATCCTGTTTCACGCGTTTCAAGTGTTTCAGGTGTTTCAGGTGTTTCAGGTGTTTCATTTCTTTCATGCGTTTCAACCGTTTCAGCAACACATGGCCTTTGTAAAAAATGAAACACTGATGACCGAGGGATCAATCAGCAAAGCGGAGTTCGTCGATGATCTCGGCGACGTAGCGGCGGGCGAGTTCGGCCTCGCCGGGTGGGAGCGAAATGGCGCCGACCACGGCGTGTCCGCCGCCGCCGTAGCGTTCGCAGATCTCGGCGATGTTATGGACCCGCGGCCGCGGTGCCCAGGGGTTCGAGCCGATCGAGATCTTTGTCCTGAAAGAGCTTTCGGAGATCGAAATGTTGTAGGTGGTCTCGGGGAAAAAGTAATACGGAATGAACTTGTTGTAGCCCTCGATGCCGGTGCCGATAAGGTCAAAGCTAACGACGCCGCGGTCATACGAGGCACGTTCGCGGATCGCCTCGACCGTTCGCCAATGTTCCTCAAGGATCGGGTCGAGCCGCTCTTTGATCTCCGGCCGCTCGATCATTTCATCAAGCGTGAACTCGGTGAGGCCGATGATGATCTTCTCAACGAACGCCGGATCTTTTTCGCCCTCGATAAGCTGCATCAGCTTCAGCGCCGAGGAACGCAGCTCAACGCACTGTGCCGGCGACTCGTAAAAGGCTCCGTCGATCGTATGCGCCCATTCAACAAGCTCGGCGAGAAACGGGTCCTCGAAGCCGAACTTCTCCTTCGCGACTCGGGCAAGGAACCTGGCGTTCGAGGCGCAGGTAGTGTCGAGGAACTTCTTGCCCGATGTATCCGCACGAAAATGCGCTTCGTCGGCCTTGGAAAGAAAAGCGGATTGATGATGATCGAACCACCAGGTCAGCCGCTCATCGGGGCAATATTTGAAGTCAAGAATGGCGTTCTCATCGCCATCAAGCTGATCGCGGTCAAAAGCGTTGTTCGCCCGGTGCATCGCGGGCGTGTAGCCGATCTCGGCGTCGGCAGCGACGACCGAGCGGTAAAACTTGGTAAAGATGGCGGCGGACGAAACGCCGTCAAAGCAGTTTCCGTGATAAATTATCCGAAGCTTCATAGGAATTGCGCCGAGCGCAAGGCAAAACATTTCAGGTTAGAGGGCGAGGGTGACTTCGTCAAGGCGGGAGATATGAAGATAAGGCTTGCAGAGGCCGCGGATGCAGCGGCGATGACCGAATTCAATCAGCTAATGGCAATGGAGACCGAGGGAAAGCGGCTCGAGCCAGAGGTGATCTCGGCCGGCGTCGAGGCCGTATTTGGCGATCCGGCAAAAGGATTTTACGTCGTCGCCGAAGAAGCGGGCGAGGTCGCCGGCGGCCTTATGGTTACTTATGAATGGAGCGACTGGCGAAACGGGTGGTTCTGGTGGATACAAAGCGTTTATATCCGGCCTGAGTATCGCGGTCGCCGGCTCTACTCGGATCTCTACGCATTTGTGAAAGAGAAGGCCCTCGAGGCGGGCGATGTCTGCGGATTTCGGCTTTATGTAGAAAGAGAGAATGAACACGCCCGCCGGGTTTACGAAAAACTCGGAATGGCTTCGTCGCACTATCTGATGTATGAAGAAGAAGTTAAAAGGCCGGAAACATCCTGAAATGCGTCCGGCCCATAATTGGCACCCATCGACCCTAGGCCCGATGGTTGGATATGAATTGAGAATTCAAGTAACGTTCACCCTTTACGAACAGAGAAGGAGGCCTCTGAACAATGGATGCCAAATACCGCGAAATAAAAATGGGGAGTGCCTGCTATTCTTCGTGCCCACACTCGAAGATTTCCCCCAAGCAATTTGGCACTCCCCAAACTTAAACTCTATGTCGCCTCCCGGCCTTCAGTTGTCCTTCCGAAAATTTTATTTCCTTCCGATGCACTTTCTCATAAAGCAACGGCTGTGCCACAACTCATCTGGTGGAAGGAAGTCCATTTTTCAGGAGTTTTCCGTAACAAACAGGAACAATGGCATTTGGCGGATGTATTCTAACCGTACAAAGATCGAATGCCAGTCAAAAAAAGCGTTCGGTTTTGATTCGTTTGTAGCGGTTCGTTACGCTCTTAATGACGAGCTTATGTCAAATATCAGCGAAATCGAGCTCAGGCGGATCATAGAGGGCATACGCGAGGACCGAGAAACTATCATCAAGCACAATCCTATCGGTTCTGAAGAAGAGACTCTTTTGTGGATGCTTCTCGGATGCCTTTTGTCATATTTAAGTATTGAGGAGAACGAAACTCCATGTTTTCCCGGCCGGCCAGCCGCCAATGCTTACCGTGAGGCGGTGCTTTTCGTGCTCCGCGGCCGATATGAAGGAGAGACCGACCCGGCCGGTCTTATCGACTCGCTTTTAAAGTAAATGATCATTGCTAAGTTTGTTCTATCAATTTTTCAACAAAATTCGCGCATCGTCGCGTGCGAGCGGACCGGTCGCGCTATAGCGATCGACCCCGGTGCGGATTCATCGGAGATGGTTGATCTGATACGCGGTAAAGGCTGGGAACTGCAGGCTGTCGCACTTACACATGGCCATCTCGATCACATCGGCGGGACGAAATTCCTAAAAGATACCTTTCCCGATGCCGAGGTGATCATTCACAAAGACGACGAGGACCTTTACTACGGACTTCCGCAACAGCCGCTGATGATGGGCCTACCGCAAACGCAGCTTGCCGCACTCGGGCTCGACTATGCCGAGCCACCGAAGCTTACCCGCAATTGGGAACATGGGGAGCGATATGAGCTCGGCGAACTAATTTTCGATGTCTATCACTGCCCCGGGCACACTCGAGGCCACGTAGTGCTTGCCGAAAAGAACGAGAAAAAGGTCTTTGTTGGCGATTGCCTTTTTGCGGGCTCGATAGGCCGTACGGATCTGCCCGGCGGCGACTATGATCAACTGATTGAATCGATAAACGTGAATATTCTTCGGCTCGGCGACGAATTTACCGTTTACTCAGGCCACGGACCGGAGACCGCCGTCGGCGATGAAAGGCAGAACAACCCGTTCCTGAACGGAACGTACGCGCTCGGCCGCGGAAGATACGTATGATGCTGCAGGTTGTAAAATCCGTATCAAAACGAGAGACGAATGATAGACTGTATCCAAATTCCACCCGGAGGACATTTATGAAACAGGTTTTGACGTTAGCTATTGCAGTACTTCTGTGCACCGGCCCCGCATTCGGGCACGCCAGCTTGATCGATGGACACGCGAAGATCGCGGAGCAGGTGAATTTCAGAACCGAAAAGGTCGCGGGAAGTGTTTACGTGCTTTTTGGCCAAGGCGGCAACATTGGCCTTTCGGTCGGGCCGGACGGCATTCTGATGATCGATACGCAGTTTGCCAACGTGGCCGACCGCATTAAGGCTGAGCTCACGAAACTTGGCTCGGACAAACCGCGTTTCATTTTCAACACCCACTGGCACGGCGACCACACTGGCGGGAACGAGGTCTTTGGTCGCGACGCGATGATCATCGCCCACGAAAACGTACGAAAGCGCATGGAAGAAGTGACGATGTTCCGCGGACAGGCTCGGACGCCTTCGCCAAAGATCGCACTTCCGATCTTTACATACGGCACGGGCATGAACCTCCACTTCAACGGCGAAAAGGTAAAGGCGATCCACTTCCCGAAAGGCCACACGGATGGCGACACCGTGCTTTTCTTTGAGACGTCGAACGTCGTTCACCTCGGAGATGATTTCTTCGTCGCTCGCTTCCCATTCGTTGATCTTGAAAGCGGCGGAACGGTCGATGGGCTTATCCGGAATATCGGCGATATGATCCAGATGATACCGGCCGATGCAAAGATAATTCCAGGCCACGGGCCGCTAGCGACGCTGAACGATCTGCGTGAATATCATCAGATGATCATCGATACCTCGTTGATCATTCGCCAGGGGATGGCCGCAGGTAAGACGCTCGATGAACTGAAGGCAGCGGGGTTACCGGAGAAGTACAAGGAAGCAGGCTCGGGCTTCATCAACACAAACGCGTGGATCGAAACGATCTATCGAAACTATTCCAAGAAAAGCTGATCTTCAAAGAACATCATTGCTTGGCCGGTTAGTTTTTGCGACTTGCCGGCCGGGCGGGTTTTCGTAGGGTAACGACGATGGCATCGCCGATCTTTCGTTCGCCGGTCGGGTCGGATGGTTTGTTGACGACCTTGCCGTCGAGGACCATCGTCGTCGAACCGCCGCCGTCAAGGTTCATCGCATCGACCGCACCGAGGTTTAGCAGATATTCAGCTAATTCCTGCAGCGTCATCCCAACGCTCACGCCCGGCTGCCGTCCATCGACGGTGATCATCAAAAACTTGCCGTCCTTCATCTTTGCGACAGCCGTCCGAGGGTGCCGGTTGAATACAAAAGCCCGCGAAGCTTTTTCCTGCTCCCAAGTGATATCGATCTTTCGATTCTTAATGAGTTGGGGAACGCCGTTCGTAACGTCTTCCAGCTTGAAGACGACTTCACGGCCAAATGTCAGAAATTTTTCCTTTCGGTTCCTTTCATCTTCGATGTCGGCCGCAAGGTCATACGTTGGAATCGTAGTTGCCATTGAAAGCCGAACCTTTGAACGAACTTTCCATGCATCACCAAATTCTCCGTTCGTCGATATTACGAATCCATCCTTCGGAATAGAGCTATTTCCTTTTTGCGAGATCTCAACAATACGGCCTTGTCGGACTATTAGCTCCGAAGTATTTTGGGCAGACAGCGTACTTGGACCGAATTCCGGGGTATACACAATCTTCTCATCGCCTTTGAGTTGGCGGTTTACGCCGTCGACACCGATAACAGAGTATTTCGAGCCAGTGACCATCGGTTTCAGAACATCGTTCCCAAAGAAAACGTCCGTCTTCTTTTTTCCGTTAATAATGCCGATTGCAATGCGCCCGTTGGAACTTTCGCTCAATAGTCTTCCGTCGACCATTAAGACGCTCGCCGCGTCACCGGCAAACTCACTCTTATCCAAACGAAAGAACCCCGCATTGATCGCGGCGACGGCGCCTTTGCGTTTGGCGATCGATGATGTCGTTTCGAGGCCAATGGCTTTGTCCAGGGCGTGGTGGACGTCGAGCCGAACCCTTTTCAGATCGAGACGGAGGAGGTTTATCTTCACCGGATCTTCGCCGAGTCTCAGCTCGACCTGTGCATACTCAACCCCTTCGTGGACGGTCCTGAACTCTTGGGCGAGAGACTTTCGGTCGACGACAAAGAGAGCGAAAATCAAAAGACAAGGAACGACGAAACCAATGTTTCGGGAAAGATCCATTCGAGTTCTCATTATCTCTGTGACCTCTGGGTCTATATATTAAGTCTAGATGCGGATCAATGAAAGAGTCGTTCAGCTTAACGACAAACCAGTAAACACGAATGGCCGATATGTCCTTTGTTGGATGCAGATGTTCAAGCGGACGTCGCGTAACCATGCGCTCACTTGGGCGATCCGCAGGGCGAATGAGTTGAAGATGCCGCTCGTCGTTTACGAGGCGTTGAAGTATTACTATCCATGGGCGAGCGACCGCATACATACCTTTATCCTCGAAGGCGTTGAGGAAAAGCGTCGAAAGTTCGAAGAGCTTGGAATAAGGTACATTTTCTATCTGCAGAAAGATGAAAGCTCTCCCAAGAACACGGTTGCAAAACTTGCTAGAGATGCTGCCTTGATTGTGACCGACGACTTTCCCTGCTTTATCATCCCCGGCCACAATCGCCGAATCGCTGAACGGGCTGAGATCGCCGTCCACGCGGTTGACTCGAACGGCATTATTCCGATGTCGAAGTTCGTCAAGGAAGAGTATGCTGCGTACACCATCCGCCCAAAGATCAAGAAGCTGCTGCCGAGTTATCTCAAACCATTCGCCGAGGAAGCGGTAGAAAAAGATAGTGCGAACATAGATATCGATGCGAGCTTTGAGACGATCGTGACCGCCGATAATATCGCCGAGCTTGTCTCTCATTGTGACATCGATCATTCCGTCAAGCCCTCACCTGTCTATCACGGCGGAACCGCAAACGGCCGGAAGCGGCTGAAGCAATTTGTCGAGGAGATCCTGCCCGATTACGATAATGCCCGGAATAAACCCGACCGCGACGGCTCCTCACGGCTTTCGGCATATTTGCATTTCGGTTTCCTCTCGCCGCTTGAGGTTGCCTTGGCAGTTCAAGACGCAGACGCTCCGCAGGAATCGAAAGACGCATACCTTGAGGAGCTGATCGTCCGTCGCGAGCTTTCATACAACATGACGCGGCATAATCCGAAGTATGATTCGCTCGAAGCCCTGCCTGATTGGGTTTATAAAACGATGCGTGTACATGCCGATGACCATCGCGAAGTGACCTACACTTTGGAAGAACTTGAAGCGGGCCAAACGCATGACGAGCTTTGGAACGCCTGCCAGCGTGAGATGGTTCTGACCGGGGAGATGCACAACTATGTCCGGATGCTCTGGGGCAAGAATGTGATCGCGTGGTCGCGCAGCTACGAGGAGGCGTTCGAAACGCTCGTCCACTTGAACAACAAATACTGCCTCGACGGCCGCAATCCGAATTCCTACGCCGGTATCCTGTGGTGCTTTGGAAAGCACGATCGCCCGTGGATGGAGCGGCCAGTTTTCGGCCAGATCCGCTATATGACGAGCGGAAGCACGGGACGGAAGTTCGATTCGAAGAAGTATATTCAATGGACGAAGATGCTTGGCTAGCCTGATACACATTGCGGCCAACCTTCGCGTTTGAATGGTGGAGTAGGTAGTTCTCTCCATCCTTAAACACAGGAGGCTTTTCGCAATGATCAATCATATTTCTATCGCAGCAAATGAACCCGAGCGGGTCGCTAATTTTATCGCAGAGCTTTGGGAGGGCTATGTTTATCCTTTCCCGCCGGCTCCGAATTCCTTTTTCGTTCTTGCCAATGACGGCAAAGGCACTGCACTCGAGATAACTCCGGCCGGTACGGTACTTGTACCTGGTGAAGGTTTGCCGGACGAAAACGATCTCGAGGCCGTCACCGAAGAGCACGAAGCCCAGTTCGTCCGTAGCGAGTTTGTGCCGAGATATGTGG
>CAZGLZ010000149.1:0-7583 GCA_964526245.1 uncultured Chloracidobacterium sp. | reverse complement strand
ACCGAGCGGACGTTCAGGATGACGCATCCGCGGATCTTCATCGTCAAGGAAAACGGCCGCTATACGGTCGCCGGCAATACCTTGACCATCACGCCTTCGAAAAGCACCATCTCCGCATACAACAAGGCAGGCGGCAGCGACGCTCTCGGGACGCTCGCAACCACGCAGAACCGCAAGCTGGAAAAGATCACCTACAAGTTCACATTCCATTACTTCTCCGGAATCCAGGAATGGAACCTCGTGCTGCAGGCCGATACCCCGACCGAGCGTGACGGCCCGTTCAGCGGGAACACCACATTCAGTAACGCCTGGTACTTTGACCAGAAGTTCATAAACACCGACCTGACAGCGATCCGTGTAAACTAGTAACCACGTTGGCAAAGTTTGCCATGGGTGATATATTTTCACTTATGAGCACGATGAACATATCGCTTCCGGAGGAGCTGAGGGCATTCGTCAACTCGCAGGTTTCCGAGGGCGCTTATACCAGCAGCAGCGAGTATGTGAGGGACGTACTGCGAAAGGAGCAGGATCGCGTTCGTCTTCGGCGGCTACTGATCGAGGGAATGGAATCTCCCCTGATCGACGAACCCATGGACGCAGCGTATTTTGATAGATTCAGAAAACGAGTCGCGGAGAAGAAGTAGGTGAAACGAAAACCGATCGTTCGCCGTCGAAAAGCCGACGGCGACATTGAGTCGACGGTTGCCTATTATCAGGTAGAGGCCGGAAACGAGACGGCGACAGGTTTCCTGAACCAGCTTGAATCGGCTCTGCAGAGCCTCGCCAAACAGCCCGGTGCCGGTTCTCAGCGCTTCGGCCATGAGCTTGATATTCCGGGTCTACGACAGTGGCCGTTGGCGCGATTTCCCTATCTGATATTCTACGTCGAGAAAAGCAACCGAATCGAAATTGTGCGCGTCTTGCATACGAGCCGAAACGTTACTGCGTTGATCACGCTCGACGACACGCAATAGGACATTTTTTCAATGAGCAATCAAGAACCAAACAAGATCATCTTTTCGATGGTCAAGGTATCAAAATTTTACGACAAGAAGCCGGTCCTTAAGGACATCTATCTTTCGTTCTTTTACGGGGCAAAGATCGGCGTGCTTGGCCTAAATGGTGCGGGTAAGTCGTCGCTGCTTCGCATCATCGCAGGCATCGACAAAGAATTTAACGGCGAGGTCGTTTTTTCGAAAGGCTATTCGGTCGGGCTGCTTGAGCAGGAACCGAAGCTTGATGAGAGTAAGACGGTCAAACAGATCGTTGAAGAGGCCGTGCAATCGACGGTTGATCTGCTGAAAGAATTCGAAGAGATAAATGCTAAATTCGCCGAGCCGATGGACGACGACGCGATGAACGCGCTCATCGAACGGCAGGGCGAGGTGCAGGAAAAGCTTGATGCCGCCGATGCCTGGGACCTCGATTCGCGGCTCGAGATGGCGATGGACGCGCTCCGCTGCCCGCCGCCGGAAACGCCGATCAAAAACCTGAGCGGCGGTGAAAAACGTCGCGTCGCTCTGTGCCGGTTGCTGCTTCAAAAGCCCGATATTCTATTGCTCGATGAGCCGACGAACCACCTCGACGCCGAGTCGGTCGCGTGGCTTGAACAGCACCTTCAGCGGTATGAAGGAACGATCATTGCCGTTACGCACGACCGCTATTTCCTCGATAACGTCGCCGGCTGGATCCTCGAACTCGACCGAGGCGAGGGCATTCCGTGGAAGGGCAATTATTCGAGTTGGCTCGAGCAAAAGCAGAACCGCCTCGCTCAGGAACAAAAGACCGAGGACAAACGAGCGAAGACGCTCGAACGCGAACTTGAGTGGATCAGGATGTCGCCGAAGGGCCGGCACGCGAAATCAAAGGCCCGCATCAACGACTACGAAAAGCTCGTCGCGACCGAATCGGAGAAACGCAGCGAAGAGCTTGAGATCTTCATCCCGCCCGGCGAACGGCTCGGCGATCTGGTGATCGAAGCTCATGGCGTTTCGAAGGCTTACGGCGACAAGCTGCTTTTCGAGAACCTCGAATTCTCGCTTCCGCCGGGCGGCATCGTTGGCGTAATTGGGCCGAACGGAGCCGGCAAAACGACGCTCTTTCGTCTGATCACCGGCCAGGACGAGCCGGATGCGGGCACCTTCCGGGTCGGGCCGACCGTCAAGCTCGGCTATGTCGATCAATCGCGCGATTCGCTCAATGCCGACAAGACCATCTTTGAAGAGATCGCCGATGGGCTCGATTTTGTAACGCTCGGCAAACGCGAGGTCAATGCCCGCGGTTACGTTTCGCGGTTCAACTTCTCGGGCAGTGATCAGCAGAAGCGCGTCGGGCAGCTTTCGGGCGGCGAGCGCAACCGGGTTCATATGGCCAAGATGCTTAAGTCGGGTGCAAATGTTATTCTTTTAGACGAACCAACGAACGACCTCGACGTAAATACGATGCGTGCGCTCGAGGAAGCATTGGAGAACTTTGGCGGCTGCGCCGTCGTAATTAGTCACGACCGCTGGTTCCTTGATCGCATAGCGACTCACATCCTGGCCTTTGAAGGCGATTCTCACGTCGAATATTTCGACGGAAATTACAGCGAATACGAAGCGGACCGAAAACGCCGGCTCGGCCATGATGCCGACCAGCCGCACCGGATCAAATATAGAAGCTTGACCCGGGCCTGAGACCGATAAGTGTTTTTATTCAGCAATTTTCCCCAAGCGAACCATCTGGCCGCCGCCGCGGCGGCTCTCTGCAGCAAGATGATGAACTATCGCATTTGGGTGTTTTTTACGTTTCTCTGCTTTGCTCTCGTTTCGGCCGGGTGCGGTTCGGCGGTCGATTCGGCACCGCCGGAAACCGTTGATGCCCAGCAGGCCGTCGCCGAGCCCGCTCCGCCGGCCGAGCCCGTTCCCGAACCGACGCCGGAGATACCAGACCTCCAGACCGAGATCTCAGACAGCCGCTTTCGCGAGACGGCCTCGCCGCTCGGCAGCTACGATTTTCTAAATCATTCCTATCCGCTGCCTCGCGGCTGGCAAAACCCTGACGGCAGCGACATTCGGCTTGAGAACGGCAAGGTCGCGGCCGTTTCCGGTACCGTTTCCGACGACATGAGCGAGGACGAGAAGGCCGAGGCACGGGCCGAACGACGGATCGGGATGTCACACGTCGTTACAAAATACTTCGATGCGACCGGCGACGGGCAGGATGAAGCGATCGTGGTCTTAAAGATCGAAACGGCCGGCAATGCGATCCCGCAGGTCATATACGTCTATACCTGGAAGGACGAAAAGCCCGAGCTCCTGTGGCACTTCCGCACCGGCGACCGAACCGACGGCGGCCTGAAGGACATCAGGCCCGAGAACGGCCAGCTCGTCATCGAGCTTTACGGCCAGGACCGCTATATGCTCGGCGAGGTCGAGACCGGCAAGATCACAGGCGATGAGGCCCAACTCTGCTGCCCCTCGCACTTCACCCGCTCCTCTTATAAATGGAACGGCCGCCATTTTATCCGCCAGGGCGACCGGCTGACGTTCTCAATGTCCGATCCCGCCGCACCGCCGCTGAAAAACTACGGCGACATCGTCAACAACCCGAAGAACCAGCAGAATAAGGGCAAGAGGTCCTGATCGCGGGAGCAGAAAGGCCGACCCGGGCTACCCTCCGTCGTGATATATTAGCAGGACTGATATTGGTCGACATCTGAAATTACCCTTACTAACTTGCACTCTGGCCCAAATGGGCCGATTATTCCCGTGTACACACGCCCTGCGTACCCTGCAGCGTCGGACGGCTTCTGGTTCTTTACCTTGAGAAAACGGGAGGAATTCTCAAATGGAGTCGCTTACCCTTGACCGTCTGCAGTTCGCATTTACGGTCACCTATCATTATCTTTTTCCCCAACTTACGATGGGCCTTGCTCCGCTGATCGTCATTTTCAAGTCGCTCGCGATATGGAAAAAAGACGAAATGTGGAACGAGGCCGCGAGGTTCTGGGGCAAGATCTTCGGCATTACATTCTTATTCGGAGTCGTTACGGGCATCCCGATGGAGTTTCAGTTCGGGACAAATTGGGCCGTGTTTTCAAAATATGCCGGCGGCGTTATCGGGCAAACGCTCGCGATGGAAGGGACGTTCGCGTTCTTTCTTGAGTCGTCGTTCATCGGGCTGTTTCTCTTCGGCGAGAAGCGGCTCGGGCAGGCCCTGCACTGGCTTTCGGCATTTTTGATCTTTGTCGGAACGTGGCTCTCGGGCTGGTTCATCATTGCGACCAATGCCTGGATGCAGCATCCGGTCGGTTACGAGGTCGCCGCAGACGGCAGCGTTCATCTAACGAGCTTCTGGTCACTGGTGCTCAACGAATGGGCCGTTTATCAGTACATGCACAACATGGGCGGGGCTCTTGTAACCGGCAGTTTTGCCGTCGCCGCTCTAGGTGCCTTTTATATTCTCTCGAAGCAGCAGGTCGAATTCGGAAAGATGTTCGTCAAGGCGGGCGTCATTGCCGGGTGCCTGGCGAGCATTTGGATGCTTTTCCCCTCCGGTGATTGGCAGGGCAAGATGGTCGCCAAACATCAGCCCGTAACGCTCGCCGCGATGGAAGGGCTATTTGATACTACGGAGGGTGCACCGCTTGTTCTGATCGGGCAGCCCGATATGGAAAAGAAGCGGCTCGACAACGCGATCCACATTCCAGCCGCTCTCAGCTTCATCACCTATCAGCGTTGGGACGCCAGGGTGAAGGGGCTCAACGAATTCCCGGAAGACCAACATCCGGACAACATCCCGCTGCTCTATTACAGCTTTCACATAATGGTCGGGCTCGGGACCATCTTTATCGCGATAATGGTTATTGCGGCGATCTGGCTTTGGCGAGGTTGGCTCTTCGAGTCGAACTGGCTGCTCTGGATCCTGATGCTTCTTTTCCCGTTTCCGTTCATCGCGAATACGGTCGGATGGATGACGGCGGAACTCGGCCGCCAGCCGTGGCTCGTTTACGGGCTTTTCAGAACAGAAGAGGGTGCTTCGCACATGGTCTCTTCGGGCAATGTGATGTTCACCCTTCTCGGTTTTTTTGGAATGTATACGGTGCTTTCGCTGCTCTATATCTTCCTGATGCTCAGGCGGATAGAACACGGGGCCGAAGAGCTGACGGCGGCCGCAGCGGCCGTTGGAGGAGAGAACTAAAGGGAGGCTGATATGGAATTGATCTGGTTCATGATCGTCGCATTTATGCTGGTCTGCTATGTCATCCTCGATGGGTTCGACATTGGCGCAGGCATTGTCCACTATTTCGTTGGCCGGAATGACGCCGAGCGTGCGGCCGTTATCCGAACGATAGGCCCGGTCTGGGACGGCAACGAGGTCTGGCTGCTGGCGACCGGCGGTGTTTTGTATTTTGCATTCCCGATGCTTTACGCCTCAGCATTTTCGGGCTTCTATCTTCCACTGATCATGGTGCTCTGGCTCTTGATAATGCGGGCCGCAGGCATCGAGCTTCGCCATCAGCTTGAACACAACCATATGTGGACGAGCTTCTGGGATTTCGTCTTCTCGCTGGCAAGCATCCTGCTGGCCATCTTTTTCGGGGCGGCGCTCGGGAATGTCATCCGCGGCGTTCCGCTCAATTCTGAAGGCTACTTTTTCGAGCCGCTCTTCACGCATTGGGGAACAACTGGCGAGACAGGCATCCTCGATTGGTTCACGGTTCTTTCCGGCGTCGTTGCCTTTGTCGCACTTGCCGTCCACGGGGCGAACTACCTGGCAATGAAGACCGAGGATGAAATGAACTTGCGCGCCCGCAAGGTTGTCGGCGTCGGCTGGTATGCCTTGGTCGGTGTAACGGTGCTGAGCCTTTTGGCGGTGATGTACGTCCGGCCTACGCTGCTTGATAACTACTACGCATTACCGATCGGGTGGCTGATACCCTTGGCCGTTGCGGCATCGCTCGCGGCGATGAAATATTTCAACGCGAAAGGGCAAGACCGCAATGCGTTCATCTCCTCGGGCGTTTATCTTGCGATGATGCTCGGCGGGGCGGTCTTCGGCCTATTTCCACTCGTGCTTCCGGCTCTTGACCCGGCAAATAGCCTAACGGTTTACAACACGCGTGCGGGCGACTACGGATTAAGCGTAGCACTGCTTTGGTGGCCGATAGGGATCATCATCGCTCTCGGCTATTACACCTTTCTTTTCCGAACCTTCAAGGGCAAGGTAAAGGTCGGAGAAGAACATTAGAAAGCTTCCGGGTTGTCATTCTATCGGCGGGTTTCGGCCCGCCGTTGTTATTTTTAACACTTTACATCACAAAGTACTTGACGTATCCGACTACTTGGCATATATTCATCTACGCGATGGCGAAGATATCTCCTCTACAGAAGACCGAACGCGATGAGCCCGTCAGCCTTGGCGACCGGGCGCTCGATAACCTCGACTTTATCCGCTCGACGATGGAACGCTCGACGAGCTTTACGGCCGTGCCCGGCTATGGCGGCATGCTGATGGGTGCGACCGCGATCGGTGCTGCCTTTTTTGCGAACCAGCAGATCTATCTTCGCAACTGGCTGGTCATCTGGGTCGTTGAGGCGTTTCTCGCCTTTGCTATCGGGCTTTTGGCGATGTGGCAAAAGGCGAAGCTCGGCGGGCAATCGCTCTTTTCGGCTCCGGCACGCAAGTTCGCGATGAGCTTTGCGCCGCCGATCATCGTCGGCGTTGCGCTTACGTTCGGGCTCTGGCGGTTCGATCACTACGGCGTGATGGCAGGAATGTGGATGCTCTGCTACGGAGCGGCGGTCGTCGGCGGCGGTGCGTATTCGGTGCGGGCGGTTCCGGTGATGGGCTGGTGCTTCATCGTGCTTGGGGCGATCACGCTCGCCCTTCCAAAGGGCTCGGGCGACGAGATGATGGCCGCAAGCTTTGGCCTGCTTCACATAATTTTCGGAGCGGTGATCGCCAGGAAATACGGTGGATAGTGGCGAGTGACGAGGGACAAGTGACGAGGGCGGTGTCGGAGGCCCGCGCGTAAGCAAGGGCTCATTGAGCAAGCCCGGACGTGAGTAAGGACGGTGAATCCAATGGTGAATGGTGAATGGTGAGTGATGAATCAAGAACCGGGACTCGCTGAATACAGAATATGGAAAACGTAATTCAAATGAACAACAAACGGCTTGTGTTATTGATGCTCGCGGCGGCGGGGTTGCTTATGGTGCCGCTGGTCGCGATGCAGTTCACGAGCGAGGTGGGCTGGGATGCATTCGACTTCATCGTCGCCGGCGTGCTGCTTTTCGGGACCGGCCTCGCGATCGAGCTCGCGCTCAGGATCGTGACGGGGTTCTGGACACGGGTCGCCGCGGTGCTCGGTTTGCTCTTTATTCTCTTCTTGGTCTGGGCAGAACTCGCGGTCGGCATTTTTGGCTCGCCGATCGCTGGAAGTTAGCCTGATCGGCTTCTCCTCTTTTTTCGTGGTTGGAAAAAGATTTTAACCACCGAAAAAGAAATGAAGAAAGAAAGCGGACACGTGCTGCTCGTTAGTTATGGCGAAGTCTAATTTGGCAAAGGTAGAAAAGAACGGATCGCCGCCGCGGCTT